>JBKEAH010000291.1:0-14240 GCA_047972065.1 Desertimonas sp.
TGGTCGGTTGGTGGATCACAGCTCGAAGTACAGCCGGTCGGTCCACGGCAGGTAGAAGTTGAAGCCCGGTCCCCGGAAGAACGAGCCGATGATGACCAGGACCGCCCAGAACATGAGGTGGACCGTCATCAGCGAGGTCGCGAACTTGCGGTCCTCGGGCTTGTTCGAGGGGTTCTTGTCGATGTACGGGGCGAAGATCAGCAGGATGATCCCGACACCCGGGATGGTCACGCCGGCGACCATCGGGTGGAACATCGTCAGCAGTTCCTGCAGACCGAGGAAGTACCAGGGCGCCTTCGACGGGTTGGGGGTCTGGTTGAAGTTGGCGTCCTGCAGCAGCGGTGCGTTGACGAAGATCGAGAAGATGAACACGAACGCCAGACAGGCCAGTGCGGCGACGAACTCGGCCGCCAACAGGTGGGGCCAGGTGTGCACCTTGTCGACCGGCGAGGCCTTGACGTCTTGGATCGAGCCGCTCTTGACGACGGTGAGAAGCCGCTGGGTGTGACCGCCGGGCCCGGCGCCGACGGGGACGGCACCGCCACCATCGCTCGGAGCGGTGACGACCGCGCCAGGTCGCTCGGCGACGGCGACGGCGCCGCCACCGGCAGCATCGTCGCCGCCTTCCTTGTTGGCCTTGGCGGCACGCGAGCGTTCGAGCAAGTGGGCCGGGATGCGCGAGTCACCGGCGGGCTCCTCCGCCGCGGCGGCGGTGTCAGCCGCCGGTGCCGGCTCCTCGGCCGCCTTGTCACGGGCGGCCTGCGCCCGCTTCAACAGGTGCTCTGGGATCTCAGTCATCGACTGCCTCCGATACGAGCGGACGGGGAACGCCTCACCACGGGGGCGGCCGCGTCACCACCCACGAGCGAGCGAGCGCCAGCGAGCGAGTGGCCGCCAACGGCCTGCGTGGCCGGGGAACGCCTCATAGCGGCCCCGAGATGCCGCCGTCCTTGCGGACACGCCAGAAGTGGATCGCCATGAAGATGACGATGACGAACGGGAAGAACAGCACGTGGAGCACGTACCAGCGCAGCAGGGTCTCCGGGCCGATCTCGGCCCCTCCGAGAAGGACGAAGCGGACCTCCTGACCGATCACCGGGGCGTAACCCATCATGTTGGTACCCACCGTGACGGCCCACAGCGCCAGCTGGTCCCACGGCAGCAGGTAGCCGGTGAACGACAGCAGGAGCGTCAGCGTCAGGAGGATGACGCCGATCACCCAGTTGAACTCGCGCGGCGGCTTGTAGGCGCCGTGGTAGAAGACGCGCGCCATGTGCAGGAACACCGACAGCACCATCAGGTGCGCGCCCCATCGGTGCATGTTTCTGACCAGCATCCCGAAGGTGACCGAGGTCTGCAGGTTGGAGATGTCGTTCCAGGCCGCCGTCGCCTCCGGTCGGTAGAAGAACATCAAGAAGATGCCCGTGACCGTCAGCAGGATGAAGAGGAAGAAGCTGAGGCCGCCGAGACACAACGTGTAACTGACCTTGACGGCGTGCCGCTTCACCTTGACCGGGTGCAGGTGGTACAGCACCGAGTTCATGATCACGTAGGACCGGTTGCGCGGGCTGTCGGTGTAGCCCTTGCGGAAGATCGAACCGGGCCGGAAGATGCTGCTCCAGACCTGGCTGCCCTGCACGCCGTCGACCGCATTGTTCATGCGGTCCTTCATCGTGGGACGGGGCTTCTCGTCGATGATCTTGGCCATGAATCCTCAGAACCTCATGCCGTAGGCGTAGCCGTGGCTGTTGGTGCGGGCGTGGGTGTCCCCAGCGAGGCCGGCGGCACCCGCCTTCCCGAGGATGATCACGCCGGTCGGGCAGCGATCCACGCACAGGGCGCAGCGCGTGCAGATGTCGTCGTCGATGATGAAGACCACGTTGTCGGACGGGTCCTCGCCGGGTCGCTCGGTGCCGGACGCCTCGACGATGGCGTCGGGGACGACCATGTGGATGCACTTCCACGGGCAGATGTCGACGCAGCCCTCGCACATGATGCACTCGGTCTGATCGATGTGGATGAACTGCTTGGGCTTGACCGCTTTGGTCAGATAGTCGGCGTCGACCTCCACCAACGAGTACTCGTCGGTGTAGGGCATCATCGGCGGGTTGGCATCGGTCCTGGCCATCGAGCTACGCCTTCTTCACCAAGGGTCGGCCGTAGGTGCTGGTCTCGAGTTCGGTGGACGTGGTCTGGCCACGCTTCTGCCACCAGCTCCAGATGAAGATGATCAGCCCGAAGTAGATGGCGTGGATCAGCACCACGACGATGTCGCGCACCGCCTCGTACTGCAGCGTGATCGGGTTCCAGCCGCCGGCCGATCGTGGCTTGAGGATGCCACCGGGGCCGTAGATGATGTTGTCCTTGCTCCAGCCGAGGTTCCGGTCGGCGTGATCGATCCACTGATGGGGGACGATGCCGAAGGCCAGGAACATCAGGAAGAACGCGTACGTCGACGCGATCATCGCCTCGCCCCACGACAGCGGCGCTCCGACGGGCCGACGCTTGCCGTAGGGGATCACCGCCAGCGTCAGCAGGATCGACGCGATGAACGACACGAGGAACGCCTGGTTCATCCCGGGCCACTTCAAGATGTCGATGGCGATCATGTCGCGGTGTGGGCCTTTCGCCGGCTGCGGTGGTGGTCGTGTCGGTCGTGTCGGAGGCGGTGGAACACCCGCTCGTGAACGGGTGCACGAAACGTAGCCCGAGGCGCGCTCGGAGCCACAAAGCAGTCTGTCACGCGGCACCCCCCGTTTCGAAGGGTTGTGCGCTCGTGATGCGCGAACGTGCCGGATCGAACACCTCGAGCCCGCCGCCCTACGGTGCCGCCGGGACATAGTCGCCCGGACCTGAGGAGGCGCGATGAACATCGACGGAACCTGTGACGACCGCTTCGCCGCCGTGGCGACCCAGTTCGCGGCCAACTTCGCCGAGGACGCACCCCTCCGTGACGTGGGCGCGGCGGTCGCCGTGACCGTCGACGGCGTGTTCGTCGTCGACCTCTGGGGCGGCACCGTCGACACCGACATCGCCCGCGGCGTGCCCTGGGAGCGGGACACGATCATCAACGTCTGGTCGACCACCAAGACGGTCACGGCCCTTGCCGCACTGATGCTGGCCGATCGCGGCGACCTCGATGTCGACGCCCCGGTGGCGAGGTACTGGCCCGGCTTCGACGCCGCGGGCAAGGACGGTGTCCTGGTGCGCCACCTGCTCTCGCACACCGCCGGCCTACCGGGCTGGGACGAGCCGATGACGATGACCGACCTCCTCGACTGGGAGGTGGCCACCCGGCGCCTCGCCGACCAGGCCACCTGGTGGGAGCCCGGCACGGCGAACGGCTACCACGCCGTCAGCCAGGGGTACCTCGTGGGCGAGGTGATCCGGCGCGTCACCGGGCAGACCGTCGGTGACTTCGTCCGCCAGGAGGTGACCGGCCCGTTGGGGGCGGACTTCCACATCGGGACGCCGGCCGAGCGCGACGGCGACGTGGCCCACGTGATCCCGCCCCCGGACGCGATCACCGACGGGTTGAGCGAGATCGCGTTGCGGACGCTGGCCAACCCGCCGCTCGACGCCGCGTTCTCCTCGACCGTGCCGTGGCGGCGGGCCGAGATCCCCGCGGCGGGTGGGCACGGCAACGCCCGGTCGGTGGCGACCGTGCACACCCCGATGGCCTGCGGCGGTGAGGCGATGGGGGTGCGCCTCCTGTCGCCGACCGGGGTCGACACCGTGTTCCGTGAGCAGTGCAACGCGCCGGATCTCGTGTTGCCGACGCTCGTACGCCACGGAATCGGGTTCGGACTGCCCAACGAGATGGTGCCGCTGCCCAACCCTCGCACCGCCTTCTGGGGCGGCTGGGGTGGGTCGCTCGCCGTGGTCGACGTCGACGCCCGGGTCAGCTTCGCCTACGTGATGAACCGCATGGGCGAGGGCACGGTCGGCGACACCCGCGCCGCCGGACTGCTGGCGGCGACCTACGGAGCGTTGGCACCATCATGACGGTGTCGATCGGTCGCCGCGCGGAGAGATTGGGGCAGCCCGTTCCGACGCTCTATCGTGTCGCCGCGTGATCGTCATCTGCGTTCCCCGGCCACGCAGGCCGCACCCGGCCGCTCGTTCGCTGGCGCTCACTCGCTCGCATCGGAGCACACCGGCGCGATGACCGAGATTCCCGAACACCTGTTGAAGCGCTCGCGAGACCGTCGCTCGGCGTTGGGACTCGGCGGCGACGGCGAGGCCACGGCCGAGTCGACACCGGCGGCAGCCACCCCGGCCAAGGTCGAGGCGGCGGCTCCGGCCGCACCGAGCGGGCCCGCACCACGCAAGGCCGGCGCCGAACCCCAGGCGCCAGCGCCACCGAAGCCCGACACACCGGTCGTCGCGGCGTACAAGCGACGGGCGAAGATCCCCTACTGGGCGATGGGTGCGCTCAGCCTGCTGCCGATCTGGGCGTTCATGTACATCCGGGCGCTGACCGAGGCCCCCGAGGAGTCGTCGGGTCCGATCGCGGTCGGCATCGACGTGTACGGCAACTGCTCGAGCTGCCATGGGGCCGCCGGCGAGGGCGGTGGCGCCGGGCGACCCTTCGCCGACGGGGCGGTCCTGGATACCTTTCCGCACATCGAGGACCAGATCCGTTTCGTGTACTACGGCACGGCGGCCTACCAGCTGGCGGGGATCGCCAGCTATGGCAACCCAGACCGCGAGGGCGGTGCGCACACCGCCGGATCGCTCGCCGTGATGC
This sequence comes from Desertimonas sp., assembly GCA_047972065.1. Lineage (GTDB taxonomy): Bacteria > Actinomycetota > Acidimicrobiia > Acidimicrobiales > Ilumatobacteraceae > JALZMG01. The sequence goes on from JBKEAH010000291.1 coordinate 4,751, forward strand.
CCCCGTGGGCCGGCGAGCTGAGCGACGCCGAGATCCTCGGCGTCGTCTGCCACGAGCGCTACGACCTCGGCGGCGCCGACCCGGCCTCCGAGGAGTGGATCGAGGAGTTCGAGAACTGGTGCTCGGAGGAGTCCCCGATCTTCGCCGCCCTCGAAGAGGGCTCGACCACCCTGATCGAGTTGGCCGACGCCGGACTCAGCAGCGTCGCCGGCGAAGACCTGGCGATCATCCCGATCGGCGACGGCCCCGCTCCCGGCAACCCGCCCGGCGCGTGACGACGGCGTGACCGAGGTCCTCGTCGTCGGGGGCGGTCCCGCCGGCGCGGCCGCGGCCTACTGGCTGGCACGCAACGGCCACGACGTCACGGTCATCGAGAAGAAGACGTTCCCGCGCGACAAGACGTGCGGCGACGGGCTGACCCCGCGGGCCGTCAAGCAGCTCGACGACATGGGGCTGTCGCAGCCGTTGGAGCGCTTTCACCGCTACCACGGTCTGCGCGCCACCGGCGCCGGGCGAGAGCTCGAACTGGCATGGCCCAGCCACCCTGTGTACCCCCAGCACGGCTATGTCGTGCGGCGACGCGACCTCGATGAGATGGTCGCCGCCAACGCCGCCGCCGCCGGCGCCCGGCTGCTGACCGGTCACGAGGCCGTCCAGCCGATCGTCGATCGCGGGTTCCTGCGCGGAGCGACGGTCAATGTCAGACAACCCGACGGTTCGACGACCACCGAGGAGCTGACCGCGCGATACACGATCGTCGCCGACGGTGCGAACAGCCGCTTCGGCCGGGCCCTGGGCACGTACCGGACGCGCGAGTGGCCCTACGGCACCGCCATCCGCACCTACTGGGCGTCGCCACGGCACGCTGACCCGTGGATCGAGTCGGCGCTCGACGTCAAGGATCGCAACGGCTCGACGATGCCGGGGTACGGCTGGATCTTCCCGGTCGGCGATGGGTCGCTGAACATCGGCGTCGGGCTGCTGTCGACGTTCCGCGATTTCAAGTCGGTGAACACGACCCATCTGCTCGACGCCTATGCGCACCAGATCGCCGAGCGCTGGGAGATCGACCCCGGCCAACCGCAGTCCCGGGCCACCAGCGGTCGCATCCCGATGGGTGGGTCGGTCGGGCCCAAGGCGGGTCCGACGTACCTCGTCGTCGGCGATGCCGCCGGCAGCGTCAACCCGTTCAACGGCGAGGGCATCGACTACGCCTACGAGACGGGCCGCATGGCCGCCGACGTCATCCACGAGGCCCTGACCGAACGCGATCCGACGGCCCTGCAGCGCTACCCCAAGCTGCTCGACGACGAGTACGGGCAGTATTTCAAGGTCGCCCGGCTCTTTGCTCGGGTGATCGGCCGACCGGCGTTGATGCGCGAGCTGTCGCGCGTCGGGATGCACAGCCGGACGTTGATGGAGTGGGTGCTGCGGATCATGGCCAACCTCCTGCGTCCCGATGAGGTCGGCCCCGCCGAGGCGGCCTACAAGGCCGCCGCCGCGATCGTCCGCTTCGCCCCGGACGCCTGAACCCGGGCCCCGAACACTGGCGGCGGTCGTCAGACCCCGCTGGCGATCACGTGACGGTGAGCGCGTCGGCGAGCGCCGCGAGCCTCGCGTCGTCGACGCCGTGGGCCGCGAGAAACGAGCGGCTGGAGCCGTGCGTGTCGCGGACGTGATCGAGCGTGAGCTGCATCGCCGCGGGGTGGGCGGCGAAGAACGCCGAAGGGGTGTCGGCCATCGACTCGTTGGCCTCGGGCCGGTTGAGCGCCAACCATGCGCGCAACCGGGGCATCGCGGCGGCGGTGAGGGCGTAGTCGGCGACCACCACCTCGTCGTCCACCCCGAGCGCCGTGAGCACCAACGCGGCGAGAATCCCGGTGCGATCCTTGCCCGCGGCGCAGTGGAAGATCGCCGGGAGCGCACCGGGTTCGGCCAGCGTGCGGACCGCGGCGCCGAACCCCGGGCCCCCGTCGAGGAGCATCCGGCGGTACGCCCAGGCGAGGAACTCGACCTCGGGCTCGCCGTCGCCGCGTGCCGCCAGATCGGCGAGGTACTGCTCGGACTCACCATGATCCCAGGTGGCGTCGATCACCGGCAGGTGCACGAAGCGCAACGGCACCCGCTGGTGCGGGAAGGTGCCGCGCTCGTCGAGCTCGCCGTGGGTGCGCAGATCGACCACGGTTCGCAAACCGATCGGCGCCAAGGCATCGAGATCGGCGTCGGTGAGGTGGTGCAGTCCGTCGCCCCGCAGCAGGCGGCCCCAGGCGATCTCGCGGCCGTCGGCCAATCGATAGCCACCCAGGTCACGCACGTTGTGCGCCGCCTCCAGCTCGATCAGACGGCGAGGATCGGCCACCGGGGATGTCAGGTCGACGGGAGGGTTCACGCGCCACGACGGTAGCGGCGGCATCTCGATGTCTCGTGTCCGCGAGGTGAACGCTCCACGTGGGGCGACGGGTCAGCCGTCGCGGCCGGGGACCGACTCGAGCAGTGCCCGGGGGGCGCGACGCAGCGCCTCGGCCGCCGCCGTCGGGGCCATCCGCTCGCAGATCTCCTCGGCGGCGCCGACGAAGCGCCGGGCCTCGGCGAGCGCCGATTCGACACCCTCGTTGCTGCGCACGATCGCCAACGCCTTGTCGCGCTCGGCGGGTTCGAGCGGGCCGCCGAGCAGCGAGGCGAGCTCCTCGCCCGCCCCGTGTCCCGCCGTCAAGGTGCGCAGCACGGGAAGCGTGTAGATGCCGTCGATCAGGTCGTGACCAGCGGGCTTGCCCAGCCGCTCGGTGGAATCGACGATGTCGAGGATGTCATCGACGATCTGGAAGACCATGCCGAAGTTGCGCCCCCACTCGGTGAGCGAGTCGACGATCGCCCGGTCGTGGCCGGCGACGATCCCGCCAATGCGGGCGGCGGTGGCGTACAACGACGCGGTCTTGCCCTCGATCGAGTCGAAGTAGCTCACCTCGGGACGACCGATGTCGAAGGTGTGGCGAAGCTGCTCGATCTCCCCCTCGCACAGACGACCGATGGTGCGGGCCAGCAATCCGGCGACCTCGGTGCCGAGCGAGGCGGCGATCTCCGAGGCCCGGGCCAACAGGAAGTCGCCGGCCAGGATGGCCTGCAGGTTGCCCCACTTGGCGTTGACGGTCTCGACCCCGCGCCGGGTGTCGGCTTCGTCGATGACGTCGTCGTGGTACAGCGAGCCAAGATGCACCAGCTCGCAGGCGACACCGCCGCGGACGACGTCCCGACCGGCCGGCGCACCGTCCACCTGGGCCGCGACGATGGCGACCACCGGGCGCAGCCGCTTCCCACCGGCGACCACCAGGTGCGAGGCGATCTCGGTGAGGTACGGGTCCGGCGTCTGGACCGACTCAAGGATGATCTCTTCGATCCGCTCCCGATCCTCGTCCATGGCTGCCAACGAGAGCAGCGGGGACCGTGCGGGGGCCTCGGACACGTCGTCAGGCTACCCGAGGGGCCCGAGGCCCGGCCCGGTCGTCTCGGCACCGCCGCCGGACGCGCTGGCGTTCTACCGTCAGACGACGTGCACGCCGGAGCGCTCACCTTCCCCCTGACCGGGCGCTGACGCCCGATGACCCCGTCGCTTGGTTGGCCCCTGCTCATCGCGCTCGCGTTGCTGGTCACGATGGCCGTCGCGGCATCGCGTCTCGGCCGGGTGGGGATCGAACGAGACGTCGTGGCGGCAGCGCTGCGAGCCGGCGCCCAGCTGGCCGGTGTGGCCCTGATCATCGGTGCCGTGCTCGGTCATCGCTGGGCGTCGTTGGTCTTCGCCGTCGCGATGTTCGTCGTCGCCGTGGTGACCGCCGGCGGTCGGATCGACGGGCGTCGACACTGGCCCTGGATCGCGGTGTCGATCGCCGCCGGGGTGATCCCGGTGCTGACCGTCGTGTTTGGCACCAGCTCGGCATCGTTCACCGGCGCGTCGATCGTCGCCATCAGCGGGATCATCATCGGCGGCACGATGACGGCGATGACCTTGGCCGGTCGCCGTGCCTTCGAGGTCATCCGTGCCGATCGTGGGCAGATCGAAGCCGCCCTCGCCCTCGGCTTCGAACGACCGAGCGCGATCACGCTCGTCATCCGGCGGCATGCCCGCGAAGCGATCCTCCCGGCGATGGACCAGACCAGGACGGTGGGCCTGGTCACGCTTCCGGGTGCCTACGTCGGCGTGTTGCTCGGCGGCGGCTCGGCGGGCGAGGCGGCCGCCGCGCAGGTGCTGGTGCTCGTCGGTCTGTTGGCCGCCCAGACGACCGCCGTGGCGGTGGCCCACCGTCTGATCGCCTCGACGCGCCTGCTGCCACCGGATCTCGATGGGACCCTGCCGCCCTGACCCTCGGTGCCACCCCGCCACCCGGGCCCAGGTCCTACCCTCGACCCCATGGCGGATGAGCTTCCTCCTCCCGACCCCACCACCCGTGCCGACGACGTGCGGGAGCTGCCCGCCGGGTCGGGCTCCACCGAGCTGGTGCCGGTGGTCGAGCACCCCGCGGCCGACGCCGAGCCCTCGACCTCGGTGCCGCCCGCGGGACGGCCCCGACATGCGGGCCAGCCCCCCTGGACCGTCCCGGTCGCCGTCGCCGGCGGGTTGGTGCTGGCGTTCATCGTCGGCTTCTCGCTGATCCAGGGCGTGGGGGGCGAGGACGGACCGACCCGCAGCGACGGGTGGAACGCGTTCGTCGTCGTCGACGCGCGCCGCGGCGACGTGACGATCCTCGATCGTGACGGCGAGGAGCTCGAGTCGACCGCCACCGGTCTCGGCGAGTCGACGGCGCGTCAGCTCGGGCCGGACCGGATCGCCATCGTCGCCGACGAGCAGGTCGCGTTGGTCGATCTCGGCGGCGGTGACACCGAGACGATCCCGATCCCCGAGGATCTCGACCTCTTCGTGACCACCCGCGGCGCGCCGATCCCGTTCTTCGCGGCCCCCGGCGGCGGTGCCGTGGTCGTTCCGACCGACGACGACGAGGTGATCGATGTCATCGCCGAGGCCGGGTGGGACGATGGGCAGGCGTTCCCCGAGCAGGTGCTGGCGACCCCGGACGGCGAACACCTCGTCGTGAGCGAGATGACCGGGCGGGCCTCGGCGATCGTGTCCGTCGACGACGACGAGGTCGTCACCGTCGACGGACTGGCCCTCGGCGCCGACGACGCCGGGGTGACGGTGGCCCACCGCGAGGCGGACGTGACGACGCTCGAGCGGTTCGATCTCGACGGCGAGTCGCGCGGCAGCGTCGAGTTGGCCACCCCACCACGAGTGGCATTCGGGGCCGGCGACGAGGTGACCGTGGTGACCACCGAGGGCGGGATCCTGCGCGTCGATCTCACCGGCGGGTCGGTCGAGGAGATCGGCCAGCTGGACATCGACCAGGTCGTCGACCACGCCCTGGTGCCCGCCGGAGCGACGTCGCACGCGGTGGTCGGTGACACGACCGGCGACGATCGCCTGATGCTCTACGTCGTCGGGGTTGACGGGAGCGCGTCCGATGGCGTCGAGATCGACGCATCGATCGGCCAGATGCTGGCCGGACCAGACGAGGGCTGCGTCGCCGTCAGGTCCGGGGCGACCATCGACGTGATCCGACTCGGCGACGGCGAGCTCGCCCGTCACGCCGAGCTCGATGAGCGTTCCCCGCTGATCGCATCGTTCGACGGCTGTGTCGTCGCCCCCATCGGCACGTCGTCGGGGGTCATCGTGACCACCGATGACATCATCGAGGTCGGCGACGGGGCCATCGTCACCTCGATCAGCCCCGACGGCGAGTGGGCGGTGATCCGGCAGCGCCCCGACGACGGCGACCCTCGCACGTTGGCGGTGCCGATCGCCGCGTTCGACGACGGCGAGATCGATCAGGAGGCGATCGTCGAGCTCCCCGAGCAGACGTACGTCTTCTTCGCGACACAAGGCTGAGCGCCACCGGCCCGACCAGTTCGGGAGTGGCAAACTTGCGACGCACACGTGGGCATCGTCGAGACCACAGAGTAGGTTCGCCTCACACCTCGACCAAGGAGAGCCGATGACACCCCCGCGCATCGCAACCAGCCGCCGCCGAGCATTCGTGATCGGCACACTCGCCGTCGCCGCCAGCACGGCGATCGCCACCCAGGCGGCGGCAACCACACCACACGACGACACCGCCGACGCCGCCGAGACCGGCTCCATCGAGATCGAGGACAACTTCGGCGTCCAGACCGTCCCGGTCCCCCCGCAGTCGGTGGTCGCCACCGACAACCGCACCTTCGAGACCCTTGCCGATTGGGGCATCGAGCTGTCCGCCGCCGCCGTGGCGCTGATGCCCGACACGATCGCCTACACCGAAGACGACTCGATCGTCGACCTCGGCAACCACAACGAGCCGGATCTCGAGGCCGTCGTCGCCGCCGAGCCCGATCTGATCATCAATGGTCAGCGGTTCGCGCAGTACCGCGAGGACTTCCTCGATCTGGTCCCCGATGCCGCGATCGTCGAGCTCGACCCCCGCGAGGGCGAACCGTTCGACCAGGAGCTGGCCCGCCAGGTCACCGTGCTCGGCGAGATCTTCGGCCACCAAGACGACGCCGCCCAGCTGGTCGCCGATCTCGACGATGCGATCCTGCGGGCCCAGGAGGCCTATGACCCCGAGTGGACGGTGATGGCCGTGAACACCTCGGGTGGAGAGATCGGCTACATCGCCCCATCGGTCGGGCGGGCGCTCGGCCCGGTGTTCGACATCGTCGGCCTGACGCCCGCCCTCGAGCTCGCAGAGGGCACCGACGACCACCAGGGTGACGACATCTCGGTCGAGGCGATCGCCGACGCCAACCCCGACATCATCCTGGTGATCGACCGCGACGCGGCGGTCGCCGCCGACGACCCCGCCTTCGAGCCGGCGGCCGACGTGATCACCAACTCCGAGGCGCTCGCCAACGTCACCGCCGTCGCCGAGGACCACATCGTCTACATGCCGGCCGACACCTACACCAACGAGGGCATCCAGACCTACACCGAGTTCCTCAACTCGCTCGCCGAGGCGCTCGAGGACATGCAGTCCTGACACGCTGACCCTGCGGTGGGGCGGATCGCCGGCTTGGCATCGCCCCACCGCATCGTCGCGTCACGGCCGACACCGACGCGACGGAACCGCCCGCCACCACCATGACCACCCCGCGCGCCACCCGCACCCTCTTCGACTGGCGACTCGCCGTCGGCTTCACCGTCGTCGCCGGGCTGCTCACGCTGTCGCTGTTCACCGGGGTCTACGACATCTTCGGCGCCTCCGACGGCGGCCGGATGTTCGCCATCACCCGGATCCCGCGCACGATCGCGCTCGTGCTGGCCGGCGCCGCGATGGCGATGTGCGGCCTCCTGATGCAGCTGCTCACCCAGAACCGCTTCGTCGAACCGACCACCGCCGGCACCACCGAGTGGGCCGGGCTGGGGCTCACCGTCGTGATGATCGTCGACCCCGGCGCCAGCATCACGACCCGGATGTTGGGCGCCGTCGCCGCCGCCTTCGTCGGCACGATGATCTTCTTCCTCTTCCTCCGTCGGGTTTCGCTGCGCTCGTCGCTGATCGTGCCGATCGTCGGGATCATGCTCGGCGCCGTCGTCGGGTCGATCTCGACGTTCCTCGCCGTCGAGCACAACATCCTCCAGAGCCTCGGCACCTGGTTCGCCGGCAGCTTCACGTCCGTGGTGCGCGGCCAGTACGAGGTCCTGTGGGTCGTCGCCTTCGTGGTGCTGGCGGTGTTCGTGGTGGCCGACCGCTTCACCGTCGCCGGTCTCGGCGAGGAGGTCGCGACCAACATCGGTGTCAACTACAACCGCGTCATCCTGCTGGGCACCGCGCTGGTCGCGGTCGCCACCGGGGTGGTGACCGTGGTGGTCGGGGCGTTGCCCTTCGTCGGGCTGATCGTGCCCAACATCGTGTCACTGGTGCGTGGCGACGACCTGCGCAGCAACCTGCCGTGGGTCTGCCTGCTCGGGATCTCGGTGGTCGCGGTCTGCGATCTGATCGGCCGGACGATCATCAAACCCTTCGAGGTCCCGGTCTCGCTGATCCTGGGCGTCGTCGGCGCCGTCGTGTTCATCGCCATGCTGCTGGTGCAACGGAGGCGTGGGTGAGCGCCGACACGGCGGTGGCCGACCGCTCCGTCGCCGCCCCAGTACGGGTCGGCGAGGCGCGCTCCTCGGCCGCCCTGGGCACCAGACGGCTGCGCATCCGCTACGCCATCGTGCTCACGGCGCTGATCGTGGCGGCGGCGGGGTGCGGGTTCGGCTATCTCGCGATCGGCAACCCGATGCCCTTCGGTACCGATGGCTTCTGGCGGATCGCCGAGCTGCGCGCCACCAGCATCGTGGTGATGGCGCTGGTGGCCGTCAGCCAGGCGATCGGCACCGTCAGCTTCCAGACCGTCACCAACAACCGCATCATCACCCCGTCGGTGCTGGGCTTCGAGGCGCTCTACGTGGTCATCCAGACCGGGGCCGTCTACTTCTTCGGCGCCAGCGGGATCATCGCCCTCCAGGGTCGCGGCCAGTTCGCCCTCCAGGTCGCGGCGATGGTGGCACTGGCGGTGGTGCTGTACGGCACCTTGCTGACCGGGCGCTACGCCAACCTCCAGGTGATGCTGCTGATCGGCATCGTGATCGGCGTCGGGCTCACCTCGGTGTCCACGTTCATGCGCCGGCTGCTCACCCCCAGCGAGTTCGACGTCCTGGCGGCCCGCATGTTCGGTTCGGTCGCCAACGCCGACGAGGACTACCTCCCGGTGGCGGTGCCGCTCGTCGTCGGCGCCACCGCGCTGCTGTGGTGGCGGGCCCGCCGGCTCAACGCCCTGTCGCTCGGGCCCGACGCCGCGGCCAACCTCGGGCTGCGGCCTCGCCGAGAGCTGATCATCGTGCTGGTGCTGGTGTCGGTGTTGATCGCCGTGTCGACGGCGCTGGTCGGACCGATGACGTTCCTCGGGTTCCTGATCGCCACCCTGGCGTACCAGTTCGCCGACACCTACGACCATCGGCGGATCTTCCCGATCGCCGCGCTCACCGGGTTCGTGGTGCTGTCGGGCGCCTACTTCCTGATGAAGAACGTCTTCTACGCCCAGGGGCTGGTGTCGATCATCATCGAGTTCGTCGGCGGTGCCGTGTTCCTCACCGTCATCGTGCGAAAGGGCCGTCTGTGATCCGATTCGAAGGCGTCGTCAAGCGCTACAGCGACGAGGTGGCGATCGGACCGGTGACGATCGAGATCCCCGCCGGGGGCATCACCGCCCTCGTCGGCCCCAACGGCGCCGGGAAGTCGACGTTGCTGATGATGGCCGGCCGGCTGCTCGGCGCCGACGCCGGCCGGATCGAGATCGGCGGCCACGACGTGGCCCGCACCCCGTCGAAGGACCTCGCCAAGGTGGTGTCGATCCTGCGTCAGGAGAACAACTTCATCACCCGGCTGACGATCCGTCAGCTGGTGTCGTTCGGCCGGTTCCCGCACTC
>JBKEAH010000294.1:0-3167 GCA_047972065.1 Desertimonas sp.
CACCTAGCCTGGTTCGGCGGCCAATGTCGATCGAGAGGGCTCGGGTGAAGTTCAAGAAGGGTGACACCATCATCTATCCCCAACACGGTGCGTGCATCGTGGTGGGGACCAAGAAGATGGAGGCGTTCGGCGAGAAGCGCGAGTACCTGGTCCTGCAAACGGTCATCAACGAGATGACCTTGAAGGTGCCGGTGGACATGGCCGATGAGGTGGGGGTGCGGCCGCCGGTGTCGGCCGACGAGCTGGAGGATCTGGTGGCCGTGCTCGCCAAGCCCGACCCTCGGGTGCCTTCCAACTGGAGCCGGCGGTTCAAGAACCACCAGGAGAAGCTCAAGAGCGGCGACGTGTACCAGGTCGCCGAGGTGGTCAGGAACCTCGCGGCGCGCAACCGCGATGCGTCGTTGTCGGCGGCCGAGCGCACGATGTACGAGCGCGCTCGGGTCAATCTGATCAGCGAGATCTCCCCGGCGCTCAAGGTCTCGGCCGAAGACGCCGAGGCGTATCTGGACGACGCGCTGGCCAAGGGTGTCCTCAAGCCGCCCAAGGACGCCAAGAAGAAGTGATCGTCGACAGGGTCGAGGGACCGACGCCACGCCCGCCGTGGCGTGGTCCCTCTGACCTTGGTCGACCGTGGCCGTTGCCGCCACCCGTCGTTGGCGGACAGCGACCGCTGGTCGCTCCGATCCTGCGGGTGAAACTCGCAATCTCGGCTGGCATGATGTAAACAGTTCTGTATACATATGTCAACCATGGGTGGAAAGAAACGTCTCTCGCGAGCGGAGCGCCGCGCACAGCTGATCGATGTGGCCGCCGACGCCTTTCTCGCCGGCGGCTTCGAGGGGACGTCGATGGACGACATCGCCCGCGCCGCCGGGGTCACCCGGCTGATCGTCTACCGCAACTTCGAGTCCAAGGCCGACCTCTATCGCGCCGTGCTCGACTCGGTGCTCGTCAAGCTCGGCGAGGCGTTTGCCAGCTCCGACCTCCCGATGCAGGATGCGGTCCGGGTGATGCTTCCGGTCGCCCGTTCCAACGCCGCCGCGTTCCAACTGCTGTGGCGTGACGCCGGCTACCACACGCCGTTCCGGGACCGCTCCGACTTCCTGCGGGCCCAGGTCTACGAGGGCGCCCGGGTGGCGCTCCAGCCCTACGTCGCCGACCCGGTGCGCCTGGAGTGGGCGGCGCGCTCGGGCGGCGCCCACCTCGTCGAGTGCATCTGCGCGTGGATCGACGTCGGACGGCGCTCGCAGGATCAGGAGGCGGTCGAGATGATCCGGCGGGGGTTGTCCAGCCTCGCCGAGGCGTGGTCCGATCGGCCCGAGCCGGTCGGCGCCGGAGCCGTCCCGTCAGACGACTGAACGCGACAGGGTCTCGACGATCCGGTCGACCTGTGCGTCGGTGGTCACCAGCGGCGGGCAGAACGTCAGGGTGTCGGTCCCGATCGCCCGGGTGATCACACCGTTGTCGAGCATCCGGTCACGGGTCCGCATCGCGTCGTGTTCGGGTCGCAGCACCGCCGCCCACACCGCGCCATCGCCGCGCACGGCGGCGATCACGTCGTCGGCAGCGAGGGCCCGCAACCCGGCGCCGAGTGCGCCGCCGATGACATCGGCGGCATCGCAGAGGTCGTCGTGGTCGATCACGTCGATGTTCGCCAGTCCGGCCGCACAGGCGGTGGCGTGGCCGGAGTAGGTGTACCCGTGGCGAAGGATGAGGTCGGGATCGGACTCCAACGCCGCCCGGACGGCGGCGCCGACGATCACCCCACCGAGGGGCTGGTACCCCGATGTGACCGCCTTGGCGAAGGTCGTCAGGTCCGGGGTCACCCCGTAGTGCTGGCTGGCAAACCAGCGGCCGAGCCGACCAAAGCCGGTGATCACCTCGTCGAACACCAGAAACGCCCCATGGCGGTCGCACAGCCGCCGCAGCTCGTGGAGGTACCCGTCGGGGGCCGGATGAACCCCGCCGGCTCCTTGCACGGGTTCGGCGATCACCGCCGCCACCTCGTCGCCACGCTCGGACATCAACACCGCCAGGGCCTCGCTGTCGTCGCTGGGGACCTGGACGACCTCCGGGACCAGCGGCCCCCAGCCCTCGCGGTTCGGGGCGATGCCCTGGGCGCTGGTTCCACCGAAGTTGGTGCCGTGATAGCCGCGGACGCGGCTGACCACGAGGGTGCGCTCGGGATGGCCGGCGAGCCCGTGGGCGAGCCGGGCCAGCTTCATCGCCGTGTCGATCGCCTCGGACCCCGAGTCGCAGAAGAACACCCGGGCGTCGGGCATCGGGGTCAGCCCGGCGATCCGCTCGGCGAGCGCGTCGGCGGGTGGGTTGGTGAAGGGATCGAAGCACGAGTACGTCGCCAGGCTGGCGAGTTGCGTGCTGACCGCCTCGACGACCTCGCGTCGGCCGTAGCCGACCGCGCAGTACCACAGGCTGGCCATCGCGTCGACGTACTCGGTGCCGTCGGCGTCCCACACCGCGGCGCCTTCGCCGCGCACGATCGAGATGAACCGTTCGCGGGTCGGCTTGGCGAAGGGATGGAGGAAGCGGGGCGGTGCTGCCATGGAGCGCACGCTATGGGATCGGGCGCATCCCGTCGGTACGTGACCGTCGCTGGGCATGATGGGGCCCGGCATGGACACCTTGACGCTGGTCACCTGGAACCTCTTGGGCTCCCAGGGGGTCGACATCGGTCTCGTGGCCGAGGTCATCGGTGACGTCTCGCCCGACGCCGTCGCCCTCCAGGAGGTGCAGCGCACCCAGTCCCAGGGCCTCGCCGAGCGGCTCGGCTGGTCGGTGCGGTGGGCCTTCAAGCACTGGCCGGTGCGAACTCGATCCGAGGGCATGGCGGTCCTGACCCCGCACGTGCTCGGGGATGTATCGCCCTTCGTCGTCCAGCCGGCGGCGCCGTGGAGCTGGCGGCGGCGCATCGCCATCGATGCCACCGTCGTTCGTGAGGGTCGTCCGTGGCGGGTGATCAACGTGCACCTGTCGCCCCATGATGCCCACGGGCTGCGATCCGACGAGACCAACCGGGTGCTGGAGCGGTCGTCGATGGCCGCGCCGATCATCGCCGGTGACCTCAACGAGCGGCCCGGTGGCCCGGCCGCCGAGCTGCTGCACACCGCCGGCTGGCGGGATGCGTGGGCGTCCGCTCACCCCGGTGA
>JBKEAH010000296.1:0-4172 GCA_047972065.1 Desertimonas sp.
ACCGCAGCGTCGCCGACCTCTACGACATGATCCACCCCAACGCCAACGACACCCTCACGGTGCGCTCGGTGTTCGTGATCGGTCCGGACAAGAAGGTCAAGCTGACCATCACGTACCCGGCGTCGACCGGCCGCAACTTCGAGGAGATCCTCCGTGTGATCGACTCGCTGCAGCTCACCGCCGACTACAAGGTGGCGACCCCCGCCAACTGGACACACGGCGATGACGTCATCATCGTGCCCGCCGTCTCCGACGACGAGGCCAAGGGGCTCTTCCCCAACGGGTGGGACCCCAAGAAGCCCTATCTCCGGGTCACCAAGCAGCCGAACCTCTAACGCGGTCCTCGGCGCCGACCGGCGTGACGGGAGCGGCCGGGGCAATCCGGGCGACCGGGAAGATCAACCGCACCGTCGTGCCCTCGCCAACCTCGCTCGACACCTCGACCCGACCGCCATGGGCGGCGACGGCGGCGTCGACGATCGACAACCCGAGACCGCTGCCACCACGGTGACGTGACCGGGCCGGGTCGGCGCGAAAAAACCGCTCGGTCACCCGCGCCACCACCGCCGGTGTCATCCCGCCACCCTGGTCCGACACCTCAAACCACGCCTCGTCGCCGTCGACGCCGGTGCGCAGCGCGATCGCCACCCCGTCATCGGTGTGGACCAACGCGTTGCCCACGACGTTGGCGATCACCTGGCGGAGCCGATCCTCGTCGCCGGTGACGGTCACCGGCGACGTCGCGGTGAGCGTCACCGGGCGGTCCGGGCCGGCCGCCGCGGCATCGGCGGCGGCGTCGCGCGCCAGCAGCGTCAGATCGAGCGGCCGGCGCTCCACCGTTCGACGCTCGTCGAGCCGGGCCAGAGCGAGCATGTCCTCGACCAGCCGACCCATCCGCGCCGCTTCCTGCTCGGTGCGTCGCATCGCATCGTCCAACGCGGCAGGCTCGGCGAGACCACCATGGCGGTACAGCTCGGCGTACCCACGGATCGTGGTGACCGGCGTGCGCAGCTCGTGTGACGCGTCGGCGACGAACTGCCGGGTGCGCTCCTCCGAGCGGGTGCGCTCGTCGAGCGCGTCGGTGATGCTGCCGACCATCCGGTTCAACGCCACGGCCAGCTCACCGGACTCGGTCCCCGCGCTCTGCTCAGGGATCCGCACGTCGTGGTCGCCCTCGGCGATGCGCCCGGCGGTGATGGTCATCTCCTTGATCGGGCGAACCCCGAGACGCACCACCCACCATGCGACAACCCCCAACGCGACGAGGATCGCCACGCTGCCGAGCAGGGTGACCAGGATGAGACGGCTGATGGTGCGTTGCACGTCGTCGATCGGCACCGCCGAGATCACGGTCACCTCATCGCCACGCTCGATGAGCACCCGGTAGGTCAGCGAACCGTCCTTGGACGGCACCGTCAGAAGCGCCCGAACCCCATCGATACCGATGTCACCATCGAGCGCGGGCGGCGACACCTCCTCGTCGTCGCGCCGTACGTTGCTCCACACGACGCCCCGATTCGTGTCGTCGGCGATCGACGCTTGGTACACCTCTCCCGAGCCGTAGTCCGGTGGCAGGCCGTCATCGCCCTCACCGCCGGGCAGCCAGCGCGGTCCGGCGCGCCGACCCGGCGCGTCGAGGCCCATCAGGCGCTGATCGACCTGGTCCAGCAGCTGATCGCGCGTGGTGGTCGTGACGATGAGCGCGACGAGACCGAGGACCACCGCCACGAAGGCCAGCCCGACCAGCACCCGCGCTCGTAGCGACACGCCCGCTCAGTTCTCGCGCAACGTGTAGCCGACACCGCGGATGGTGTGCAGCAACTTGGGCTCGACGTGGTCGACCTTGCGACGCAGATAACCGATGTAGGTCTCGACGACGCCACCGTCACCACCGAAGTCGTAGTCCCACACGTGATCGAGGATCTGAGCCTTCGACAGCACCCGACCCTGGTTGACGAGGAGGTAGCGCAGCAGCTTGTACTCGGTCGGCGACAGCGACACATCGGTGCCGGCGCGCACCACCCGATGGGCCTCGTCGTCGAGACGCAGATCGGCGCACTCGAACACGGTGGGGGTGCGCCCGTCGCTACCGGCGCGACGAAGCACCGCCTCGGTCCGAGCGACCAACTCGTCGAGGCTGAACGGCTTGGGGAGGTAGTCGTCGCCACCGAGGGTGAGGCCGCGCACCTTGTCCTCGGTGGCGTCGCGCGCCGTCAGGAACAGCACCGGGGTCCGATCACCGGCCGTGCGCATCCGGCGACACACCTCGAACCCGTCGAGGTCGGGCATCATCACGTCGAGCAGCACCATGTCCGGGCGTTGCGAGGCCACCAGGTCGAGCGCCTCACGTCCGTTCTCCGCCGTCGACACCTCGAAACCGTGATGGGAGAGCGCGGCGGCGAGCATCGTGCGCAGGTTGTCCTCGTCATCGACGACGAGCAGGTGCGGGCCGGACATGACCGCCATTCTGGCCGTCCAACCTGTGAGCCCGCTGAGAGCACCCTGCGAGACCGATCAGTTGACGGCGAGGCCGACGAGGACCGGACCGACGAGGCTCTCGGCCAGCAGCGCCGCGCCGTTGGGTGAGTAGTGGAGCCCGTCGGGTCGCAGGCTGGCCGCCCGCGTCTGCTGCCAGGCGTCGACGTCGATCACCGTGACCAGGTCGGGGTGACGGCGCGCCACGGTGTCCACCGCCCGCCGGATGGCCGGTTGAGCCAATGCATCGAGTGGCTCCCCGGTCACCGGGTGCAGCTGCGGCGGCGGGATCACCCAGGCGACCTTCGAGGCCCCGGCGGCCACCAGGTCGAACAGCTGTGATTCGTACTCGACAGCCAGAAACTCGTCGAAGTCGGGGTCCTCGACACCGAGCGGCGCCCGAGCCTCCTCGAACGTTCTCGTCGCGGTGTCGGCGACGGTCTGCATCAGGAGCACCACATCGGGAGACAGGTCGGCCAACGTCTCGGGCACCGCCGCCCGCAACTCGTCGCACCGGCTTCGCCATTGGGCGGCGTCACCGGCGGCCTCGGTGCCGGATCGGACGAAGCCGCACGCCGGCGACCACAGGATGGTCACCTGGGCCGTGCTGGGGTGGGCGGCGGCAAAGCGGACGAGCCCCTCGCCGACCGCCGAGGCCGTCGAGTCGCCGATCACCAGGATGCGCGCCGGTCGGGAGAGGTTCGCCGGCAACTCCGGCACCTCGGCGCCGGCGCCGTACACCGCGCGGGTCGGCTCGGCGTCGGGCGGGTCGATCGACACGCTCGAGGTGTCGTGGGCGACGGTCGCCGCGGTCTGGTCGGTCTCGGTTCCCGGCGCATCGATGGCCCGAGAGTCCGTCACCGGCGGATCGGTGGCCGGCGTCGACGTCGCAGGCAGCGGGTCCAGCACCACCAGCGACGGTGGTGAGACCTCGGCCTCGATGGCCACCTCCTGGCGTGCGGACTCCGAGCCGGTCCAATATCCGGGCCGCTCGATCGGCAACAACCAGGCCGCCACCGCCACCGCCACCGACGCCGCCGCCGCCCCGGCGACCGCCCCCCGCACGCTCCAGCGATGGTCGCGGATCGGCTGCTCGACGAAGACGTAGGACCCGACGGCCAGCACGATCGTGACCGCCACCCGGATCGCGAACAACCACCAGCCGTGCCAGCCCGTGCGCTGTTCGTCGAGAACCGCGTAGACCGGCCAGTGGTACAGGTAGACGCCGTAGCTGATGACCCCGAGCGAGACCAGCGCCGGGTTGGCCAGCATCCGCCGGACGGGGCCGTCGACCTGCAACCCGAGGATCAGTGCCGCCGACGCGATCGCCACCAGCGCCAGCCCGCCCCGCTCGGCGGGCCCGCCGGTCGCCGGCCAGGTGACCGCGACCACGACCAAGGCGACCAACCCCAACGGCGCGCACCACGCCACCCGCGCCGGTAGACGAAGGCGGTGCGACCGACGTCGGTCCAGGACGAAGGCCAAGGTCGCACCGGCGAGGATCTCCGACAGCCGAGCCGGCGTCGACCAGTACGCAGCGTCGCCTCCCCATCGCCAGGCGATCAGTGGCGCCGCGACCGCCGCCAGCGCCGTCATCCCGGCCACGACGTGGATCCGGGCCCGCCGCCGGAGATCGAGGACCAGCACCATGACCACCGGCCAGCACCAGTAGAACTGCTCCTCGATGGCAAGTGACC
>JBKEAH010000307.1:0-42811 GCA_047972065.1 Desertimonas sp.
AGATCATCGTGGCCGGGGTCATCACGATCCTGGCGCTGATCTTCGTGCTCCAGAACACCGGCAGCGCCCGGGTCAACCTGCTGTGGGCCGACATCGACATGCCGGCGTGGCTGTGGATGGCTCTGCTGTTCCTGGGCGGGATGATCGTCGGTTCAATCTTCCCCTGGTTCCGCCGCCGCAAGGACTGACCGCAGCCGGCTCCACCATCCGAGTGTGTCCCGCCCCCCGTTGGGCCCTCCCACACTCCGTCGGGCCCCATCGCCACGATCGGCGCGATGGCGATCGGTTCGTAGGCTGCCGGGGCCGCCCTCGTAGCTCAGGGGATAGAGCGTCGGTTTCCTAAACCGTGCGTCGCAGGTTCGAATCCTGCCGGGGGCACCGACGCGGTTCTCGATGGTCAACGACACAGCCGCGGGCGCGCGGGCCCGGTCAGATGACGGCGAGCTCGAGCCGGCCCGTCGGGACGGCGGCGGCCGCCGCCGAGTTCGAATCGGCGGCGGTGCACGCCAGTAGATGACGGCCGGCGGGACCGCCGACGGCACAGGCGAACGTCGGCTGCGACGTCACCACCCGATCGGTGATCGCACCCCCTTCGACCACCCGCACCACCTCGGCGCCGGACGCGTTTGCCACCCACACCCCACCCTCGTCGTCGGCGTCGATGCCGTCGGGCACGATGACGCCGTCATCGGATCCGATCAAGGATGCCCACGTCCGACGGTTGGCCAGCTCACCGTCCGGCCCGATGTCGAACCCGGCCAGCTCGGAGCCCAACGACTCGGCCACCACGAGCGTGCCACCGAGGCGCACCATCCCGTTGGGAAACCGCAACCCCGACGCCGCCACGCTGACCGTGCCGTCCGGCGCGACATGGGCCAGGTCGGCGCCATAGGTTCCCGGGTCGGCGGCGATGGCGCCCAGCAGGGCCTCGGCGCCCAAGCTCTCGACCGCCTGGTCGAGGTCGAACCCGAAGTTGCCCACGTACGCATCCCCGCCGGGCATCACGATCATGTCGTTGGCGTGGAAGGTGGCGACGCCGCCGAGATCGGCGTGACGAACCAGCGAGCCGTCCGCCTCACGGCGCAGTACCGCTCGTTGCAGCATGGCGACGACGAGCAGCCGCCCATCCGGCAGCCAACCGAGCCCGGATGGTCGCTCCCCACCGGGTACCGACACCTCGACCCGCACGTCGCCGTCCAGCCCCACCGAGCACACCTCGTGGGCGTAGAAGTCGCTGAACCAGAACCGGCCGTCGTGCCAGCGCGGGCCCTCGCAGAAGTAGCGCCCCTCGACCAGGATCTCCGCAGATCGTGCAGCCATCGGGTCAACCTATGACGGCGACACGTTGCCGTCGCAGCTGAGCCGAGCCCTGCGCCGAGACGTAGTGTTCGCGCCACTGGCCGCTACCCGCAGGGAGCAGACCGATGAGCATGAGGATCGTTCGAACGATCGCCGCCGTGCGCGCCGAGGTGGCGCGCACCCGAGCCGCCGGGCACCGTGTCGGGCTCGTCCCGACGATGGGTGCGTTTCACGACGGCCACCTGTCGTTGATGCAACGGGCACGCGAGCGCTGCGACGCCGTGGTCGTGTCGCTGTTCGTCAACCCGACGCAGTTCGCACCACGCGAGGACCTCGCCGCGTATCCCCGTGACGAGCGAGCCGACGCTGCGCGTGCCGACGCCACCGGGGTCGACCTGCTGTTCGCGCCGCCGGTCGAGGAGATCTACCCGCCTGGCTTCGCGACGGCGGTGAGCGTCGCCGGGATCACCGAGGTGCTGTGTGGCGCCCGGCGCGGTCGCCAGCACTTCGACGGCGTGGCCACGGTGGTCACGAAGCTCTTGAACATCGTCACCCCCGATGTCGCCTACTTCGGTCAGAAGGATGCTCAGCAGGCGCTCGTCATCCAGCGTCTCGTGCGCGACCTCAACATGCCGGTGCAGATCGAGGTCTGTCCCACCGTGCGCGAGGCGGACGGACTGGCGATGAGCTCGCGCAACGTGTACCTGGACGCTGACGACCGAGCTCGGGCCGCCGCCATCCACCGAGCACTCGACGCCGCCGAGGCGACGGTGGCCGGGGGTGAGCGGCGCGCCGACGTCGTGTTGGGCGCCGCGAGGGCCGAGCTGACCGCGGCCGGGATCGAGCCCGAGTACCTTGAGCTTCGCTCGGCGGGTGACCTCAGCGAGGTCGACCGAGTGAACGGGTCGACGCTGCTCGCGGTGGCGGCCCACGTCGGACGAAGCCGGTTGATCGACAACCGAGTTCTCGGAGGGGACCGCCGATGAGCGTACGACCACGCGCCACCGCGACCGCCACGTCGCCGACGGCCGAGCGTCCTGCGGTGACCCTGGCGACGCTCGGCGAGCGCAAGGCACTCGGCGAGCCGATCGTGATGATCACCGCCTACGACTACCCGAGTGCCCAGATCGCCGAGGCGGCCGGTGTCGACGTCGTGCTGGTTGGCGACTCGGCGGCGATGACGGTGCTCGGCTATCCGAGCACCGTGCCCGTCTCGGTCGACGAGATGCTGATGTTGGCGTCGGCGGTCAGGCGCGGTCTTCGTGTCCCGCTGCTCGTTGGCGACCTGCCGTTCGGGTCCTACGAGGTTTCCGACGAGCAGGCGGTAACGGCCGCCCAACGCTTCGTCAAGGAGGCCGGGTGCGATGCGGTCAAGCTCGAACGCGGCGGCTCGTCGGTCGACCGGGCTCGCGCCATCGTTGCCGCCGGCATCCCCGTGATGGGCCATGTCGGGCTGACGCCGCAGACGGCGACCGCGCTCGGTGGGTACCGCTCGCAGGGCCGTACCGCCGAGCGGGCCCTCGGGGTGTGCCGCGACGCGCTCGCGCTCCAGGAGGCCGGGTGCTTCGCGATCGTCTGCGAGGCGATCCCGAGCGACGTGACCGAGGTGATCATGCCATCGCTGCGCGTTCCGGTGATCGGCATCGGAGCCGGAGCGGCGACGGACGGCCAGGTGTTGGTGTTCCACGACCTGCTCGGCATCTACGACGGCCACGTCGCCCGCTTCGTCAAGCGCTACGCCGATGTGCGCGAGGTGATGGTCGACGGGGTGTCGAGGTATGCCCAGGAGGTTCGCACCGGGCGCTATCCCGAGCCCGAGCACGGCTACACCATGGCACCCGACGAGTGCGCCCGGCTGCGGGCGCTGCTCGCCGCCCACCCGTCGGCGTTCGGGAGCTGAACCGTCGCCGGGTGCCGGTCTTGTCTCCCCAACGCGTGCCCGGACGGCGCCGGGCGCGAGGCTCGACGTCATGAGCGAGCTCACCGTCATCCGCTACGAGGTCCCCGTCGACCGGGTCGCCCGCATCACCCTGGCCCGACCCGAGACCCGCAACGCCCAGGACACCCGGTTGCTCTACGAGCTCAACGAGGCGTTCGATCGCGCCGCCCAGGACGACGACGTGTCGGTGGTCGTCCTGGGCGCCGACGGGCCGCACTTCTCCAGCGGTCACGACCTGCGCGAGACCGACCCCGCCGGGGCGATGGCCGAGCACCGCACCGTCGGCACCTGGTGCGGGTTCACCTGCGCCGGCGCCGAGGCGCAGATGGCCCGCGAGAAGGAGATCTACCTCGGGTTCTCCGAACGCTGGCGCAACTTCCCCAAACCGACGATCGCCGAGGTGCGCGGCAAGGTGATCGCCGGTGGGCTGATGCTGGTGTGGCCCTGCGACCTCATCGTGGCCGCCGAGGGCGCCGAGTTCATCGATCTCACGGTCGGGATGGGCGTCTGTGGTGCCGAGTTCTTCCAACACCCCTGGGAGCTCGGCATCCGCAAGGCCAAGGAGATGCTGTTCACCGCCGACGCCATCGATGCCGCCGAGGCCCGTCAGCTCGGCATGGTCAACCACGTCGTCCCCGACGACGAGCTCGAGTCGTTCACGATGACGCTGGCCGCCAAGATCGCCGCCAAACCGCTGTTCGCGCTCAAGGTGACCAAGGAGGCGGTCAACGCTGCCCAGGACGCCCAGGGTCGGGTCCAGGCGATGCAGACGTCGTTCGCCTTGCACCAGCTCTGCCACAGCCACAACATGCAGGTCCACGGCCAACTCATCGACCCCTCGGCGTTCGCCTCCTGAGGCGACCACGACGGGTCAGCTGGCGATGTGGACCACGGCGTCGCCGGAGTTGACCAGCGGCGCCTGGTTCTGACCGATGATCACGCCGTCGCGGTCGGCGTAGACGGCGCGGAGGGTCTTGCCGAACGAGTCGACGAGGCTGCCGAGTCGCTCCCCGTCGGTGACCTCGTCGCCCAGCTCGCTGGACAGGGTGAGGATGCCGGTGCGGCGGGCGCGCACCCAGCCGCTGCTGCGGCACTCGCGCGTCGATGGCGCCTCGCCGTCGGCAATGGGTGGGACCATCCCGAGGGCCGCCAACACCCGGCGCACCCCGGCCTCGGCGGCGTCGATGGCGTAGTGGTCGAAGCGGAGGTTCTCGCCGCCCTCGTAGAGCAGCACGGTCGCCCCCTGCTCACGCGCCGCGTGACGGAGCGAACCGTCGCGGATCTTGGCGTGCAGCATCACCGGGGCGCCGAACGCCACCGCCAGGGCCCGGGTGCGTTCGTCGTCGAGGTCGCCGCGCACCTGGGGCAGGTTGGCCCGCCGGTCGGCGCCGGTGTGCAAGTCGATGCCGACCTCGCACTTGGCGACCACCTCGGTCATGAACAGGTGGGCGATCCGTCCGGCCAGCGAGCCGCGCCGGCTCCCCGGGAACGACCGGTTGAGGTCGCGGCGGTCGGGCAGGTAGCGGTCGCCGGTGGTGAAACCCAACACGTTGACGATCGGCACCGCGATCAGCGTGCCGCACATCGTCTTGGGGTCGAGGTCGGCCAGCACCCGCCGGATCGCCTCCACCCCCACCATCTCGTCACCGTGGATGGCGGCGCTGACCCAGACCGTCGGGCCGTCCTCGCGCCCGTGGGCCACCCGGACCGGCAGGCTGACGTCGCCGCCGGTCACCAGCCGGGTGATCGGCAGCTCGAGGTTGCGCAGGCTGCCGGGACGTACCCGGACGCTGCCGATGGCGAAGGACTCGCGGGGCATCTACCGACCTCGGTTGCGGCGGCGGGTGGAACGGTGGGGGCGGCCCCCGAGGTACGAGCCGGCCGGGTCGACCCGGTAGCCCTGGACCAGGGCCTCGCGCCCGATCAGCATGCGGAAACCCATCTCGTCGCGGTTGGTGAGGGTGACCTCGGCGTCGATCGTGCGACCGGCCAGCCGCACGGCGAGCCGGACGACGATGCGCTCCTCGGTGTGCCCCGACGACGAGCGCACCGGTCGGCGGTCGAGGATCGGGCATCGATGGGTGACGGCGTCGGAGGCCGAGTCCTGCCAGGGGTGGATGCTGAAGCAGACCCACGGTTCGCCGTGGTGGCTCTCCTCGGCCGGCTCGAACACGTGCAGCGAGCTGGTCTTGGCCCCGGTGTCGACCTTGGCCTTGATCCACTCCACGCCGACATCGGGGAGACCGACCCACTCCCGCCAGCCCACCAACGTGGTGAATGGTTGGTTGACTTCCGGCATCCGGCTCATCTAACCAGGGCGGTCCCATGAAGCTCGCGATCCTGTCCCGTGCCCCGTCGTCCTACAGCACCAAGCGGCTCCGTTCGGCGGCCGCCGAACGCGGCCATGACGTGAAGGTGCTCAACACGCTGCGGTTCGGCATCGACCTGTCCGGCGACGAGCCCGATCTGCAGTACCGGGGCAAGCCGCTGTCGGACTACGACGCCATCATTCCCCGGATCGGCAACTCGATCACCTACTACGGCACCGCCGTGGTGCGCCAGTTCGAGCAGATGGACGTGTACACGCCCAACCCGGCCAACGGGATCACCAACAGCCGCGACAAGCTGAGGGCCACCCAGATCCTGAGCCGTCACAACATCGGGATCCCGGCCACGACGTTCGTGCGCAACCGGGCGGACGTGATCCCGGCGATCGAGCAGGTCGGCGGGGCGCCGGTGGTGATCAAACTCCTCGAGGGCACCCAGGGAATCGGGGTGATCCTCGCCCCGACGATGAAGGTCGCCGAGGCGATCATCGAGACCCTCCAGACCGCCAAGCAGCAGGTGTTGATCCAGCGTTTCGTGAAGGAGTCCAAGGGTCGCGACATCCGCGCCCTGGTGGTGGGGGATCGGGTGGTCGCGGCGATGCGCCGGGTGGCGACCGGCGACGAGTTCCGCTCCAACGTCCATCGTGGCGGAGTCACCGAGGTGGTGGAGATCACCGAGGAGTTGGAGCAGACCGCGGTGCAGGCGGCCCAGATCATGGGTCTGCGCGTCGCCGGTGTCGACATGCTGGAGGGCCGCAAGGGACCGCTGGTGATGGAGGTCAACTCGTCGCCGGGGCTGGAGGGCATTGAAACCGCCACCCGGCTCGATGTGGCGGGCGCGATCATCGACTACGTCGCCAATCAGGTGGCGTTCCCTGAGATCGACGTGCGTCAGCGGCTGACGGTGTCGACCGGGTACGGCGTCGCCGAGCTGGCGGTGCACGGCGATGCCGCGCTGATCGGGACCCGCATCGACCAGTCGGGTCTGCGCGAGCGGGACATCACCGTGCTCACCCTCACCCGGGGCAGCAAGGTGATCCCCAACCCCAACGGCTCCCACGAACTCCAGGCCGACGACCGACTCCTGTGCTTCGGCAAGCTGGAGGAGATGCGCTCGATGATCCCCGCTCGGCGCAAGCGCCGGGCCCGCGTGCGCAAGCTGCCCCGCAAGCCGATCGTCGAGGACTGACGCCTCCGGCGGGAGCGCTCGCCGGGGGAGGGCGGCGAGCACCAACATGTCGGGGTTCGACACCACCGTAGGAGGACCGTCATGGAGCTCGGAACGATCGGCATCTGGACCGCGGCGTTCGACGCCCACCCGAGTGCCGTCGCCCAGGACGCGGCACGCCAGATCGAGGAGATGGGCTACCGGACGCTGTGGCTCAACGAGGCCACGGGCCGCGACCCGTTCACGATGGCGGGCCTGCTGCTGGCGGCCACCGAGCGGCTCACCGTGGCGCTGGGGATCGCCAACATCTATGCCCGCGACGCGGTCACCACGGCGGCGGCCCAGAAGACCCTCGCCGAGGCCTACCCCGGTCGCTTCCTGCTCGGGCTCGGTGTGAGCAGCCCGGTGCTGGTCGAGAAGGTGCGCGGCCACGACTACGGCCGACCGCTGTCGAACATGCGCGACTACCTCGAGGCGATGGACGTCGCCCCGTTCAACGCCGTCGGCCCGGCCGACCCGCCCGAGCGGGTGCTTGCCGCCCTCGGCCCCAAGATGCTGGCGCTGTCGGCCAGCCACGCCCAGGGCTGCCACCCCTATCTGACGACGCCCGAGCACACCCGCACCGCCCGCGAGGTGGTCGGCCCGGGCGTGCTGGTGGCCCCCGAGCAGATGGTGGTGCTGGAGACCGACCCGGACACGGCGCGCGCCATCGGGGCGCGGGCGATCAGCTTTTATCTCCGGGCGCCCGGGTATCTCGCCAACCTGCGCCGGCTCGGCTTCGACGACGCCGACTGGGCCGACACGAAGCAGCCGTCGGACCGGCTGGTCGACGCCATCGTCGCCTGGGGCGACCTCGACCGCGCCCGCGCCCGGATCGACGAGCACCTCGCCGCCGGCGCCGACCATGTGGCCGTCCAGGTGCTGCGGGGCGACCGCCACCTGCCCCTGGCCGAGTGGAAGGCGCTGGCCGACGCCGTCGGTCCCGCCACGCTCGGCGGCTGAGCGGCTTCGTGCGAGCCCCGATCCCCGGCGGGCGCCCGGGATGAATCCTGCGTGGGGTCGACTCAGGAACCCTTAGCATGGTTCCATGAGCGAACCTACCGCTGCCTCCGGCGCCGTCACCGACACCGGTTCGACCACCGTCCGTCTGCCTCTCGCCACCATCCCGTCACCGGTGCTCCCCGGTGCCGTCGTCACCCTCGCCCTCGGGATGGACGGGTTGCGTGCCGCCATCACCGCCGCCCGCCACGCCTCCTCGCCGCGGGTGCTGCTGCGTCATGCCGACGACGCCCTCGCCGTGATCGCCCAGGTGCCCGATGTCGGCACCCTGCCCTCGGGCGACCCGGTCGCCGTGATCAGCATCGACGGTCGCGCCCGCGTCACGGGCGTGCACAGCGCGGAGAACGGGGCGACCTACGCCGACGCCGAACTGCTCCACGACGCCCGGCCGACACCGCGGGTCGAGGCCCTCGGGCGCGAGCTGCGCACCGTGCTCGGCATGGTCGCCGAACTCCGCCGGTCGCGTCGCCTGCCCGAGATCCTGCGCACCACACAGGACCCGGGCGCACTGGCCGACCGAATCGCCACGTGGGCCGACCTCGACGATGACCAACGAGCCCAGGTCCTTGGCGACACCGACGTCGCCGAGCGCCTCGAACGACTCCTCGGCTGGGCCAAGGACCACGTGGCCGAGTTGCAGGTCGCCGAGTCGATCCGCGCCGACGTCACCGAGGGCGTCGACAAGCAGCAACGTGAGTACCTGCTCCGCCAGCAGCTCGACGCCATCCGCCGCGAGCTCGGCGAGGGCGACGACGACGTCGTCGCCGGCTACCGCGCCAAGGTCGAGGACCTGCGGCTCCCCGACGCCGCCGCCACCTTCGTGCGCAAGGAGATCGAGCGATTGGAACGCACCAGCTCCCAGTCGCCCGAGCACGGCTGGATCCGCACCTGGCTCGACCGGGTCTTCGAGCTCCCGTGGAATCAGCGCAGCGACGACAACCTCGACCTCGGCAACGCCCGCGAGGTGCTCGACGCCGACCACTACGGGCTGGCCGACGTCAAGGACCGCATCGTCGAGTTCCTCGCCGTCCGCAAGCTACGCGCCGAACGTCGCGTCGACGACGAGGTCTCGGCCGACGCGACGACCGGGGGCACCCGCCGCGCCGCCGGTGCGATCATCACCCTCGTCGGGCCTCCCGGCGTCGGCAAGACCAGCGTCGGCGAGTCGGTCGCCCGGGCGATGGGCCGCCAGTTCGTGCGTGTCGCCCTCGGCGGCGTCCGCGACGAAGCCGAGATCCGTGGCCACCGCCGCACCTACGTCGGCTCGCAGCCGGGCCGCATCGCCAAGGCGATGACCGAGGCCGGGACCTCCAACCCGGTGATCCTGCTCGACGAGGTCGACAAGCTCGGTGCCGGCGGCTGGTCGGGCGACCCGACCGCGGCCCTGCTGGAGGTGCTCGACCCGGCCCAGAACCACACCTTCCGCGACCACTACCTCGAGCTCGACCTCGACCTGTCCGACGTCGTGTTCATCGCCACCGCCAACGTGCTCGACACCGTGCCGATGCCCCTGCTGGACCGGATGGAGATCGTCCGGCTCGACGGCTACACCGACGACGAGAAGGTGTTCATCGCCGACCGCTACCTGCTGCCCCGCCAGCTGGAGCGCGCCGGTGTGCGGCCCGACGAGCTGACCGTCGACGACGCCGTCGTGCGGGCGATCGTCCGCGGCTACACCCGCGAGGCTGGCGTGCGCGCCCTGGAGCGCGAGCTGGGCCGGCTGGCCCGCAAGCTGGCGGCGAAGCTGGCGGTCGGCGACACGGCGGCGACGATCGACGCCGGCGAGCTCGGCGAGTGGCTCGGCCGACCCAAGGTCGTCGACGACATCCCCCAGCGCACCGAGCTGCCTGGGGTGGCGACGGGTCTGGCCGTCACCGGCGCCGGTGGCGACGTCTTGTTCATCGAGACGACGGCCTTCCCCACCGGCACGACCGAAACGCAGCACGTCGAGCCGGGGCTGACCCTGACCGGTCAGCTCGGCGACGTGATGAAGGAGTCGGCCCAGATCGCCCTGAACTACGTGCGCTCGCATGCCGAGGAGTTGGGCATCGACCCCGACGCCACGCGACGGCGCTTCCACGTCCACGTTCCGGCCGGGGCCGTGCCCAAGGACGGGCCATCGGCGGGCATCACGATGGCCACGGCGCTGATCAGCCTGCTGCGTGATCAACCGGTGAAGGAGACCGTCGGCATGACCGGCGAGATCACGCTCCAGGGTGCGGTCCTGCCGATCGGCGGTGTCAAGCAGAAGGTGCTCGCCGCCCACCGAATGGGCCTGAGCGAGGTCATCCTCCCCCGGCGCAACGGCGGCGACCTCGACGACGTCCCCGAGAACGTGCGCGACCAGATGATCTTCCACCTCGCCGACACCTATGCCGACGTCGCCCGCGCCGCCTTCGCCTGATCCGGCGCCGAACTAGCCTCGTCGGCGGCGCGGTGGTCCCGGACCGGCGCGCCGCCGACGAAGCGGAAGCAGATCATGACCCTCTCCTTGCCGACCTCAGCGCGCCCCACCGGCCCCCGAGCGGTGGTCATCGCCCTGGCCATGTTGCTGTGCGGCGTCATCGCCGTCCCCGCCGACCGAGCCGACGCGACCGTGTACTACAACGGGGCCGGCGACTACCCACGTCTCAGTGTCATCGGCGACTCGGTGATGTCCGGCATGCGGTGGTACGGGACGCTGTCGCCGCTCCAACGGTTCAACTACACCGTCGACGTCGAGTCATGCCGGAGAACGATCATCGCCTCGTGCCGCGGTCGTGAGGGCTACGCCCCCGACAACACGGTCGCCGCGATGCGCCGCTTGCGGGGTCAGCTGGGCGAGATCCTCGTCGTCGGCACCGGCTACAACGATCCCCGCAGCACGTTCCCGGCGGCGGTCGACGCCGTGATGGCCGAGGCCGCCGCCCAGCGGATCCCGGTCGTGATCTGGGTGACGATGCGCGAGGGCACGACCTACACCAGCCCCGGAGCGCTCTCCAACGCGGCGACGTTCCGAGCCAACAACCAGACCCTGCGGGCCAAGGCGGCGCAGTACGGCGGGCGCCTGCGGGTGGCGGACTGGTCGGCCTACAGCGCGAACCGTCGGGACTGGGTCGCCGGCGACGGAGCCCATCTGACCCGCACCGGTGGATATGCGATGGCATCGTTCATCTCCGCCCACGCGTCGACGGCGCTCCCCGAACTGGCCAGACCGCTCACCCTGCGGGCCACGGTGGCGCCCACCAGCGGGGTCGTGTCGAACCAGGTCCTCCTGACGTGGAGCCGGCCTCGTTACACCCGACGCGTCATCACCGACTACGTGATCCAGCACTCGACCGATAACGGGCTCACCTGGCGGACCGTCGACGATGGCCAGTCGCGTGCCACCTGGTCGCTGATCTCGGGATTGTCCACGGCCAGCGTGCAGCATTTTCGCGTCGCCGCCTTCGCCGGCGGTGGGATCCAGCCGTTCACCGCGCCGATCGCGGTGCGGCCTCGCGTCGCGGTGGCCGGCGCGCCCGGCGGCGTGAGCGTCGACGTGGCCCCCACCGACGGCCTGGTGTCCAACCAGGTGCGACTCGGTTGGCAGCGGCCGACCTACACCGGCGGTCGGGCCATCACGGACTATCTCATCGAGATGAGCACCGACGGCGGGGCCAGTTGGCAGGTCCACCCCGATGGCGTGTCGGTGGAGACCTCCACGACGCTGTCGGGGCTGTCGTCGTCGCAGATCTACCGCTTCCGCGTCGCCGCCGTCACGTCGGCGGGCACCGGCACCCGGAGCACCATCGTCGCAGTGCGACCGCGCGTCGTCGTCGCCGGTCCTCCCGAGGCCCTCACCGCGACCGCCGGGCCGAACCCAGAGATCGGGCCCGACGCCGTGCTGCTGCAATGGCGGCGCCCGAGCTACTCGGGCGGTCGCGGCATCGCCGACTATGTGATCGAGCACTCTGACGACGACGGGCTGACCTGGCGACGCCTTGACGACGGGCGCTCCCCCGACACGTCCGCAGTCGTCGAGGGTCTCGACGCCGGGCCGCATCGATTCCGGGTCGCGGCGGTCACCTCGGCGGGTCAGGGCCCCTTCGGCGCGGCGGTCAGCCCGGTTCCCGGCGGCGGGCTCGACGCGGCGGGAGAGCCGGGCGCGACGGTGACACCACCGACCGCATCGAGCGAGCCGCCGATCGCGGCGGCCGCAGCGTCGTCACGTTCGGTATCGGTCGACGTCGACGTCTGGTTCGACGTCGACGGTGACGGCCGCCAAGGCACCGACGAGCCGACGCCCGACCACGGGGTGGCTCGTCTCCTGACGGACGGCGCGGTGGTGGCCGAGTCGCTCGTCGAGCCGTCCGGTCGTACCCGCCTCGCTGGCACCACCGACGGGACCGTCCTGCTGAACGTCGAGCTCCCGCTCGACGTCGTCGTCACCCGTGTCGAGGTCGACGGCGCCGCGATCATGCCGACGCTGATCGTCGAGCCCGACCGTCAGATCGTGCGAGTCGCGGTTCCCGACGAGGCCACCTCGTCGACCGTCACGATCGCCCTCCTCGCCCCCACACCGACGACCACCGTGCCCGCGATGACGCACCCAACGGAGGCGCCACCGTCGACGCCCGAGGCAACGGTGTCGTCGCCGAGCACCCCGGTGACGACGACCGGCTGAGCCGCCGTCGCGACGATGGCCGCGACCGCACCCACTGGTTGCCCATCGCCGTTCGTAGCCTGCGGGCCGTGATCCTGCTCGACGCCGCCGGGCTGTCGGCCAGCCGACCGGGCCGACCGTTGCTCACCGACGTCTCGCTGACGATCTCGTCGGGCGATCGCATCGCCATCGTCGGGCTCAACGGGAGCGGCAAGTCGACCCTGCTTCGGCTGCTGGCGGGCACGGCGCCGCCCGAATCGGGCATCGTGCGGCGCGGCCGGGATACCCGGATGGTCGTGC
Organism: Desertimonas sp.; assembly: GCA_047972065.1. Lineage (GTDB taxonomy): Bacteria > Actinomycetota > Acidimicrobiia > Acidimicrobiales > Ilumatobacteraceae > JALZMG01. The sequence goes on from JBKEAH010000307.1 coordinate 12,717, forward strand.
TCGACCAGGACGCTCCGCTGACCGGCTCCACGGTGGCCGAGGCGCTCGGATCGGACTGGGAGGCGGCCGCCATCCTCGACCGCCTGGGGATGGGCGGACGGATGGGCGACGCCATCGGCACCCTGTCGGGCGGCGAGGCCAAGCGGGTGGCGTTGGCCAGGGCGCTGACCGAGGTAGGTCCGCCCAACCAGGCCAGCGACGACGTCCTGCTGGTGCTCGACGAGCCGACCAACCACCTCGACATCGACGCCATCGCCTGGCTGGAACGGCGCCTCGCCGACCATCGCGGCGGGTTGTTGCTGGTCACCCACGACCGTCACGTCCTCGACCGCGTGACCACCCGCATCGTCGAGATCGACCGCGGCGCGACCTACGTGCACGACGGCGGCTACGGGTCCTACCTCGAAGCGCGCGCCGAGCGCGAGGCGCAGGCGATCCGTCACGAGGCCACCCGGCGCAACCTGGCCCGCGCCGAGCTGGCGTGGCTTCGGCGGGGCGCCCCGGCGCGGACCGCGAAGCCCAAGGCGCGGATCGAAGCGGCGACCGCGATCGTCGAGGGTCGTCAGCAGGCGGCGGCCCGCAGCGGCGAGTTGGACCTCGCGTTCGGAGCGGCGCGCCTCGGCGACCAGGTGATCGACCTCGCCGGGGTGGGGCACCGCTTCGGAGATGGGTCGTGGTTGTTCGAAGGTGTCGACCTGTCGCTCGATCCCCGCGAGCGCCTCGGGATCGTCGGACCCAACGGAGCCGGCAAGTCGACGTTGCTCGACGTCATCGCCGGCCGGGTCGCACCGGCCGCCGGCACGGTGAGTCGGGGTGCCACCGTCACACTCGGGGTCTACGACCAGCAGGGCCGAGCCCTCGACCCGACGATGACCGTCGAGCGGTCGGTCGCCGGACCGCTGCGCCCACCGGACTGGGAGGACGCCCGCTTCCTCGAACGGTTCTGGTTTGACGCCGACGCCCAACGGGCACCGATCGGGCTGCTGTCAGGCGGCGAGCGGCGGCGGTTGCAACTCGTGTTGACACTCCGCGCCAAACCCAACGTGCTGTTGCTCGACGAACCGACCAACGACCTCGATCTCGACACACTGCGCGTGCTCGAAGACGTGATCGAAGACTGGCCCGGGGCGCTCGTCGTGGTCAGCCACGACCGCGCCTTCCTCGAGCGGGTGGCCGCCGATGTCCTGGTGATCGACGACCGCCATCCCGGTCGGCGAGTACCGGGCGGGGTTGGGGGCTGGGAGGCTCGCCGGGGCCTGCGCGGTGCGTCTCGCCCGGTGGCGCCAGCGTCGAGCTCGTCCGGCACTCCCCGCCGGCGGCAAGCGTCGGGACGCTCGCCTTCGACACTGCGGCGGCTGCTGCGCGAGACCGACAAGGAGCTCGCCACCCTGGAACGTCGGCGCACCAGGCTGCACGCCGATCTGGTAGCCGCCGGAGCAGACCACGAGACGCTGCGTCGGTTGGGAGATGAGCTGACGACACTCGACGCCGAGATCGCCGCCGTCGAGGAGCGCTGGCTGGCGCTCGGCACCGAGCTCGAATCGACCTGAGGCGCCGACGATTGTCGGCCGCCATCGCGGCCCGGCCGGGTCCGTCAGCCCACGGACGCCGTCCGCAGCACAGGCGGCGTGGGATCGAACGCGACCAGCGCTTCGACGACCTCGGCAATCGCCAACAACTCGTAGTCGGCGAAGGCGTCGGCCACCAGTTGGAAGCCGATCGGCGCGCCCAGCGCGGTCGTCCCCACCGGCACCGTGATCGCTGGGTGGCCGGTCTGGTTGAACGGCGAGGTGTTGCGCGTCATCGTCGACATCAACGAGGCGTCGGCGGCGGCCTCGGACTGCAACGGGGCCGGAATCGGCAGCGTCGGCATCGCCAGGACGTCAAACGCGGCGAACACCGTCCGCACCGCCTCCATCATCAGCCGCCGAGCACGCATCGCGCGGATGTAGTCCTGGGCGAGCACCTGACCCCCGGCGAGGATCCGATCGCGAAGATCGTCGGAGTAGTGCTCGGGGTGTGCCCGCAGGTACGGCTCGTGGAACACGTACGACTCGGCCACGAGCAGCACGCGCAGCCCCGCCGCGAGCTGGGCGAGGTCGAGATCGACGGGCTCGATGACGGCGCCCGCATCGGCCATCGCGTCGAGCACGGCGCTACTGGCCGTGTCGACCTCGCGGTCGAGGTCGGCCCAGAAGTACGCGGGGACGCCGACACGCAACCCGCAGAGGTTCTCGCGGGCCACTGCCCGGGGGGCCACACGCGGCGACGAATGAGCGTCGCGTGGGTCGTAGCCGGCCATCACGTCGAGCATCAGCCGGGCGTCGGCGACGTTCAACGTGTGGGGTCCGATGTGGTCGACGTGTTGGGCCGTCGTCGGCATGCCGCCAAACAGCGACACGAGGCCGTGCGTCTGCTTCAGCCCGACGCCGCCGCAACACATCGCCGGTATCCGGACCGATCCGCCGGCATCGGTGCCCAATGAGGCGAACCCCACGCGCAACGCGACCGCCGCCGCCGAGGCGCCGCTGGAGCCGCCGGCCACACGCCCGGGCACCCACGGGTTACCGACCCAGCCGTAGTGCGGGTTCATGGAGGTCGCACCGGTCGCCATCTCGTGCATGTTCAGCTTGCCGAGCACGATGGCCCCGGCCGCCTTCAAGCGGGTCACCACGGTCGCGTCCTCAACCGGCACCCGGTCGGCGAGCACGCGGCTGCCGGCGGTGCCCCGGACCCCTCCCACGTCCACGTTGTCCTTGACCGTGATCGGCACCCCGTGAAGCGGACCGAGCGGCGCTCCCTGGGCGACGGCGGCATCGGCGGCATCCGCTGACTCCAGCGCGGCGTCGTCGAGCCGGGTGATGAACAGATGGTGGCTCTCGTCGAACTGGTCGGCGCGTGCCAGCGCCGCTTCCGTCAGCGTGCGCGAGGTCATCGTGCCGGCGGCGACAGCGTCGCGAGCACCGACCAGCCGCAACTCGAGCCCGCCGTCGGCGACCGCGCTCACTTGCGTCCTCCGGCGACGGCGACCAGGGCATTGGGCACCTCGCCCAACGACATCGATCGCAGGACCGCCGTGGCGACGAGTAGGTTGCCGACGTCCGGCCCGAGGGCCGCGACCTCCTCGGCGGGCAGCCTCCCCGCCTCGTAGGCGTCGAACACGTTCGTGGTGTGCATGACGGAAGTCGAGCCGGGCGGGGTTTCGGCGGCAGATCTACGCCGTCACCGCGCCGTTACGCCGGGTTCGCATCGCCGCCACGCTGCGAGGGAGGCACCGCTTCGCTCCCCGTGCGCCGTACGCCCGGTCAGGATGTCCGGTGGCCCGACCAGATCGACATGCCGTCGGACGGTTCGCCAACCACCGACAGCTGCTGAGTCGCCGACGCCGTCGACGCCGAGGGAGCGGCACCGCCGCGTCAGTCGATGGCCACCGACCTCGCCGCGGCCGGCGGCGCCGCCATCGCCGGTGACCGCGGCGACTCGAGCGGCCGGTCGGGGATGCCGCGCAGGAACACCAACGAGCCCAGGCCGACCACGGCGACGATCGCGAACGACCGCTCAAGCCCGGCGGCATGGGCCTCGGCGCGGCTGGCGATCGAGGCGATCGCCGCCGTGCCCAGGGCGCCGCCGAGGGCGCGGAACATGCCGCGCAAACCGGTGATGGCCGCGACCTGGTCGGGGACCAGGTCGAGACCGGCCTGATTGGCCGAGGGCCCAGCGAGCCCGAGACCGAACCCGAGCAGGCACACGACGATCATCAGCGAGGGGACGTCACCGAGGCCAGAGCGGGCGGCGAGCCCCGGACCGAACGACAGCAGCAGGCCGCTCACGGCCATCAGCGTCAGGCCGGTCCCGATCGGGCGCCGAAAGCCGGTACGCCCGATGATCATGCTGGCGGCAATCGACGTCGCCATCATCGCGGCGGCCCGCGGTGCCAGCAGCAGACCGGCCTCGGAGGCGCTGAAGCCATAGCCCTCCTGGGCGTAGAGCGGCACAAACGAGACCATGCCGAACACACAGGCCCCGTACAGGAAGTTGAGGGCATTGAGGAACGCGAACTCACGGCGGCGCGCCAGGGCCATGTCGATCAACGGGTCGCGGGTGCGCAGCTCATGACGCACGAAGACGGCGCCAATGACGATCGCCGTGACCAGGCACGAGATGACGATCCGCTCGTCGACCGGACCGTCCTCGTTCCCGAGTTCGGTGACGGCGATCATCAGGGCCCCGATCGACGCCGTGAGCATCGCCGCGCCGCGGCCGTCGATCCGTGACACCGACCTCGCACCATCGGGTGGCGGTAGCCGGCGCCACCCCCAGATCGCCGCGATCGCGGCGATCGGCGCGTTGATCAGAAACGTCCAGCGCCATCCGGCGTGCTCGACGAGTAGGCCGCCGACATTGGGCCCGACGATCGCCCCGATCGGGAAGATCGACGCGACCAGGCCGAGCACCCGCGTCCGGTTCGCGCCCGGGAAGGCGTCGCCGACGATGCCGTAGGCGGAGGGCAGGAGGCTCCCCGCGGCGACCCCTTGGACGGCGCGTGCCGCGATCAGGACACCCACGTTGGGAGCGAGCGCGCAGACGACGGAAGCGGCGCCGAACGTCGCGATGCCGCCGACGAACACGGCGCGCCGACCGGCGCCGTCGCTGAGCTTGCCCAGCACCGGCAGGGCGACGGCCTGGGCCATCGTGAACAGCGAGATCGCCCAGCTCGCCCAGCGCAGTGACGTGCCGAGCTCCTCGACGATGTCGGGCAGGGCCACGCTGACCATCGCGAACTGCAAGGAGGCAGCGAGCTGCGCCGCCGCCACAAGCACGAACAGCTCGCGTCCGCCGGCGACGTGACGCGCCGGGCCGACCGTGCTCGGTGCCGCCGCGGTCATCGCCGTGCCCTCCAACCGGCCCGGAAGCGGTGTGAGGGAGCGGGCGCCACGTCGTACCCGGGCCTGTCAAGGCAGTCTTCGGGTGCGGCGATCGGGACCACGTCGCCAACTCCAGCGGGGCGGACACGGGCATGGGTCTCGCCGATCGAAACGGCGAAAAGCCCCACCGCGCACGCGGTGAGCGAGGCGTACACGAACCCGCCGTGCAGCCCCGAGACGCCGATGACGATCCCCAGGAGACCGGCGGCGACGAGCCCATTGACGTCACACGCGATGCGCCAGCCGGCGGCGGCAGCCTCGTCGGAGGCGGCCACGTCCACGACAGTTGCGGCCGGCACGACCCTCAGGGCGGCCATCGCGAACCCGGCCGCGCCGCACGACGCGAGCAGGATCGGCACCGTCGGGCTGGCCATCGTGACCAGCAGCAGCGCTGCCGTCGCCGCCGCCGCGCCCGCCGTCACCGGCTTGCGACCGGCTGCGTCGGCGAGTCGCCCGGCGACCATCGTCCCGGCGAGCTCGGAAACGGCATGCACCGTCGTCGCGAGCGCGACCACGGCGGCGGTCGCCCCGAGATCGTCACCGAGCAACGGGAGCAGCGTCAAGCCGACGATGCCCCGCAACCCGAACCCGAGGCCGGCCGCGATCAGCGCCCGGCGCACGCGGGTGCCGGTGAAGACCTCCCGCGCCGGCAGCCCGAACTCCGGGCGCTCCGGCGACGGCACACTCGGGAGCGCGCCCAGCGCCAGGAACGCCGCGGCGACATTGAGGACGCCGCAGACGGCGAACGCCCAGCGCAGACCGGCCTCGCCCCCGATGGCGTCGGCGATTGCCCCGGCACCGAGGGGGCCGATCGCCATCCCGATGAACGACGCCGCGTTGAACCGGGCGATCTCACCGCCCTGGCGGCCGGGACGGGCGAACCGGAGCGCCATGTGGAACCCGGCACCCATCGGAAGTGCCGCCGCGAGGCCCTGCAGCGCGCGGGCGAGCGTCATGACGGCGAGGTTGGGCGCGAGCGCCGACACCAGTGAGCCGACGCCGAACACCGCGTAGCCCCCGGCGAGCGCCAGCCGGGCATCGACGCGAGAGACGACGCGACTGGCAACCAGGTCGAGGCAGAGGAACGACAATGCCATCACCGAGACGATCAACGCCGCGACGGCGTCGGAAGCGCCGAGATCCTTGGCGAACAGCGCCGTCAGCGGTGCGGTCATCACCAACCCGACGGAGCCGAACGCGATGGTGCCGTAGAACCAGCCTGGAGCGACGCTCCCAGTCGAGGTGCGCACGCCGGGTCAGGCGGCGATGTTCACGGTGGGTACCCGCAGATGCCAGTCGGTGCGACGCTGGAAGGCGTCGGCCGCCTTCAGGACCGTGGCTTCAGCGAACGGACGACCGACGATCTGCATCGAGATCGGCAGCCCGCTGGCGCTGAACCCGCACGGCACCGCCACCGCGGGCAATCCGGTGAGGTTCCACGGGCCCGTGAAGCTCGGACCGGCGAGCATTCTCTCCGGGGTCATCTCGTCACGCCGGGGTGCGGGGGCCGCCGAGGTCGGTGTGATCAACACGTCGAACTCGGACATCACCGCGGCGACCTTGCGCCGGAACGCCCGCCGAAACCGCTGCGCCTGCACGAAGTCGGCGGCGGAGTACATCGCCCCACGAGCGAGCACGGTCCGGGTGAAACAGCCGTAGCGATCCCAGCGCTGCTGGAGGTCGAGCGCGTGGTACGCGTAGGCCTCCCCGACGAGCGTGATGGTGTTGGCCTCCTTGGCCAATCGGGCGTCGTCGAGCGCCATCGTCTCGGCGACATCTGCACCGACGCCCGACAGGACCCCGACCGCGGTGCGGACCGCTGCGGCCACGTCGGCGTCGAGCGCCGGGTCGTCGTAGAAGTACGGCAACGGCATCCCGATCCTGAGCCCGTCGACCGAGCCGTCGAGGGCGGCGAGGAAGTCGGGCACCGGGACATCGGCGGCATCGGGATCGGTGACGTCGTGGCCCGCCATGACCGCGAGCAGGGCGGCGCAGTCGGCCGCGCTGCGGGCCATCGGCCCGACCGAGTCCAGGCTGTAACCCAGCGGCACGACACCGCTCTTGGGCACCCGCCCGAACGTGACCTTGAGTCCCGTGTGCCCGTTCATCGACGCCGGGCCGCGCACCGAACCGCCGGTGTCGGTACCGAGACCTCCCGCGACCAGGCCGGCCGCCACGGCGATGCCGGTCCCCGAGCTCGACCCGGCCGGCGAATGGTCGAGGTTCCAGGGATTGCATGGCACCGGGAAGCCAGTGGCCGGGTCCGGCAGGCCGATCGCGAACTCGCTGGTCGTGGCCTTGCCGACCACGACGCCGCCGGCCGCTCGCAAGCGGGCGACGACGGGCGCGTCGACCCCGCCGCCCCAGCCAGGCGCCAGGATGTGGCTGTTCGCCGTGGTCCCAGCCTCCTGGGTCGAGATGATGTCCTTGATCGCGAGCGGCAGCCCCTGTAGCGGTCCGCGATCGACTCCGGCCGCGAAATCGGCGTCGGCGTCGGCGGCCGCCGCGAGCGCGGTCTCGTCGCACGTCGTCACGAACGCGCCGAGCCGGTCGTTGGTGGCGTGGATCCTGGCGAGCGACGCCGTCACGAGCCCGACGCTCGTCGTCTCGCCGGAGCGGAGCCGAGCGGCCTCACCCAGGAGCGTCTCGCCCAGCACGTTGGTTTCGTCGATCGTCATGCGGGGCTCCCCGCCACCGCAGCGGTGACGATCGGGGGCACCCGCAGATGCCAGTCGGTCAGCCGTTGGTAGGCGTCGGCGACCTTGAGCACCGTCGCCTCGGCGAACGGCCGGCCGATGATCTGCATCGACAGCGGGAGGCCGTCGGAACTGAACCCGCATGGCACGGCAACGGCCGGAAGGCCCGTGAGGTTCCATTGCGGTGTGAACCCGGGGCTGAGGATCATCCGCTCCGGCAGCATCTCGCTCAGCGGGAAGGTCGGCGTCGCCCAGGTCGGCGTGATGAGCACGTCGTACGTCCGGAGCAACGCGGCGACCTCGCGACGGAACCAGGTCCGGAACCGCTGCGCCTGGGCGTAGTCGGCGGCGCTGTACAACGCGCCGCGGGCGAGGCCGGGCCGGGTGAACTGGCCGTAGTCGGACCAGCGCTCCACCATGTTGTTGCGGTGGTAGGCGTAGGCTTCGCCGACCAGCGTCAGCATGTTGGCGTTCTTCGCCTCGTCGCCGTACGGGACCGCGGTGTCGGTGACGGCCGCTCCGACGCCGGCGAGGACGTCGATCGCGGCGAGTACCCCATCGCGGACCTCGGGGTCGAGGCCATCGGCGTCGAAGAAGTACGGCTTCGGGATACCGAGCGCCATGCCCTCGACCGATCCGTCGAGCGTCGCCGTGTAGTCGGCGTCGACCGGCGCGGTCGCCGCGTCGGCATCGGTGGGGTCGTGGCCGGCCATCACCTGCAACAGCAGCGCACAATCGTACGCGCTGCGGGCCATCGGCCCGACCGAGTCGAGGCTGTAGCCGAGCGGCACGACACCGCTCTTGGGCACCCGGCCGAACGTCACCTTCAGCCCGGTGTGACCGTTCATCGCGGCGGGAAAGCGGACCGAGCCGCCGGTGTCGGTTCCCAGCCCGCCGAGGGCGAGGCCGGCCGCGACGGCGATACCGGTGCCCGAGCTCGAGCCACCCGCAGTGCGCCCGAGGTCCCACGGGTTGCGCGGGATCGGGAAGCCCTTGGTGGGATCGGGCGCGCCGAGCGCGAACTCGCTGGTGGTGGCCTTGCCAACGAACACCGCGCCGGCGGCGCGCAGGCGCGCCGAGACGGGCGCGTCGGCGCCCGCACCCCACTCGGGTGTGAGGACCCGGCTGTTCGCGGTCGTCGGTGCATCGGCGGTGGCAATGATGTCCTTGATCGCCAGCGGGATCCCCTGCAGCGGTCCGCGATCGATCCCGGCCGCGAAGTCGGCGTCGGCCCGCGCTGCGGCCGCGAGGGCCGACGCCGGCCCGGTGCACACGTAGGCGCCGAGCTGCGAGTCGAGCAGGTCGACGCGTGCGAGGATGCCCTCGGTCAACGCGCTCGAGGTGAGCGAGCCGTCGCGCAGGGCTGCGGATGCGTGAGCGATCGTCATCGGCAACCCGTCGGGCGCGGCGCCGCTCGGCCCCATGGTTTCGGTGATGCCACTCATTCGTAGCCGACCATCGGGTCGAAGTGCAGCGACGGGGCCTCGGGCTCGAGCTCGGGGAGGTACAGCGCGTCGGCCTGAGCCCGCATGATCGGGTAGACGGCGACGAAACGGTCGAACTCGTCGTCGGAGACGGCGAGATGGGCGGCGTCGAGCAGGGCGCGCACGATGGCGGCGCTGGTCTCGGTGGTGATGGGCATGGTCATGCTCCTTGTGGTTCGGGGGTCTCAGGGGCGGGGCCGCGGACCGTCGTGGTGTCGGTGGCACGGGCGCCGATCGACACCACCGCCGGGTCGCCGGGCTGCGGGTCCTTGACGGCGTAGAGGTGGCATGCGACGAGGTGGCCGGCCTCGGGCGACCGCAGGCCCGGCGCCTCCTTGGCGCACAGGTCCATCGCGTGCGGGCACCGGGTGCGGAAGCGGCAGCCGCTCGGCGGATCGATTGGGCTCGGCATCTCGCCCTGGAGCGCCACGTCGTCGGTACGCCGCTCCCGGGGGTCGAGCTTGGGGATCGACTCCAACAGGACCTGCGTGTAGGGGTGCATCGGCGCCCGGTAGAGGTCCTCGGCCGAGCACGTCTCGACGACCTGCCCGAGGTACATGACCGCGACGCGATCGCTCATGTACTCGACGACGTTGAGGTCATGGCTGATGAAGAGGTACGTCAGGCCGTAGGACTGCTGTAGCTCGCGGAGCAGGTTGAGGATCTGCGCCTGGATCGACTTGTCGAGGGCGGACACCGACTCGTCGAGCACGATCAGGCGGGGGCGCAGGGCCAACGCCCGGGCGATGTTCACCCGCTGGCGCTGACCACCACTGAGCTGGTGCGGGTAGTGAGACCCGTAGTTGACGTGCAGCCCCACATCGACGAGCACGTTCTCCACCCGCTCGCGTACCTCCTGGCGGCCGAGACCCTGGACGCGCAGCGGGAAGGCGATCGAGTCGCCGATCGTCGCCCGCGGGTTCAGCGCCGAATACGGGTCTTGGAAGACCATCTGCATCTGCTGGGTCACGGCCCGCGGCCGCCTCCCGCTCAGCTTCAGACCCGCTCCGTCGAAGACGATGCGCCCGCTGTCGGCCCCGTGCAGGCCAACGACGATGCGGGCGAGGGTCGACTTCCCACACCCGGACTCACCGACGATGCCCATCGTCGTGCCCTCGCCGACGCTCATCGTCACGTTGTGCACGGCCGAGACCGGCACTCGCTTCATGCCGACACGGGCCATGAACGTCTTCGACACCGAGCCCAGCTCCAAGAGGCGCCGCTCGCCGGCCGAGCCGGTGGTTGCTTGCACGTGCATCAGACGTCGCTCCTTGCATCCATCGATTCCCGCAGCGCGTCGCTCGCCATGTTGAAGGCCACCGACGTGATGAAGATCGCGAGACCCGGCAACACCACGACCCACGGCTGCACGTAGATCGACCCGCGCATGCTGTTGAGCATGTAGCCCCACTCCGGGGCCGGCGGCTGCGAACCGAGACCCAGGAAGCTCAGCGAGGCAGCGATGATCATCGACACGCCAACGAGACCGGACGCGTACACGATGATCTGGTTCAGCACGTTCGGCAGCATCTGGGTCCGCAGCAACCGCCACCGCCCGGCGCCACTGAGGCGAGCGGCCTCGATGTACTCCTGCAGGGCGACGTTCCGGGCGGCTCCGTCGGCAACCCGAGCCACCGGCGGGATGAACACGATCGACACGGCGATCATCGTGTTGGCGAGGCCCGGACCGAGCGTGGCCCCTACCGCGATCGCCAGCAGGATGGCCGGGAACGCGTAGAGCATGTCGACGAGGCGCATGATGCCGTTGCCGATCGGGCCACGGATGAAGCCCGCCCAGGTCCCGATGAACGTCCCGATGAGCGTCGCCGCCAGTGGTGGCACGAAGGCCGCGACGAGCGACAGGCGCCCGCCGAAGAGGATCCGGGTCAGGACGTCGCGCCCCTGCTCATCGGTACCCAGGATGTGCCCATCGGAGAACAGACCCTGCAGCCGGTCGGTCGGGGTGCCGACGAGCGGGTCGTGGGAGGTGATCCACGGCGCGAACACGGCCCCTCCGACCATGAGGATGAGGATGAGCAGCGAGGCGACGCCCACCTTGTTGCGCACGAACCGGTGGAACGTCTCGGACCAGAACGTCCGCGCCTCCACACCCAGTTCCTGGGCCTCCCACCGCTCGCGGAACTCCTCGACGGTGGTCGGCATCGGTGGTCCGGCCGAAGCGGTGATGCTGGCGGTCATGGGTGGCTCCTCACGAGATGGCCCGGCGCAGCCGGGGGTCGATGCTCGCCTGGACGAGGTCCACGACGAGGTTGACGATCACGAACATCAAGGCGATCACGAGCGTGGCGCCTTGCACGACGAGCAGGTCCCGCGAGGAGATGGCGTTGAACACGAGCATCCCCATGCCGGGCCAGGCAAAGATCGTCTCGATGAGCACGGAGCCGCCGAGCAGGTAGCCCACCTGGAGTCCTGACGTGGTGAGCACCGGCGAGATGGCGCTCTTGAAGACGTGCCGGAACACCTCGTTCTGGCTCAGCCCCTTGGCCCGCAGCGTCTGCACGAAGTCGGCGCGGTAGGTCTCGATGATACTCGCCCGCGTCACCCGCGCCGTGATCGCCAACGTCGCCAGACCACCGGCGATCATCGGCATGATCAGATGCTTGAGGAAGGTGCCGTCGTCGAGGCCGGTCCCCGATGTCGGGAGCCAGTTGAGACGGGCCGAGAAGATGATCAACATCACGATCGCCAGGAAGAACGACGGGATGCTGAGCCCGGCAAGGCTGAACACGGAGATGACCCGGTCGGCCAGCCGGTTGCGGCGGACGCCGGCGATGAAGCCGAGCATCACGCCGCCGACGAGCCCGAACACCGCCGACGCGGCCGCCAAGATCGCGGTGTTCCACCACGCCTGGCTGAGGAGGTCGGTCACCTCCCGTTTGCGGTGGAGCGAGTACCCGAGGTCGCCCGACACGGTGTCACCGAGCCAGTTGAAGTACCGCACCGGAAGCGGCTTGTCGAGGCCGAGCTCACGACGAAGCTGCTCTCTCACCTCGGGCGAGCTGTCGTCGGCGATGAACGACGACGTCGGGTCGCCCGGCAGCACGTTCATCAACAAGAAGATGATGACGGTGACACCGAGCAGGATCGGGATCGCCAGCGACAGCCGCCGCACGATGATGCGCAACATCAGGACTCCACCCAGATCCGGGTGAAGTCCACCCACCACGACTGGGCGTGGACATAGCCCCTCACCTCCGGCGCGAGCACCCGCAGGTTCAGGTCGTGCATCCAGAACAAGAAGTCGGCTTCGTTGAGCGCGGCGTCCATCATCGTGCGGATGTGCTCATGCGACTCGTCCATCGTCGGCGCCTGCATGGCCGCGTCGTACGCCTCGTCGATCGCTGCCGAGTCGAGGCCCGAGGCGTTGAGCAGGTCGCCGGGACGGGTGCTCAAGAAGGTCGTGTTGTAGCCGGTCGGCAACATGCCGGCCGCCGGCGACGCCCACAAGATGTCGATGTCCGACCACTGCGGCGAGTCAAGACCCTCGATGCTCGCCGTGATGAGCGTGTTCCACTCCAGCGGCACCAGCTCGACATCGACGCCGATCGCCGCGAAGTCGGCCTGGAGCTTCTCCATCATCGGACCGGGGAACATGTTCCCGGATCCGCCTGTCGTGTAGGCCATCGTCAACGACAGCTCGCCCGGCTCGTAGCCGGCCTCGGCGAGCAGCTCCTGAGCCTTCTCCGGGTCGTAGCTGTAGCCCGGGTTGTCCGGCACATAGTCCGGGTGGCCTTCGTAGACGTACTGACTGGCGGGGTAGCCGACGTTGTTCATCAGCACCGCCGTGCCCTCCCGATCGAGCGCGTAGTTGAGCGCCTGACGCAGCGGGAGGTTGTCCTTGAACGGCTCGCGGAACTGGTTGAAGCGGGGCATGATCCCGTGCGGGTACTTGCCCAGCATCACCTGGTAGCTCTCGGCCTCGAGCTGGGGCACCGCGTCGGGAGCCGGCACCTCGGCCCAGTTCACCTCGCCGGCCTGCAGCGCCGACAGCCGCGACGCCGGCTCGGCCTGCGGCGTCAGGATGATCTGGTCGAGCTTGGGCCGCCCGTCCCAGTAGTCCTCGTTGGCGGTGAGCTCCATCGTCTCGCCGTCGACGTACTTCGTCATCACGAACGGTCCGGTGCCGACGGCGTGCTGGTTGTAGGCCTCGTTGCCATGCTCCCGCACCACCGTCGGGCTCGGGAAGTAGATCTGCAGGAGGTCGTAGAGCGTCCACGCGTAGGGCTGAGTCATCGTGAACTTGACCGTGTGATCGTCGACCTTCTCCCATGACTCGAAGTAGCGGAACGTGGCGCCGTAACGGGGCGCGTTCGTCGCGTCGTAGAACTCGGCCTCGGGGTTCTTCATCCGCTCGAACTGGAAGATGACGGCATCGGCGTTGAACGGTGTGCCGTCGTGGAACGTCACGCCCTCGCGCAGACTGAACGTCCACTCCGTCTGGTCGGGCGACACCTCCCACGACTCGGCGAGGGCCGGACCCGGCACGGGCAACTCATCGACCTGATCGAGGTTGAGCTTCGTCAGACCGTCGTAGATGTTGTTGCCGACGAACCGATAGCCCTCGTAGCCCTCGTTGGGGGGTGTCGACGGCCACGGGACGTTGCCGGCCGACATGGCGATGCGCAGCACGCCGCCCGAGCCGTCCTCCGCCGCGGCGGCGGTGGCGGCCGCGCCGGTGCCCCCCGAGTCGGTGGTCGCGCCGCCGGATGCGGCGCTTGCGCTGGAGCTGTCGCTCTCGTCGTCGCTGCCGCAGGCGGCCGCCGTGATGGCGAGGGCCGCGCCGGCGAGGACGCCGGTGAGACGTCGGCGTCCTCGCCGCGTCGCGGTGGTGGTCAATCGGTCACGCATCGGCGGGGGTACCTCTCAGGGAGTCGGGGCTGTCGGGGGTGGCTGGGAGATCTGTGGTGTGAGAAGACCGGGTGGCGGCGAGCACCGGGCACCGCGACGCCCGGCCAGCGGGGAGCCCAACGAGCGCCGGACGCTCCTGCCAACAGGCGACCGTGGCGTGGCCGCAGCGGGGTGCGAACGCGCATCCGGCGGGCAGCCGGGCGAGACTCGGGGGCGAGCCGGGGATCGACCTCGGTGCGACGCTCTGACCGGGGCGAACGTTCGCTTCGAGGAGGCCGATCGTGTAGGGGTGCGAAGGGTTGAGCAGCACGTCGGTGACCGGGCCGGTCTCGACGAACTTGCCGGCGTACATCACGGCGACGTCGTCGGCCACCTCGGCGGCCACGGCGAGATCGTGGGTGACGATCACGACACCCATGTCGCGGCCGGACTGCACCTCCTTGATCAGATCCAGGATGCGGGCCTGCACGGTGACGTCAAGTGCGGTGGTCGGCTCGTCGGCGAGCAACACCTTCGGGTTGCACGACAACGCGATGGCGATGACGACGCGCTGGCGCATGCCACCGCTGAGCTCGAACGGGTACGCCCCGAGGCGCTCCTTTGGCGACGGGATCTGGACCAGCCCGAGCAGCTCGACCGCCCGGTCGCGGGCCTCGGCCTTCGACACGTCCATGTGCCGGCGGATCGTCTCGGTGAGCTGCCGCTCGATGGTGAACACCGGATCGAGCGCCGTCAGCGGATCCTGGAACACCATGGCGACGTCGCGACCGCGCGACATCGCCCGCTCCCGCGGCGAGAGCGCGAGCAGATCGCGGCCCTCGAGGAGCACCTCGCCGCCGACGTCGGCCGTGCGCGGCTGGATGCCGATGATGCTGCGCAACATGGCGCTCTTGCCGCTCCCGGATTCACCGATCACGGCGAGCACTCGGCCTTTCGGCAAGGCGAACGAGACGTCGTCGACCGCTTGGAGACGGCCGTGGCGGGAACGGAACGCGGTGGTGAGGCCACGAACCTCGAGCGCCAAGGGCGAGGTCGGTTTCGATGTGGTATCGACGCGCGTGGGTGACGCGACGGCGGTGGGCGACATGGCGTTCCTTTCAGATGGTGGAGGGGGCGAGGGGTGTGCCGGTTCAGAGGGTGCGGCGGTGGAGCCTTGGGCGGTCGGCGGGGCAGGGCCTGCGCGTCCACGTGTGCGCGGCCAGCGTGTTGAACGAGACGGGACGCTCCGTCTGCTCGACACCGGCGCGGCGCATCGTGGTGGTCAGAGCGGCCCGGTCGGCCCGGATGCGGCTGTGGCCGTACTCGACGGGGCGGTCGTGGATGTCGAACACGAGGCGCTCGAGCAACATGAGCGGCGTGCCCTCGGCGACGCCCAGCGCCGTGGTCGTCGACGCGTCCGCCAACGTCGCCTCGACACGCAAGTCGGCCCGCTCGATCGGGTGGCCGAGCGCCTTCTCGACCAAGTCGTACAGCGAGCGGCGGGTCGCGGCCGGATCGACCGAGATGATGTCACCGACATCAAGCGGCATCCACGACGAGCGCAGCAACACCGGCTCGCCGTCGAGCACCTGGCGACGTTCGGCGTAGATGACCTCCGAGCCCTCGGCGATGCGCAGTCGCTCGGCGATCAGCTCGGGGGCGGCGACCTTCTCGTACTCGAGGAGCTCCCACCGGACACGGGCGTCGCCGTCGTCGATGTTCTGCACCATGCCACCGAGCGCCTCGATCGGGATGACATGGCGCTCCGGCGACACGACGAACGTCCCGGCACCCTGCAGACGGTCGATGAGGCCCTCGCCACGCAGCAGGTCGAGCGCCTCTCGGATCACGCCGCGGCTGGTGTCAAAGCTGGACACCAGCTCCCATTCGCTCGGGAGCACGTCGCCCCGCAGGAGGCGCTGGATGATCGCCACCCGCAACAGCTCCCGTACCCGTCGAACCACGGGCGTCCGGCGTCTGCCACGGATCACGAACTCCTGTCGTGGGTGCCTCGATGCGACCATTGACAGCAGCGTCTTCGACCATCGTTTCCTGACCGGAACGTTGCGATGACCCTGGGGTTACGCGACGTGCCAGCCATCGGTCACGTTGCCTGACCTGCGCCGATCGACGCAGGATCCACCGCTCCGCGCGGTCTGCGCGGGAGCGGGCCGACTCCACCTGAGCGGAGCGACCCACCGCGTCAGGTGGGCCGAGGTGCCGGCGACACCGACGGGCGGACGCGCCGGCACGGACGGGACCCGCTCACCGCCGGGTCACCGTCCGTGCTGTGGTGTCGACACCTCGCCGGAAGATCCCGGCTGGCGGAGATCAGACGTTGATCGCGACAAGCTCGTCCCAGTCGACGCGCTCTTGGTACGCGTAGGCCGCGCGCAGCACGAGGGCGTCGTCGAGGCGGCGGCCAACCAGCTGCATGCTGATCGGCAGCCGGCCCGCCTTGCCGCACGGGACGGCGATCGCCGGATGGCCCGTGTAGTTGTACGGCTGCGTGTTGAGCACCGCGCTCGCCGTCGGCCGTTGCTGCGCGTTCAACCACAACTCGGCGGCAGCAACCCGGTCGGCCGGCGGGTCCTCGTACCGCGGCGCCACCGTCACACACGTCGGCATCACCAGCAGGTCGACGTCGGCGAACGTCGCGTCGAAGGTCCTGATGACGCTTTGACGGACGTTCTGGCCCTTGGCGTACACGACGCCGCCGAAGTTGCGCCGGGCATACTCACCGGCGAGCAGCATCAGCTTCGTGCGGGCCGTGGCCCCGCTGAGGGTGAGCCGGTTCATCCCGTGAACGGCGGCGATGATCGACGTCGGGTAGTAGCCGCGGTAGAACGCGCCCATGAACCCGACCTGGTTCATACCGAGAGAGCCCTCCGGGCTCATCGCGGTCTGGGCGATGCGCGCCGTGTGGTGCTCGGGCACCGACACCTTGGTGACCTCGGCGCCGGCCGCCTCCAGTTCGGCGACGGCGGCCAGTACCGCGTCGCGGACGTCCGGCTGCAGCGGGCCGTCGAAGCCCTCCTCGAGGATGCCGATGCGCAGGCCCTTCACGCCGCCGTCGAGTCCGGTCATGGCATCGAAGGTCTCGGGGATGTCGCGCGCCTGGCGTGGGTCCAGCCCGTCGTAGCCCGCCGTCGCGTGGAGCGCCATGGCGACGTCCTCGACGCGGCGCGCCATCGGACCGGTGTAGTCGATGACCGGATCGGACCCGAACCCGATCCCGAAGTGTGATACGAGCCCGAAGGTCGGCTTGAGCCCGACCACCCCGCACCATGCCGCCGGGATGCGAATCGAGCCGCCCTGATCGCCGCCGAAGGAGATATCGACCTCGCCGGTGGCGAGGGCCACGGCCGAGCCCGAGGACGAACCGCCCGTGTAGTGCCCCGTGTCATGGGGGTTGAGGGGCCGGCCGAAGTCGCCCTGCGTCCCGAGGCCGAACCCACCGGCGAGGCCGTCCATGACGTGCTTACCCGTCACGGTGGCGCCGGCAGCGAGCACGCGCGTGACGATCGTGGCGTCGATCTGCGGGATGAAACTCTCGAGCGGCGCCGCGCCGTAGGCCAGCGGTATCCCGGCCACCGCGGTGTGGTCCTTGTAGCTGACGGTCTTGCCCGCCAGGAGGCCCGTGGCGGCGCCCCCGATGTCGCACTTCCACGTCCAGGCGTTCAGCGGATCCTCGGCCGCGCTGGGGCGGTAGCCGAGACCCCGCTTTGGAAACGTCACCTCGGGAGCACCCTCATCGAGACGCGACTGGGCGAAGTCATCCATCTCTGCCAGCTTCTCGGCCAGATAGCCATGCAACAGGGCGGCCTCATCGGGCTCGAGCGCCAGGCCGAGACACCGCGCGGTGTCGGTCATCTCCTCGATGCTTGGGACGGCGTGCATGGGCTTCTCCTCCGGGAACGGCGACGTGGCACGACCGAGGCTCTGGCTCGGCGGTTTCCGGCCTGGGGCGGTCCGATGAGATCCGCGTTACGCGCGCCGCAGCGCCGTCCGCGTGCTCATCGGCCAGGCCTGGCCGGCGCACCCGCATCGGGTTGGCCGGCCGTCCGCGCGGCCGCACGGCGCCCGGTGGTCAGGCCGCCTCGCCGTTGAGCAGCATCGCGACACGCACACCGCGGGGAACGAGATCGGGGACGATCTCGTCGAAGATGCCGGCGTCCTCGAACAGGCTGGCGAAGCCGCCGGAGCCCACGATCACCGGCGGGTCGCCACCGAAGGCCTCATCGGCCACTCGCGCCACGACCTCACGGATCATCCCGACGTGGCCGTACCAGACCCCTGACTGGATCCCTTCGACCGCGGAACGTCCGATGACATGATCGGGGGCGATGATCTCAACCGAGGAGAGCTTGGCCGTGTTGCGCCCGAGCGCATCGACCGACAGCCGCAGCCCGGGGGCGATCACCCCGCCGAGGTACTCGCGGTCGCTCGTCACCACCTCGAACGTCGTCGCCGTGCCGAAGTCCACGGCGATGCCGTTGCGCGACGGGTGCCGGTCGGCGAGACCGATGGCGTTGGCGATCCGGTCGGCCCCCACCTCGGTCGGATTGCGATAGCGGATCTTCAACCCGGTCTTGACCCCGGCGGCGAGCACGAACGGAGTCGTGTCGAAGTACTTGCGGCAGGCGTTGCGCAACGCGTGCACGGCGTCGGGCACCACCGTGCAGAAACCGATGGCGGCGATGTCGCGCCAGTCGAACCCGTTCTCGCGCAACACGCCGCGCAGGAACAGGCCGACCTCGTCGCTGGTGATGTTGGTCGTCGTGCGCCGGAACTCCAGCCGAACCTCCTCACCATCGAAGACCACCCCGTGGATGTTCGAGTTGCCGACATCCAGCGTCAGGATCACGCCTCGGCCTCGGCGTGCTCGGAGACGAGCGCGAGCAGCACCGCCGCGAGCTCCGCCTTCGTCGCGCAGGTGCTGACGACAGAACCGGCGCGCCAGACCGTCGCGACATGCCCATCGGCGCCGATCTCGGTGAGGTCGTTGTGGACGACGGCGTCGACCCCGTCCGCGATCTTGGCGACGGCCGCCGCCCGCTCTTGGAGGGTCGCGCCGTTCGTCAGCTTGAACCCGACAACGAGCGGTGCGGGATGTCCCGCGTCGGCAGCGAAGGACGCGAGCCGTGGGAGCAGCTTCGGAGTGGTGCGCAGGTGCACGCTCAGCGACGAGCCCGAAGCGAGCTTCCCGTTCGGATCCGGTTCGACGCGGCGCCCGTCGACTTCCAGGTGGTCGACGTCATAGTCGCTGACCGCGGCGAGGTGGATCACGGCGTCGAACGGCTCCGCCGCCAGCATCTCGCGCAGCGCCGTGTCGAGGTCACCAAAGGTCACGTAGGACCGCAGCCGAACCCCCGATCCGCCGGGCGAACACACGGTGGGGACCACGGCGTCGGCGGCATGCACGAGCGTGACGGCGTGGCCTGCGTCGGCGAACGCGGCGGCGAGCGTGGCGCCGGTCGAGCCCGTGCTGGTGTTGCCGATCGAGCGCACCCCGTCGATCGGGACCGTCGTGCCCCCCGAGGTGATCAGCACCCGCCGGATGCTCGCGAGCGCCGACGGAACAACAGACCGATCGGCCGGAGGATCGGCCGGAACGGCACCGTCCGACCGCAACGACAGCCGCCGGCGCACCTCGTCGAGGATCACCTCGGGCTCCAGCAGCCTTCCCTCCCCAACCTCTCCGCAGGCCAGCGACCCGGCACCGGGTTCGAGCACGTCCACGCCCCACTCGCGAAGCTGAGCGAGCCCGCGCTGGGTCGCCGGGTGACGCCACATCGCCACGTTCATCGCCGGGACCAGCACGTAGGGCTTGTCGAAGTCGTGGGCCAGGAACAGCGTCGATACCAGATCGTCGGCGATCCCGCTGGCGAGCCGGTTGATCGTCCCCGCCGTCGCCGGACACAGTACGACCAGGTCGGCGCGACGGATCAGGTGGATGTGGTCCATCTGACGACCCCGTTCGAACACCTCGGTAGCGACCGGCCGACCGGTCAATCCCTCGAGCGTGGCCTCGCCGACGAAACGCAAGGCGGCCGGTGTCGCCACCGTCTGAACCTCGCAGCCGTCCTGCACCAGCCGCGACACCACGTGGCACGCCTTGTAGGCGGCGATCGAACCGCTGAGTTGAAAGAGCACCCTCGGCGCCGACATCGCTGCGACCTGTCCTCCCGGCATCCAGCCTGCGTCCGAGGAGGCAGGCCCGCCAACGTCACGATCGAGGCTACGTCCGAGGGTGTCAGCAGCCGAATCCCGGCCTGCCTCAGCCACAGCCGGCCGATGGCGGATCTCCGGGTTCCCGCGGCCGCCACAGCTGCGTGCTCCCCACCTCGGTGACACAGGAATATCCGGATGGGAACGTCGTTCCGACCGAACCCGGCAGCATCGCCAAGACCGCAGCAACGTCCGACGCCGCGGTCGCCGACAGCGACGACGGATCCGTGGTCGCGACCCAGGCCCGCGACCAGATCCGGGGGTCGAGGTCAGCCAGGTTGTCGGCGGCGAGGGCGAGCGAGCCCGGCCAGCCGAAGAGCGTGACCATCGCGCTCGGGGGCGCTTTGGCATCCAGCACCAGCGGCAGGAACGACGACCACCGCCAGATCACGCCGAGCAGCGGCGTCCCGGGTTCCCACCCGCCTGCCGCCGCTCCTGCTCGAAGGGCCTCGACCTCGGCCGCCACCGCCGGGTCGAGGTCGATCACCCCACCTCGACCGGCCAGGTCGACCGGAACCGTCTGATCGTCGATCGGCGCGCTCCGGTAGGGCCGCTCCCGCCCGTCGATCAGCACCCCTGCGACCAACCCGATCGTCAACACCACGACCGGAGTCATCGCCAACGCCGAACGGACCGCGGAACGCTCCTGCACGACGACGGGAACCAACGCCGCGATCAGCACCAAGACCATCGACGTCGACGCCTGGGGGTACGGCAGGTTCGACGAGCCGAAGCCGAACACGAACGCGGCGATGACCAGCCCACCCACGATCGGTACCACCCGGAGTGCCTGGCGGGGCTCGATGGCGGCCAACGCCCCGAGCGCCGCGATGACGAGGCACAGCGCACCCGTGACCGCCCCGGCGAAGAACAGCCGAGTCGTGGGGGTGAACGTCGCCCATCCAGGAGTCGGCAGCCCGGCGACGCGCCACCCCGCAACGAGGCCGAGAACCAGGAGTACCCCGGCGAGCACCTCCTGGCGGCGGCGAGTGCGCAGGCGGACCGCGACGGCAATCGCCGACGCGGCGACGACGACGACAGCCGGCGGGGCACTGGCGAGTTCGGTCGCCACATTCCACGGTGTGCTGATCAGCTGGCCGATGGCCGGGCCGAAGTGATGCTCGCGCGCGACCGGCGGCAGACGGGTCACACGGGCCAACGTCGGAAACGGCCATCTCGGCCAGATCCCCACGGCGGTCGCGAGTAGCGCCCACACCACCATCCACCCGGCCGCCGACACCACCACGAGCGATGCGCGCCGGACACCCCGCGTCGCCGACACCACGAATCCCGCCACCAGCGCAAGCAGGACCGGGGCACTCGGTTTGGCCGGCGCGGCGACGAACCAGCCCAAGCCGACCACCGCCGCCGAGATCGACCAGAACGTCGCCGCCAGCCGGGACACCGCAACTGGAGACGCGACCACAAGCCCCAGCCCGCACATCGCGATCAGCGTCCCGAGCAGGTTGAGCCAGTTGAACCCGGGGACGCGGAGATAGCCGGCGTAGAAGGTGAGTGAGCCCGACCCGCCGACCACGACACCCGCCGCAAGCCCGGGTGCCGCCCGACGGCCGGTGTGCTCGCGACCAACCCACCGCCGCGCCGCCGACACCGTGACGACGCCACAGAGGGCACCGGCGAGCATCAACACGACGCCGCCGATCGTCCGGACCCGATCGATGCGCTCGGCGGCGAGCCGGAACAACGGTCGGAGGTTCCATTCCCATGGCGTGTTCCAGGTCGTGGGATGCGGCGACGATTCGTTGAGGACGTACAGCGCTTCGTCGGTCTGGTCGAGGCCCCGCTCGACCGCGAGCATCCAGCGGACAGCGATCGACAACCCGATCACCACGAACGCGAGCGCGCCGATGAAGAACGCACCGACCCATGGCGCTCGTGAGCGTCGGCCGATAAGGCGGCGGGTGGGGATCGTGCGCCGGCCTAGGCGGGCACCTTGGCGGTAAAGAACCCCGCCAGTGCGTCGGCCATCTGCTGGCGCATCGGCTCGCCCGAGAGCACCACGCCGACCATCGTCATCGACGTGTGGGTGTGGCCGCGGGCATGGAGCTCGTGGACCTCGACCCCGGCCTGGCGCAGCGCCCCGGCGTAGGCGCGACCTTCGTCTCGCAACGGATCGAACTCGGCGGTGACGATGAACGCCGGCGGTAGGTCGGCCAGGTTCTCGGCCTTGATCGGCGACGCCTTCGGATCGGTCCGCTGGGCGGGATCGGCGTAGTAGTCCCAGAACCACTGCATCAGCGGCTTGGTCAACACGTAGCCATCGGCGTTCTCGCGGTACGAACCGTTGTCGAGATCGCAGTCGGTCACCGGGGTCAGCAACAGTTGACCGGCGATCTGCGGGCCCCTGGCGTCGCGGGCCAGTTGGCTGACGACGGCGGCCACGTTGCCACCGGCACTCCAGCCCGCCACCGCGAGCTGACCGGGGATCCCACCGAGCTCGGTGATGTGCTCGTCGACCCAGCGCAGCGCGGCGAACCCGTCGTCGATCGCCGCCGGAAAGCGCGCCTCGGGGGCGTGACGGTAGTTGACCGACACGATCACGGCGCCGCTGCGCACGCACAGGTCACGACAGAAGGCATCGTCGGTGGTCTGGTCGCCCAGCACCCACCCGCCTCCGTGGTAGTAGACGACCAGCGGGTGCGGGCCTTCACCCTCGGGGCGGTACAGCCGGTAGTCGAGGTCGTTGCCATCGGCACCGGGCAGCACCCCGTCGACGACCGCAGCCACCTCGGGTCCCGGCGGGTTGGCGGCGTTGAGCTCGGCCATGAAGGCGCGCCCGGCGACGGCGTCCATCGAGTCGATCGTGGGCAGGTTCAGCTCGGCCATCGCCTTGAGGACCAGGCGCACATCGGGCTGCAGGCGCACCACCAAACCGTCCTTGGTCGTCGCCGCCGAGCCATCCGACGGTGTCAGCGTGAACCCCAGCATGTCCTGGTCGACCACGGCGTCGCACAGCTCGCGATAGGTGTCGACACCACCGATGTAGGGCAGGAACACCCGGGGCTTGCCGGGCACGTTGGCGCCCATGTACCAGGAGTTGGCCAACGGGTAGAGGGTGATCTCGGCACAGTCGTCGTTGTGACGCACCCATCCGTCCTGGGCGGTCTGGGTGGGTTCGATCGCGCGGACGCCACGCGCGTCGAGCTCGGCGATCCGATCGGCCACCCAGTCGACGTGCTGCTCGATCGACACCGCCATGTTCGACAGCACCGAGGGGCTCCCCGGGCCGGTGATCATGAACAGGTTGGGGAAGCCGACGGTCATCAGACCGAGGTAGGTGACCGGGCCGTGCTCCCACTGGTCCTTCAGCGTGACACCGTCGCGGCCGGTGATGTCGACGGCGACGATGGCGCCGGTCATCGCATCGAAGCCGGTGGCGTAGACGATGGCGTCGAACTCGAACTCCTCGGCCGAGGTCTTGATGCCCGTCGCCGTCACCGTCTCGATCGGCGTCTTGCGCAGGTCGACCAGTCGCACGTGCGGCTTGTTGTAGGTGGCGTAGTAGTTGGTGTCGAGGCAGGGTCGCTTCATCCCGAAGGGGTGGTCCCGCGGCGACAGCGTCTCGGCGACTTCGGGGTCGTCGACGACCCCGCGGATCTTCCCGCGGATCATCTCGGCCAGGATCTCGTTGGATTCCTGGCTGGTGCCTTGATCGGCGAAGACGTTGAGGATGCTGAACAGCTCGCCCGCCTCCCAGGCGTCCTCGAAGCGCTCGCGTCGCTGGTCCTCGCTGAGCATCGCCGCGGTGTCCATCGTCGGTTCGATCGGCACGCCGCCACGCGACCACTTGGCGGCGTCGCGGTAGGCGTCACGGTCCGCATCGAGCGGCGCTCGACGCCGCGGGTCGACCGCCCCGTTGTGCGCCGGGATCGAGAAGTTCGGTGTGCGCTGGAAGACGGTCAGTTCGGCGGCCTGCTCGGCGATCAGCGGGATCGACTGGATCCCCGAGCTGCCGGTGCCGACCACCCCGACGCGCTTGCCGGTGAAGTCGACGCCCTCGTGGGGCCAGCGGCTGGTGAAGTAGACATCGCCCCCGAAGCGGTCGGTGCCATCGATGTCGAGCTCCTTGGGGACCGAGAGGCAACCGGTCGCCATCACGTAGTACTGGGCGGTCAGGGTGTCGCCGCCCTCGGTGGCGATGCGCCACCGCTTGGCCCCGTCGTCCCACTGCGCCGACGCGACCCTGGTCTCGAAGCGGATGTCCGAGCGCAGGTCGTAGCGGTCGGCGACGAACTGGAGGTAGCGCAGGATCTCGGGCTGGGTGGCGTACTTCTCCGACCAGGTCCACGCCGTCTCCAGCTCGGGATCGAAGCTGTAGGTGTAGTCGATGGTGGCGATGTCGCAGCGGGCACCCGGATAGCGGTTCCAGTACCAGGTGCCCCCGACATCATCGGCCGACTCCAGCACCACCGCCGTCTTGCCCTGCTGGCGCAGCCGGTGGAGCAGGTAGAGGCCGGCGAAGCCGGCGCCGACGACCACCACGTCGACGTCGTTGGCCGTGCGTGGTTCGGTCGTCCCGTTGGTCTCGACGCTCGTCGTCATCAGCGAACACCCCTTTCGTTCCCGCGCACCCCTGGCGCGAGCCATCGACCCTGATCGTGCCACCCCGACTCGCGGTCTTCAGCACCGGAGTGCGAAGGTGGCCCGATGCCCACCGAGACCCTGCGGATCACCGTCGCACCCGACGTCGCCCTGGCCGTGGATCGCTCGGGTGACCCAGGTGGTCGACCGGTCGTCCTGCTCCACGGTGGTGGCCAGACCAGGCACTCGTGGAACCACACGGCGGCGCAACTGGCCGATGCCGGCTGGCTGGTCCACAACGTCGACCTGCGGGGTCATGGCGACAGCGACTGGGCCCCCGACGGTGACTACTCGTTTCCCCGCTTCGCCGAAGACGTCGCCACCCTCGCCACCACCCTGGAGCGACCGCCGGCCCTGGTCGGTGCCTCGCTGGGGGGAATCGCCAGCCTGTTGGCCGTCGGCGACGGTCGGCGCGACCAACCGGTGGCGAGCGCCCTGGTGCTGGTCGATGTGGCCCCCAAGACCGAGCCGGCCGGCGTCGAACGGATCCGCACCTTCATGCGCTCGGGCCTCGGCGGCTTCGCCGACCTCGACGAGGCCGCCGACGCCATCCAGTCCTACAACCCGCATCGCCCCCGCCCAAAGGACGTGTCGGGGCTCAAGAAGAACCTGCGTCTCCGGGACGACGGCCGCTGGTACTGGCACTGGGACCCGCGGTTCATGGCGCCCGAGGAGCCCGACGACCATCCCTCGATCGATGGCATCCCGCAGCGCCGGGGCATCCCCCAAGATGAGCTCGAGGCGGCGGCCCGGCGGGTGCAGATCCCCACGCTGCTGGTTCGCGGCGGTTCGAGCGATCTCCTGAGCGAGGAGGGCGCCCGGCATCTCCTCGGGCTGATCCCCCACGCCCGCCTCGTCGATGTGGCCGGAGCCGGCCACATGGTCGCCGGCGACCGCAACGACCGCTTCAACCAAGCCGTCGTCGACTTCCTCGCCGCCGTGTGACCGACAGCGGATTCGGTATCCGACCCCGAATCCGTAGCCTGCGGGGGTGCTGACCTCCCGGGATGACCTGCGCAACGTGGCGATCGTGGCCCACGTCGACCACGGCAAGACGACGCTGGTCGACCAGATGCTGTGGCAGTCGGGCGCCTTTCGCTCCAATCAGGACGTCGCCGAGCGGGTGATGGACTCGATGGACCTGGAGCGCGAGAAGGGCATCACGATCCTCGCCAAGAACACCGCCGTCCGCTACGCCGGCCCGAACGGGCCGGTCACGATCAACATCGTGGACACCCCCGGTCACGCCGACTTCGGTGGCGAGGTCGAGCGGGCGCTGTCGATGGTCGACGGGGTGCTGTTGCTGGTCGACGCCTCGGAGGGCCCGCTGCCCCAGACCCGGTTCGTGTTGCGCAAGACGCTCGAGGCCAAGCTTCCGGTGATCCTCGTGATCAACAAGGTCGATCGTCCCGACGCCCGGATCGCCGAGGTCGTCCACGACGTCGAGGAGCTGTTCTTGGACCTCGACGCCGACGTCGACCAGCTCGACTTTCCGATCGTCTACTGCGTGTCGCGCGAGGGCAAGGCCGCCCTCGAGCGTCCCGCCGACGGCGCGGGACTGCCCGATGGCACCACCTTGACCCCGCTGCTCGAGCTGCTGCTGGCCCGCATCCCGGCCCCCAGCTACGACCCCGCTGCTCCCCTCCAAGCGCTGGTCACCAACCTCGACGCGTCGCCCTACGTCGGCCGGCTGGCGCTGTGTCGCATCCGTTCGGGAACGCTGCGCAAGGGCCGCCCGGTGGCCTGGTGCCGCACCGATGGAACGATCGAGCGGGCCCGTATCGCCGAGCTGTACGTCACCGAGGCCCTCGAACGGGTCCCCGCCGACGAAGCCGGCCCGGGCGACATCGTTGCCGTTGCCGGGCTCCCCGACATCACGATCGGCGAGACCCTGGCCGACCCCGAGGACCCCCGCCCGCTCCCCGTGATCACGATCGACGAACCCAGCCTGTCGATGACGATCGGGATCAACACCTCGCCGCTGGCGGGTCGTGAGGGCAGCCAGATGACCGCCCGGCTGGTGAAGAACCGCCTCGACGCCGAGCTGATCGGCAACGTGTCGATCCGCGTCGTGCCCACCGATCGACCCGACACGTGGGAGGTTCAGGGACGCGGCGAGCTCCAGCTGGCGGTGCTGGTCGAGATGATGCGACGCGAGGGGTTCGAGCTCACCGTCTGCAAGCCTCGGTTGCTGACCCGCGACATCGGTGGCGTCGTCCACGAGCCCGTCGACCGCCTCACCGTCGACGTTCCCGAGGAGTTCATGGGTGTGCTCACCCAGCTGCTCGCACTGCGCAAGGGGCGCATGGAACAGATCGTCAACCACGGAACCGGGTGGGTCCGGCTCGACTACCTGGTCCCGGCCCGTGGGCTGATCGGGTTCCGTACCGAGCTGCTCACCGAGACCCGGGGCACCGCGCTGCTCCACCACGTCTTCGACCGGATGGAGCCGTGGGCCGGCCAGATCCGCGCCCGCACCCGAGGGTCGCTGGTCGCCGACCGGCAGGGACCGACCACCGCCTACTCGCTGTTGTCGCTCCAGGACCGCGGCCAGCTCTTCGTCGGGCCGGGTGTCGAGGTGTTCGAGGGGATGATCGTCGGGGAGAACGCCCGCTCCGACGACATGGACATCAACCCGACCAAGGAGAAGAAGCTCACCAACGTCCGCTCGTCGACGGCCGACAACTTCGAGAAGCTGATCCCACCCCGTCCGATGTCGCTGGAGCAGGCGTTGGAGTTCATCGCCGAGGACGAGTGCGTGGAGGTCACCCCCGGCAGCGTCCGGCTACGCAAGGTCGTGCTGGACCAGACCGAGCGCGGACGTGCTGCCAAGCGGGCCAAGACCGGCGCCGCCACGGGCTGAGCGCGCGGCCACGGGGACCGCGCCAACCAATACCGTGTGCCGACGTGGTGGCCCGCCTGACACGACGAGCGACGGGTGCGTGTCTCGCGTTCGCGCTGGTGGCCGTCGGCGGCGCGTGTGCGGGCGACGAGCAGAAGGCCGACACCGCGCCGCCGCCCCGTACCGAACCTTCCGGGATCACCGCTGCCGCCGCCACCGATCCGAGTGCGTTGGCCATCACCCCCGTCGACGAGGCGGCGCCCACCAGCGCCACCGCCGCCGCCACCACCACCACCACGCCCCCGACCAGCACCGCCGGATCGACGAGCACCGCGGTCGGCGTCACCAGCACCGTGGCAGAAGGCCTCACGACCACGACGACCGCCGCGGTCGACGGTGTCACCGATGAGTTGGGTGTCCTCGACGCCGTCCTCGGTGTCGACGGCACGATGGATCTCGCCCAAGCGCTGGCGATCATCGCCGGGAGCTACCGACCGCTCGAGGGCGTGACCCCGCTGTCGACGACGATCGTCGACAGCGGGTCGGCGTTGCGCACGGTGGTCGCGCACCTCGACGAGCTGCCCGCCGAGCAGCGCAGTGGCGTGCTGACGATCGTCGACCGTCCCGGGCGCACCGCCGAGCAGGTCGCCACCGACACCGGTGTGATCCGAGAGGCCGGGACGATCGTGACCTACAGCTCGGCGGTCTACGCCGCCCGACTTGGTGCCGACCTTCCCGACGATGTCGCCGTGACCCTGGTCGAACTGCCCTACGAGAACCCCGACGGGACGCACAACTTCGCCTCACCGGCCGAGATCGCCACCGCCATCAGCTGGACGGCGTCGACCGACGGGAGCTACGACGAGTGCCGGATCCGCATCAACCAGGACGCCGCGGTCGGACGGGAGTTCACCAGTGCGGTGGCGCGGGAGACCTTTCACTGCTTCCAGTTCACCCAGCGTCCCAACGGCGAAGGGGTTCCGCTCTGGGCGTTCGAAGGCGCCGCCGCCTTTGCCGGTGAGGAGGTGGCGGAGGGGTCCGGCTCGTCGACACCGTGGTGGACGCGGTGGATCACCCAACCCGAGCGCCCGCTGGAGCGACGGACCTTCGACGCCATCGGGTTCTTCGCCCTCATCGACCGTTCGGGCGCCGACGCC
Source organism: Desertimonas sp. (assembly GCA_047972065.1). Lineage (GTDB taxonomy): Bacteria > Actinomycetota > Acidimicrobiia > Acidimicrobiales > Ilumatobacteraceae > JALZMG01. Next base: position 41,502 of record JBKEAH010000307.1, read on the forward strand.
TATGCGATGGCCTGGGCGTTCATGTCCGATGCCAGCCCCGAGAGCATCCGCCGACGGCTCAGCACCACCTCGGTGTTCACCCGCTGGGGCAGCCAGTACGCCAACGAACCGAGCTGGCTCGGCCAGAACGGCGAGCCGGTCTACTCGATCGCCGGTCTCGACCTCGAGGGTCAAGACCCCACGCTGGCGACGCTGGCCCCACCACAACAGACCTTGGCGCTGACCATCGACGGGCCCGGCGTCAGCGCCGGGGGCGTCACCTCCTCGGGTGCCCTGTCGGCCACCCCCTACCGCTTCCCGGTCCCGCCGAGCGTGATCGTGGTGACCACCGGTGCCGGCGAGTACGGCCGCCTGCGCTGGCCCGATGGCAACGAGCTGCTGCTCGAACAGGGCAGCCAGGCGTTCTGTCTGCTCCCAACGGGATGCGAATGCGCCGCCGCTCCCGCCGACCAGCAAGCGGCGCAGGCCGTTGCCGGCACGGAGGTCTTCATCGGCGTGGGCCCGTTCTCGGGCGATGGGCCGGCGGTCGCCGCCAAGTCGCTCGACACGTGGTGTCGACAGACCCAGATCGCCGCACCCGCCCTCGGCACGATCGACCGATGTCTTGTGGGCGATTGGACGACCGGCGGCTACCGGCCGCCGGCGCTGGCCGGCGTCGAGGTCCAGGCCACCGGGGGCGCCGGCGGCGTCCTGCGACTCGATGAAGACGGCACCGCCGAGATCGATCTCGAGGCGATGGAGCCCGTGGTGATCACCCGCCGCGACGGGCCCGATGACATCACCACGACGACCTTGATCTATCGCGGTCGGATCGAGGGCCGCTGGGGCGCCGAGAACGGCGTGTTGGTGCTGGGCGAGGTGACGGCGGGATCGTTCACCCTGCACGTCACGGTCGATCGCGCCCCCAGCGGACGGCTGATCGACACGGTTCTCGAAGCGGGCGACCCACGGTTGGCCGCCTACGCCACCGTGCTGGGCACCTCGCAATACCTGTGCGGCGACGGAGGCCTGGCCGTCACGTCGCTCACCCCCAGCGCCGGCGGCGCGAGTTCGCTGCTGTTCGTCTGAGTTGGTCGGGCTCGACCAGTGGTAACCCGACGGTCGTGCGGGGCAGTTCGTCGACGGCCACGGGCACGCTCATCCGGCGATGGTCGGACACATCGACACCCGCCCGCCGCCGGTTGTGACCACGAATCTTGACGGATACGGTCGGGATTTCGAGATCCACCGTCTGAGCCTCAAGGAGCCCCGACATGGCCGTCCGCCTCGGCGACACCGCCCCCGACTTCACCGCCAACACCACCCAGGGT
>JBKEAH010000012.1:0-11577 GCA_047972065.1 Desertimonas sp.
CGTCACGTCGAGCAGGTCCTCGGACCCGGTGTTGGTCACGGTGAAGATCAGCGACGCCGTCCCGTCGGCCAGCAGCACCGGATCGGCCGGGTCGTCGCCGGTGTTGCCATCGGTGTCACCCTTGAGGATCGAGATGTCCGGCTCGGGGATCCAGAACCCGAAGTCCAGCGTCGGGTCACGGTCACCGTCGTTGACGAGATCCACCGAGGTGGCCGACCCGGTGGAGGAGTCGTCACCGACGCCTGGCTCACCGCCTTCGATCGTGGGGGCGTATCCCGCCGGTGGTGTCACCGTCACGGTGTAGTGCTGCCCGGCAGGTAGCGGGGGGAGGTTGACGAACTCGTACAGCCCGGACCCATCGGTCTCGGTGGTCGTCACCGGGTTCCCGTAGACGTCGGTGACGGCGGCGCCGTCGGGTCCGGTGATCGTCAGGGTCACACCTGGGATCCCCGGCTCGCCGGCGTCCTGGATGCCATCGTGATCTTCGTCGAGCCACACGAAGTCACCGACGCTGACCACCGGGGTGATCGCGTGGTACGGGTTCTCGTCGTCCACCGGCGTCCCGGAGATCTGACCGGTGCCGTCGACCCGGGCGATGTCTTCGTGCACGGAGCCGGGCACGACGTCGGTCAGCGACGCCGTGCAGTCGAAGCTGGCGCCGACCGCCAACGGTCCGGCCCATGTGGTCCCCGTCGTGTCATCCGGGAACGTGCAGACGAGACCGGTGATCGCGCCGTTCGACACCAGGGTGTCGGACACGGTGACGTTGATGAGGTCCTCGGACCCGGTGTTGGTCACGGTGAAGATCAGCGACGCCGTCCCGTCGGGCAGCAGCACCGGGTCGGCGCGGTCATCACCGGTGTTGCCATCGGTGTCACCCTTGACGATCGAGATGTCCGGCTCGGGGATCCAGAACCCGAAGTCCAGCGTCGGGTCACGGTCGCCGTCGACCGTCAGCAGTGTCGACGTGGCCGACCCGGTCGACGAGTCGTCGCCGACCCCGGGGTCCCCTCCCTCGATCGTCGGCAGGTAGCCCGCCGGGGGCGTGACCGTCACGACGTAGCGCTCGTTGCCCGACAACGGCGGCAGGTTGGTGAACTCGTACAAGCCGTTGGCATCGGTCTGGGTGGCGGGCACCGGGACTCCGTCGGTATCGACGGCGGTGACCAGGGTCCCGTCCTCGGTGAGCAGTTGCAGCGTCAGCTCGACGCCTTCGATCCCGGACTCGGTGTCGTCCTGGAGGCCGTCGTGGTCGGCGTCCCACCACACGTAGTCGCCGACGCTGACGGCGATGTCGCCGCCGCCGTCGCCACCACCGGTGCTGCGGGTGTCGGATGCCGACACCGGGGTGGTGGCACCGCCGATGATCACCTCGCCGTTGTTGGTGAAGGTCGTCTGGGCCGGGTTGAGGATCAGGCTCTGGCCGTTCATGCTGATCACGCGGCCGACGTCGTCATAGTCGCCGGGGCGGTCGACCATGTCGGCGGTGATCACGATGCTGTACTCGGCGCGCGCCGGCGTGCACGACGAGGCGGACGGCGTCAGTTCGTTCTCACCACGAACGCCGCCGCGGAGCGGGTCGAAGTACCCGGAGCGGAAGTCGATCGTGTCGCAGTCGATCGGGTTGAGCAACGGATCGGAGATGTCCACCAAGGTCAGCGTCTGGCCGATCATCGCGGCGGTCAGCTCGCCGCTGACGACGCCCCAGCTGAGGTGCGGGGTCGGATCCGTGTCCCAGTTCATCCACTTGCTGGGCTCCCGCGTCGGCTGGCCGATCCTGATGTCGACGCTGTCGGTCCACCTGGCCTCGCCCGAGACGAAGGTGACGCTCTCGGTCGTCCCGGGCACGATCTCGGACTGGTTCCACCGCGACTGGAAGAACGCGGTGCCCCCGACGTTGTTGTGGGTGTTGGCGTAGTCGGTGAGCACGAAGTCCACCTCGCCACCGCCGTTGGGTCCGGGCGTCACCGTGGCGTTGGCCACCACGTTGCCCGCCGCGTCGCGCAGCGGGAAGCTGAAGGCCTGGACCCGAAGGTTCGTCGGCAAGGTGAGCGTGAAGTTGTCGCCACCGACCGCCGAGTCGGGGACCGCCCAGTCGAGCTCGATCCGCATCGTCGAATAGGGACCGGTCGATTCCTCGACGATTCGCACGTTCGAGATGACCTGCTCCTCGATCAACGCCAGCGGGCCGAAGATGCCGCCGCCTTCGTCGATGGTCGTGGTCGTGACGCTCGACGACGACGCCACCTCGGTGGTCGTGGTGGCCGATGGATCACTGGTGGTGGTCGTCGACTCGTCGACCGTGGTCGAGGTCACCTCGGTGGTCGAGGTGGCCGATGGATCGGTTCCCTCCGTCACCTCGGTGGTGGTCGTGGTGGGGTCGGTCGGGGGGGTGCCCGCCGACACCATCGCCGGTCCAGCAATCACCGCCGTCGCGACGCCAAGCTGTACCGCCGTGCGCCGCAGCCATCCCCGGGCGCGCCGAGGCGCGCCAGGACGATCCGCCTGTTGCATGATTCTCTCCGCCTTTTGGATTCCGCCGGTCGACGCGATTCCGCCGCGTCAACCGCCCGCGAAGCTATCACCGGTGCCCCAGCCGCGCCACACCAGCGAGACGCGACTTCTCCCTCCGCCGCCCCGCCGGATCTTGCCCGGCACGACCCGGGCCCGCCGCCGACGCGGTGGGAACCAAGGAGACCCCAGCGGACTCTCAGGATGAGTCGTTACGTTCCATGGCCGATCTCAGGAGGACGACCACCGCATGGACCACCAACCGAGCCAGCAACCGATGGACGACACCCGCACGGCCGAGGCCGTTGAGCGCATCTTCTTCGAACTGCGCAAGGTGATGGTCGGTCAGACCCGGCTGCTCGAACGCATGCTCGTCGGCCTGTTGTCGCGCGGCCACTGTCTGTTGGAGTCGGTCCCCGGCCTGGCCAAGACCCTCGCCGCCGAGACGCTGGCCAACGTCGTGGGCGGCACGTTCGCCCGCATCCAGTTCACCCCCGACCTGCTGCCGTCGGACATCGTCGGCACCCGCATCTACCGGGGCTCCACCGAACAGTTCGACGTCGAGCTGGGTCCGGTATTCGTCAACTTCCTCCTCACCGACGAGATCAACCGTGCGCCGGCCAAGGTCCAATCGGCGCTGCTCGAGGTGATGGCCGAGCAACAGGTGACGATCGCCGGGGTCACCCATCCGGTCCCCCGGCCGTTCTTCGTCGTCGCCACCCAGAACCCGATCGAGAGCGAGGGCGTCTACCAGCTACCGGACGCGCAGCGTGACCGATTCATGATGAAGATCGTCCTCGATCACCCCACCCCGGCCGAGGAGATGATGATCCTCGAGCGGATGGCGGTCGATCCTCCCGAGCCGGCGCAGGTCATCGATCTGGAGGAGTTGGTGCTGCTGCAGAAGAAGGCCGAGACGGTGTTCGTCGACCGCAGCGTGGCGCAGTACGCCGTCGATCTGGTGCACGCCACCCGCACCCCGGAGAACTACGGGCTCAGCGAGCTGACCACCTCCATCGGTCTCGGGGTCAGCCCGCGGGCCACGCTGAACCTGATCCGAGGTGGCAAAGCGCTGGCCATGCTGCGCGGACGCACCTATGCCAACCCGCAGGACGTGTTCGACATCGCCCCCGAGGTCCTACGTCACCGTCTGTTGTTGACCTACGAGGCGCTGGCCCGTGACGTCACCCCGGACCAGGTGATCAACCGCATCCTCGAATCCGTCCCCGCCGCCTGGGTGTCCCCCAAGCCCAACCCCGCCGCCAACTAGCTCATGAACGCTCGAAGCGCGCTCGACTGGCCGATGGGGCCGCCGACGACCCAGGTGGCCGAGATGGTGCGCAGCCTCGAGTTGACCATCAACCGTCGCCTCGACGGGGTGCTCCACGGCAACCATCAGGGCATCACCCCGGGTCATGGCAGCGAGCCGGGCGAATCGCGCCTCTACCAGCCGGGTGACGACGTCCGACGCATCGACTGGAACGTGACGGCGCGCACCCGCGAGACCTACGTCCGCGAGCAGATCGCCGATCGTGATCTCGAGGCCTGGCTGGTCGTCGACGTCTCGGCGGCGATGTACTTCGGCACCGTCAACGCCCAGAAGGCCCAGGTCGCGTTGGCCGCTGCGGGGTGCATCGGATTCCTCACCGCCCGCAATCAGAACCGGCTCGGCGCCCTGCTGGTGGCTGGCCCCCACCACAAGGTGATGCCCCCACGCAACGGCCGCGACCAGGTACGGGCGATCCTCAGCTCGATCGCCGAGGCGCCCAGCACCGAGGGGCTCGGCCGATCCGACCTCGGCGGAGCCTGCGAACGGGTGGCGTCGCTGAGCAAGCGCCGCGGGTTCGTCGCCGTCGTCGCCGACTTCGCCGGGACCGATTGGGTCGATCCGCTGGCGCGCCTGGGGATGCGTCACGACCTGTTGTGCATCGCCGTCCATGACCCCCGCGAGCGCGACGTCCCCCCGATCGGGTTGATCGAGCTGGTCGACCCGGCCACCGGTGCCCGCCGGGAGGTGCGGGTCACCGCCGAGGTGCAACGCCGCTTCGCCGCCGCGGCGACCGAACGGGTCGCCGCTCGTGACCTGGCGATCCGTCGGGCGGGGGCCGAGATGATCGATCTCGCCACCGATCACGACTGGCTGTCGTCGATCGTCACCCACGTCCGCCGCAAGCGAATCCAAGCCGTCAACGCGCAGGCGCTGCGCCGTCCGTAGGAGTCCCTCCCCCATGCTCGCCATCGATTTCATGAACGCGGGCCGCCTCTGGTGGCTCCTTGCCGTGGCCGCGCTCGCGGGCGCCTACGTGGTCATCCTGCGGTGGCGACGCTCGGCCGCCGTGCGCTTCACCCAGGTCGAGCTGCTCGACGAGATCGCACCCCAGCGTCCCGGTTGGCGGCGCCACGTGGTCGCCGCGTTGCAGCTGGCGGGCTTGAGCATCGGGGTGGTGGCGATGGCCCGACCGTTCTCGACCCAGACCGAACGCACCGAGAGCGAGGGCCGGATCATCGTCGCCTTCGACGTGTCGCTGTCGATGGAGGCCGACGACGTGGAGCCGACCCGTCTCGACGCAGCCAAAGAGGCGGCCACCGCGTTCGTCGAACGGGTCGATCCCGCCGTCGAGGTCGGGTTGGTCTCCTTCGCCGGCACCGTCACCGTCGACGTGCCCCCGACTCTGGACCGCACCCGCGTGGAACGGGCCATCGCCGGGCTCGATCTCGACGAGTCGACCGCCATCGGCGACGCGCTGGCCACATCGACCGAGCTCCTCGTCTCGCTCGCCGACACCGGGGACGGCGAAGACGGCGGCGACGACGAGCTCGCACCGGGGGCGATCGTCCTGTTGACCGACGGCGAGACGACCGTCGGTCAGTACGGGACGGCCGAGGGTGGCCAGATCGCCGCCGAGGCCGGTGTGCCGGTGTTCACGATCGCCTTCGGCACGGTGAACGGCACGATCGAGGACCCCGACACCGGCGACATCATCCCGGTCCCGGTCTTCCCCCAGCCGTTGGAGGACGTGGCCGAGGTCACCGGGGGCGCGTCGTACGAGGCGGCGAGCGAGAACGAGCTCAACGACGTGTACGAGGGCATCCGCGACATCCTCGGCGACACGCTCGGCGAGGAGATCGAGGTCACCACCGAGCACACCTGGAAGTGGACGGCGTGGGCGATCGGGATCCTCGCTGCCGCCTGGGCCCTCGCCCTGTGGTGGCTCCGCGGGCTCGTCTGAGCCGGCTCACCCGATCGACCACCGTGCGCTCAACCGCCGGTGGGGTGTGCCGGCCAGGCGCGGGCGGCGGCGGCGAGCGCCGCGATGAGGTCGTGGACGACCGGCGACACGCCGTCGGCGCCGGGCTTCGGGCTGCGCGGCGAGTTGCCCCGCACCCGCGGCGGCAGCTCCAGCTGGACACCGCCACCGCGGGGACGGTTCACCGGGTTGTCGCGGTGCAACCCGCGCAGCGCGGCGGGGATCGCGTCCAGGTCGGTGACCACCTCGTAGCCCGACAGGCCGGCCCGTAGGTGACCGGCCACGTGGTCGGCGAGCACGCGGTTGGTGCCACCGGCGAGCAGCTCCATCCAGCGTCCCCGACGGCCATAGCCGTGCACCGAAACCACCACGTCGACGTGATCGAGGAACGAGCGCAGCGGCGGTGACTCGGCCGGGTCGTAGCGGGTCGACGCGAGGTGATGGCGGTGTTCGTCGGGGTGCCAGACACCGTAGAACGACGCACCCGACCGCGCCGCGGCGCCCGACGCGATGACGTCGGTGCCGACCTCCAACCAACCGCCGTGGATGGCGAGGAACCCGAACCGTGAGCGCAGCTCCACCGACTCGGTGACACCGGGTGCGGCGAGCAGCTCGCGGAGGGTGGACGGCCCACCCGGCTGCACCCGCGGCGTCTGCTCGAAGGCCGCCCACCGGGCGCGGTCCCAGGCGCGGAGCTGGTCGACCCAGTCGTCGGGCAACCGCTGCTCGACCGCCCCGTCGATCACGCGTTCGAGGTATCCCGGGCGGGGCGGCCCGGGCTCGATCCGCGGGTCGATGTAGACCACCGCATCCACCACCCCGGCGGTGGTGGTGACCGACCGAACCACCCGGCGGTACCTGTCGGGCACGCCCTCGAAGCCATCGAGCGCCGCCAGATCCCCATCGGTGACCTCCCACACGACACCGTGGACGACGTGCCCGGCGACCGGTTCGATCGTGGCGACCCCACGCTCGTTGATCAGCCAGGCGTGCCCATCGAGCACGGCCGGCGTCGGCCGGGTCGCGCCGGGGCAGCGTTCGGCCATCTGCGGGCCCCAGAGGTTGGAGCCGTAGGCGAAGTAGCGGTGGTGGGTCAGTCGATCAGCCCACGCAGCGTCTCGACGACCTTGACCGGGTCGGCGCCGACCGGCGTGATCGACAGGTGGGTCACACCGGCCTCGCGATAGGCGGCGATGCGCTCCTTCACGTGGCTCTCGGGCCCGACCAGGTTGGCGTTGGCCAGCAATGCCCGGGGCACGGCGGCGGCGGCCTCGTCCTTGCGGCCCGACAGGTAGAGATCCTGGATCTCGGTGGCCTCGTCGACATAGCCGTACTTCTTGGCGATCGTGTTGTAGAAGTTCTTGTCGCGAGCCCCCATCCCCCCCACGTAGAGCGCGACGTTGGGCCGCGCCATGTCGAGCACCCGGTCGGCGCCGTCACCGGCGAACTCCTCGCCGATCGCGACCAGGCCGCCGGCCGAGATCTGCAGCGGTCCCAGCGACGGGTCGCGCTCGGCGAACCCGCGATCGAGGTCCTCGCCCCACACCGAGCGGAACTTCTCGGGATCGAAGAAGATCGGCAGCCAGCCGTTGGCGAGCTTGGCGGTCTGGGCGACCGACTTGCCCATCAGCGAGGCCCAGAAGATCGGGATGTCGGGCCGCTTGGGATGGTTGATCAGCTTGAGCGGCTTGCCCAGCCCGGTGCCCTCCCCGGCCGGGAGCGGGACGTGGACGGTCGATCCGTCGTACACCACCGGCTCGCGCTTCCAGACCATGCGGCAGACGTTGATGTAGTCGCGGATGCGCGGCATCGGCTTGTCGTAGGCCACACCGTGAAAGCCCTCGATCACCTGGGGGCCCGAGGCGCCGAGGCCGAGGATGAACCGTCCGTCACTGACGAAGTCGCACCCCGCACCCGTCTGGGCCACGGCGGTGGCGGTCCGCGAAAACACGTTGATGATGCCGGTGCCGATCTCGACCCGTTCGGTCTTGGCGGCCAGATACCCGACCTGCGAGATGGCGTCGAACGAGTAGGCCTCGGGAATCCACACCACGTCGAGACCGGCCTTCTCCAACTCCTGCACACGCGTCACATCAGCGTGGAAGTCGCCCGAGTAGTTGATCATCATCGCCAGCTTCATCGCGGCGACGATACGGCCCCGACGCCGTCTGGTCCCCATCCGCCCCCGTCCGCCGATGCCGACGAACCGGCCGCCCACCGCGGTGCGACGTCAGCGCGGGTTGAGGCTGCCGGATCGGAAGCCCTCGAGGTCGACGGTGACGTAGCGGAAACCGATCCGGCGCAGGGCGGCGACGACGTCGTCGCGGCGGGACATCACCACGCCCAGCCCGGCACCGTCGACCTCGATGCGGGCGCTGTCGCCGTGGTGACGGACCCGCAGGTCGCCGCCGACGCCGAGGCCGCGCAGCGCCGCCTCGGCGCGCTCGATGCGGCCGAGCACGGCGACGGTGACCTCGGTGCCATGGGGCACCCGGCTGGCGAGACAGGCGGCCGCCGGTTTGTCCCATGTTCGCAGCCCGAGCCGGCGCGACGCGGCGCGCACCTCGACCTTGGTGAAACCGGCTTCGACCAACGGGAAGCGCGCCCCGGCTTCCCGAGCGGCGCGTTGTCCGGGACGGTGATCGCTGAGGTCGTCGACATTGACGCCGAGCACGACCGTGGCCTCACCGGCCGCCGCGGCGACCGGTGACAGCGCCGACATCAGCTCGGCCTTGCAGTGATAGCAGCGGTCGGGATCGTTGGTGCGATAGGCGGCGTTGGCCATCTCGTCGGTCTCCACGCACGACCACTCCAGACCCCACTCCTTTGCCAGCGCCGCGCAGTCGGCGTGCTCGGTCATCGCCAGCGACGGGGACACCGCGGTGACGGCGCGGGCGGCACCGGCCCCGAGCGTGCGGTGGGCGACGGCCGCCACGAAGGCCGAATCGGCCCCGCCGGAGAACGCCACGACCACCGGTGCCCACTGGCGGAGCAGCCGTGCCAGCTCGTCGATCTTGGCGTCGAGATCGTCGCTGGCGGGGCGATCGACGTCTCCGAGACTCACGGCGGCGAGTTTCGCAGCCGCCCGGCCACGGCCACCACCCCGACGGCGGCAAGCACGACGATCGCCGGTTCCGCCGGCGCTCGTAGCCGATGGAACCCGTAGATGGCGACCGTGGTGACGAGCACGGCGACGATCGGCACCGCCAGCCACCAACGGGCGGCGACCTGACGCCGCCGCCGGTCGAGCCAGCCGACGACCGCCGCGATCGTCAGCACCCAGAACATGACGATGCCGGTCCACACCGCCCACTCCGCCTTTTCCTCGCCGACGTCCATCCGCACCAGATGGGTCAGCCCGTAGACGTCGAGCGTGCGGCCCAGCCGGGCGGCCACGACCACCGGCACGCGGTCGAGGTGGTGCCGAACGTAGGACAGCGCGACCTCGCGCCGGGCCGCAGATCGCTCCGACGCATCGGGAAAGGCCTCCTGCGGCACCGGTGCCAGGCACTCGATGTTCCAGCCGCCGACCTGGTCGTAGTAGGTGATGTCGCAGTTGGCGCCGAGCAGGGTCGTGCCGTCGTTGGTCGACATCAGCACCGGCTCCTCGAACCGGCTCAGGTTGTAGAGGATCCACGGTGACACGGTGACCAGCGAGGTGGCGAGCACGATCGCCGGGAGCGCCAGGCGCGACCGGCCGCGCAGCGTGCTACGCCACCAGACCACGCCGGCGAACAACGGCGCCAACAACGCCAGCTCGCTGCGGGTCAACGCGGCAAGACCGACCAGCACACCGAGCAGCGCGGCGTCGGTGCGCGTCGGTCGCTCCTCAAACCGAAGCCCGACGAGTATGGCGATCGTGACGACCACGATGGCGATCGTCTCGGACATCACCAACGAGTCGTTGAGCCACAGATTGGGGTACACGGCGGCGATGGCGGCGGCCACCAGCCCGACCTGATCCCCACCGAAGCGGCGCCCAAGCAGCCCGATCAGGGGCACCACGGCAAGACCGACCACCGTGATGCCGAGCCGCTGATGCGAGTGATCCCAGCTCCCAAGGCTCCACGGGGTCAGGTACAGCGACGTCAAGGGTCCGTGCTCGGCGCCGGGGTGCCCATCGAGTCCCTCGCGGAACCACTGGCCCTCGCTGTTCAGCGCGGCCTGCAGGCTGAAGTACAGCGAGTCGTTGAGCAGGAGGTCATCGCCCCACTTGGCGACGAACAGGTAGCACAGCCGCCAGAGGCCGCCGACCACGGAGATCGCGATCAGGCTGCGGATGAAGCTGCGATCGGCGCCTGCATCGCTCACTGGTCGGTCCGCGATCGGAGGTAGGCGGCCATGTGCGGCACCGTGAACGCCAACAGCCCGCGCTCGGGGGCGTAGATGAGGCCCTTGGTCAACAACCCGTCGCGCTGGGGCGACACGCGGCTGGGCGGGTGGCCCAACCGACCGGCGACATCGGCGGACGCGACGTCGCCGTCGCCGAGCGCCGCCATGGCGTGCAGGTACCGCCGCTCGGCCGGGGTTGCCCGGTCGTAGCGCGGCCGGAAGAACGAGTCGACGAGCTCTCGGTTGGCGCGTGGCGCGGCGAGCGCAACGTCGTCGTCGGCGATCGGCGAGTCGTCGGCGAGGTCCCAGACGTGCTTGCCATAGCTCTGCACGAAGAACGGGTAGCCGCCCGACAGCCGCACGAGCCGATCGAGCGCCCCGGGGGTGAAGGCGACACCGAGAGCCTCGGCGGGCGCGGCGAACGCTCGGCGGGCGTCGGGGGGCGCCAGCGGACCGACGGGGCGGATGCTGAACAACCGCTCGGCGTAGGACCGGGCGTCGCTGAGCACCCGTCCGACCGGCGGTAGCCCGGCCCCGCCCACCACCACCGGGAGCCGATCCTGGTTGACGCGGTGGGCGGCACCGACGAGCGCGCTGAGCTGCTCGGGCGGTACCTCGTGGAGCTCGTCGATCAGCAGGGCGGCACCGAGCCCCTCGTCGCGAGCGCCCTCGCCCAGCGCCACCAGCAGCTCGGTGAGATCGGTCTCGAGGTCACCCGAGTCGGCCACACCCGGCTCGGGCTCCAACTCCAGGCGGAAGCCGCCGTGGGTCAGGCGGGCCTGCACGGCGCGGGCAAAGCTGGCGGCGACCCGTCCGATCCGGCGGGCACGATCCTGGTTGCGCCAGCGCCGGTTGACGGTGCGCACCATCGGCGGCAGCGCCTCGGCGATCTGGCCGCGCAGGTCACCGCCGGGGCGCGCCTCGAACAGCTCGATCGGCCACCCGGCGTCACGGGCGTGGGCCCGGAACGACAACAACAGCACGGTCTTGCCCACCCCGCGAAGCCCCGAGAGCACGATCGGTTGAAACGAGTTGCCCGCCGCCGCCCGCCCGATGACCACGTCCCACGCCTCGATGAGGGTGTCGCGACCCGCCAGTAACGGCGGCGGGGTCCCCGCACCCGGTGCGTAGGGGTTGAGAATGGGGTCCACCGCGGGTGACGCTAGCGGTTTCTCGCATTCTCTAGAGTTTTTCATAGAGAATGCGAGAAATCCGGCACAGATCACCCCGATTGACACCACATCGCGATGCCGGGGCTCTAGCTTCCCGCCGGTGCGGCGACGTGTGGTCAGGACGGGAGCGTTGGTCGGGCTGGCGCTGATCCTTGGTGCGTGTGGCACCGATGAGGGCTCGAGCGGCTCACCGGATGCGACGACGGGGTCGACGGCGGCCGGCAGCGAGGCCGTGCGTAGCAGCGACACCACCGCGCCCGCCTCGACCGCCAGCCCGTCGACGGTCGCGCCCGAGACCTCGTCGCCGGCGACCA
>JBKEAH010000031.1:0-11333 GCA_047972065.1 Desertimonas sp.
TTGTCGACCCGGATCGCGGTGGCCTTGAACTCGGCGGTCCCCGAGCGGGGGTCGGTGGCCTCGATCGTGAGGGCGTTGGTGTCGACCTCGTCGGGGAAGTGCATCGTCATGAACGCCAGCCCCGGTCGCAGCCCGGCGTCGATACGCACCGGCGCGTCGACGGCGCCGCGGCGCGACGACACCCGCACGGTCTCGTCGTCGACGACGCCGAGACGGGCGGCGTCCTCGGGCGAGAGGTCGATCGATTCGCCGTGGCGACGCGGGGATCGATAGCCGCCCGACTGCACGCCGGTGTTGTAGGAGTCGAGACGGCGTCCGGTGGTGAGCCGTAGCGGGAAGTCGGCGTCGAGCCGGTCGACCGGCGGGACATCGTCGACGATGCTGAAGGGCGCCGGGCGGCCGCGGTCGGCGGGGTCGTCGGCCCACAGGCGACCGTGGAGGAAGGTCGGCTCCAAGCGGTCCTCGTGATAGCACGGCCACTGGATGCCGCCGAGCGCCTCCAACCGGGGGTAGCTCATGCCGGCGTGCATCGACGACAACGACCGCAGTTCGTCCCACACGCGGCGGGCCCGCTCGGCGCCGTCGCCATACCCGCCATCGGCAGCCGGCCCGATCGGCCGGTCGAGCATCACGGCGAGGTCGACCAGGATCTGGACGTCATCGCGCGCCTCGCCCGGTGGTGTGACCGCCTGACGGATGCGCTGCACGCGCCGCTCCGAGTTGGTGACGGTGCCGTCGGCCTCGCACCACGAGGCCGTCCCGGGAAGCACCACGTCGGCGAGCTGGGCTGTCTTGGTGAGGAAGATGTCCTGGACGACGAGATGGTCCAAGCTCCGCAGGCGTTCGACGGCGTGGTTGCCGTCGGCCTCGGATTGCGCCGGGTTCTCACCGATCACGAACAGCGCACGCAGGTCGCGGCGGCCCATCGCATCGAACATCTCGGTGAGATGCCAGCCACGGGTGGGTGGGATCGTGACGCCCCATGCGGTCTCGAAGCGGGCGCGGGCGATGTCATCTTCGACGTCGGCGAACCCGGGCAGCTTGTTGGGCAGCGCGCCCATATCGCCACCGCCCTGCACGTTGTTCTGCCCCCGCAGCGGGTTGAGGCCCGACCCGTGGCGCCCGACGTGGCCGCACAGGAGCGCGAGGTTGATCAGGCTGAGGACGTTGTCGACACCGTTGTGGTGTTCGGTGATCCCCAGCGTCCAGCACAGCTGGGCGGTCGGGGCGAGGGCGTAGGCGTGGGCCAGCTCGCGGATCGCGTCGGCCGGGACGCCGGTGACGGCGGCGCCCCGCTCCAGCGTCCACGGTTCGACCGAGGCGGCGTAGTCGTCGAACCCGGTGGTCGCCTGTCGAACGAACCCGGCGTGCACCAGCCCGGCGTCGATGATCTCGCGAGCGATCGTGTTCGACAGTGCGACGTCGGTACCGACGTTGAGTCCCAGCCATCGATCGGCGAAGGTGGCCGTCGAGCTGCGGCGCGGGTCGACGACGAACAAGCGGGCCCCGTTGCGGATGCCGGCCAGTACGTGATGGAAGAAGATCGGGTGGGCGTCGCGGGCGTTCGAGCCCCACCTCACGATGACGTCGGTGTCTTCGATCTCGGCGTACGACGAGGTGCCGCCACCGGCACCGAAGACTGTGGCCAGACCGACCACCGAGTGCGCGTGTCAAGTGCGGTTGCAGGAGTCGATGTTGTTGGTGCCGATGACCGCCCGGGCGAACTTCTGGGCGATGTAGTTCATCTCGTTCGACGACTTGGAGCACGAGAAGAACCCGACCGCGCCCGGTCCGGCCTCGTCGCGGGTGGTGCGGAGTCCGTCGGCGGCGCGTCGCAGCGCCTCGTCCCACGAGGCCGGGCGGAGCTCACCGTCGTCGCGCACCAGCGGTGACGTGAGCCGTCGGTGCGGCTGGAATCGGTGACCACCCCGCGGCATCGACTCAGTCTGCCTCGAGGGGGAACTGGACCGCGGCGCGCTCGGCGATGTGGGGCGCGATCAGATCCTTGATCACCTGCTGGTGCTGGGGGTGATCGCGGTAGACGAGATAGTCGGCTTCGTCGGCGAAGTCGGCGGTGACGGCGAACTCGAAGTTGCCCTCGTTGTAACCGGCGTCGGATCCGAACCGATACGCCCGGATCTCGGGGATCGCGGCCGGGAGACCGCCAAGACCGTCGGCGATGGCCGACACGGCTTCGGGCGGGGTGCCCTCCCGGAAGCGGAACACGACGACATGGCGGAGCATGGCGTCGATGATGCCACCCCAGCGGGTCGGGGTCGCTGCTCGCTCGTCGGCTCGACGAGACCGAAGGCGATGGAACCGGTCGTCGAGTCGATGCGTCGGAGACGGCATGCAACGACGCTTCCGCCGCCCGGCGCTTGCCACCGCCGTCGCCCTGACGGCCCTCGCCGCCATGTCCACCGGCACCGAGGCCGCCTCGCCGCTCGACGGCGACGCCGTCGTCCTCACCGCGGCCGACGGTGCCGAGGTCGGCCAGGCGGTCGAGCAGACCTTCACCATGGTGCTCGAGATGTCTGCCGCTGGCGAGGAGGTCACCATCGCGCTCGAGTTCGTCGCCGAGGCCGAGATCGTCGCCGTCGCCGCCGACGGCGGGTACACCGTGCAGCAGATGATCACCGCGCTGAGCAACCCCGGCAACGACCCGACCGGTCAGACGGTCGTCGACCAGATGCAGCCGATGATCGGCGTGGCGATGTTGCAGGAGATCGCCGCCGACGGCACCCCCGGCGAGGTCGAGTTCATCGACGACGCTCCGGCCGACGCGGTGGCGGCCTTCGAGGAGCTCGGGACCTCGATCAGCGGTTCGCCGCTCGACTTCCCCGACACCCCCGTCGCCGTCGGCGACACCTGGAGCAACGACGTCGTCACCGAGACCGAAGGCGTCGAGCTTGCCGTCACCTACGACTACGAGCTCGTCGCACTCGACGACGAGACCTTCACCGTCTCCGTCAGCTACGCGACCGACATGGACCAGATGGGCGTCACCGGCACGACATCGGGCGAGGGCACCATGATCGGCGTCCGCGGTCAGCCGCTGCTGATCGACTCCACCATCGTGAGCACGACCGAGGCCTCCGGTGGCGGGATGACGTTCGATCAGCGTGTCGACATCAGCCTCGACGCCGAACCGCTCTCGTGAGCCACCCGGGCCCGACCGGCCCGTCATGACCCGACTCGCGGCGGATCCCACCGCCCGGCGCCGCCCCCCGGCGCCGGGCGGTGGGGCGCGTTCCGGCCGCTGTGGTGGACTGGCGGCATGTCTGATCTCACCGGCGACCTCGCCGAGCTGGAGCGGTTCGCGTTGTCGTTGCCCGAGGCGTGGCCGGACACGCCCTGGGACGGCGACCCGGTGGCCAAGGTGGGCAAGAAGATCTTCGTCTTCCTCGGTTCGGTGGCGTCGCCGTCGATGGCGGTCAAGCTGCCCGATTCGGCCGATCATGCCTTGAGCGTCGCCGGGGCCGCCCCGACCGGCTATGGGCTCGGCCGTCACGGCTGGTGCACGGTCCCGCTCGATGGTGGCGATGTGCCGCTCGATCTGCTGATCGACTGGATCGAAGAGAGCTACCGCACGGTCGCCCCCAAAAAGCTCGTCCGACGGCTCGACGAGTCGGGATAACGGGTGGGGTCAGACCCCACCCGTTATCCGCCGCTCAACCGAAGCGGCCGACCAGATCGCGGCCGATGTCGGCCAGTGCGTCGGCCCGGTAGGCGGGTACCAGCACCTCGCTGACGCCCAACTCGGCGAGCTGCTCGATGCGTTGGTCGAGCGCCGCACCCGGCTTGCCGCCCGCCATCGCGAAGCGGGCGATCTCCGAGGGATCACGGCCGATCTCGGCGCACTCGGCCTCCATGTGCGCGAACGCCGCGCTCAACTCGTCGATCGACCCGTTGCCGGGCATGAAGGCGTCGCCGCGGCGCGCCGCGCGTCGAGCGGCCGGCCTGGTGTGGCCACCGATGGCGATCGGCACCGTCCCGCTCGCCGGCCGCGGCCGGCTGATGCAGTCGGCGAAGTCGACGAACCGGCCGTGGAACGTCGACTTCTCGGGGTCCGTCGACGGCGCCCACAGCTCGCGCAGCGCGTCGATGTGCTCATCGAGACGGGGGCCGCGATCGTCGAAGGGGACGCCGAGGGCGGCGAACTCTTCGGCCAACCACCCGGCGCCGACCCCGAGGGTGACCCGACCGCCCGAGAGGTGATCGAGCGTGGCGATCTCCTTGGCGACGATCGGCACGTTGCGCTGGGGGAGGATCAGCACGCCGGTACCGAGCCGGATGCGTGAGGTCTGACCGGCGATGAACGACAGCCACATCAATGGGTCGGGCAGATCGAAGGTCTCGGCGCCGCCGGCCATCTTGCCGCTCGCGTCGTAGGGGTACTTCGACTCGTAGCCCGACGGCACCACCACGTGCTCGACGGTCCACAGGGTGTTGAAGCCGCCGGCTTCGGCGGCCCGGGCGATCGCGGCGGCCCCCTCGGCGGAGGAGCCGTGGCCGGTGTTGGCGAACATCACCCCGAACTTCATGACCGGCTCCCGACACGCTCACGCAGCGAGTAGCGGATCGGTACGGACTTCGGGCCACCGACGAACAGCGTCTTCATGTACCTGGGTTCGGCGGCCAGCTCGATCGACTCCAGCCGCCCGAGCAGCTCACCGAGCAGGGCCTTGAGCTCCATGCGGGCCAGCATGGCGCCGAGGCAGTAATGGACCCCGAAGCCGAAGGCGAGGTGCTTGTTCGGCTTACGGGTGATGTCGAACGCGAACGGGTCCGGGTACACGTCTTCGTCCCTGTTGGCCGAGGGATACGACAACAGCACGGCGTCGCCCGGTTCGAAGTGCACGCCACGCAGGTCATAGGGCACCGTGGCGTTGCGCATGAAGTGCTTGACCGGGGTGACCCAGCGGATGATCTCGTCGACCGCCAGCGGCAGCAGCGACGGGTCCTGTTGCAGCCTGCGGAGCTGGTCGGGGTGGTCGACCAGGGCGTGCAGACCGCCGGCCATCGATGAGGCCGTCGTATCGTGACCGGCGGTGGCGACGATCGTGTAGTAGCTGATCGTCTCCATCACCTCCAGCGGCTTGCCATCGAGGGTGGCGTTGGCGATCGTCGAGGCCAGGTCATCGGTGGGGTGCGCCCGGCGGTCTTCGGTCAGTGCGCTGAAGTAGATGAAGAAGTCGTTGATGACCGCGACGAGGTCCTCCATCGACTGGCCCCGCGACAGGTCCTCGTCCTGGGCACCGAACAGCTCCTGGGTGAGCTGCAGCATGCGCGGATAGTCGCTCTCGGGGAGTCCGAGGATCGCCAGGATGACCTGGAGCGGGTAGGCCATCGCGATGTCCCGGGCGAAGTCGCACTCGCCACCCATCTCGGCCATCTTGTCGACGGACTGCCGCGCCAGCTCGGCCAGCCGGGCGTCGAGCTTGGCGAGGTTTTTGGGGAGGAACCAGTCGGCGGTGATGGCGCGATAGGCACGGTGGTCGGGGTCGTCCATGTGGATCAAGGTCCGCAGGAGGTCTCCCTGCTCCTCGCGGCGCCGGTCGGCTTCGAGGTTGGAGATCACCGGGCGCGGGGCGTTCTCCCACTCCTTGTTGTGGAGCTCGATGTCGAGCACGTCGGCGTGCTTGGTGACGACGTGGAACGGGGCGAAGCCGTCGGCTTCGATGAGGTGGACCGGGTCCTCACGCCGCAGGGTGGCGCAGGCCTCGTGGAAGTACGCCTCGTCGGCGTACGCGCTCGGGGTGACGAAGGCCAGCCCCGCTTCCTCTGGTGTCATGCGATGACGGTACGCGCGCCCCCCGGTCGCCGCCGAGCCGGGCTCGGCGCGACACTGGCAGGATGGACGACGCCACGTACGAGCACCTCTTGGTCAAGCGCGAGGGCGACACGGTCACGATCACCCTCAACCGGCCCGACAAGCGCAACGCCTTGGCGATGGACGTGATGCTCGAGGTGATCGACGCGCTCGAACGGGTCAAGCGCTCCGATGCGTTGGGGGTCGTGTTGGCGGCCAACGGCCCGGTGTTCTCGGCCGGGCACAACTTCGGCGACATGGTCGATGCCAGCTTCGACGACGCCCGTGAGCTGCTCGACGTGTGCACGCGGATGATGACGCTGGTCCAGGCGATCCCGCAGGTGGTCATCGCCCGGGTGCACGCGCTGGCGACCGCGGCGGGCTGTCAGCTGGTCGCCAGCTGCGATCTCGCCGTCGCCGCCGAGTCGGCGGGGTTCGCCCTGCCGGGCGGCAAGGGCGGGCTGTTCTGCCACACGCCGCTGGTGGCGGTCGCCCGCAACCTCAGCCGCAAGCACGCGTTGGAGATGGCGCTCACCGGCGACCCCGTCGATGCCGTCACGGCGGAGCGCTGGGGCCTGATCAATCATGCGGTGCCCGACGACCAGCTCGACGCCGCCGTCGAGGACCTGATGCGCCGGGCCACTCGCGGCTCGGCGAGCTCGAAGGCCCTTGGCAAGCGTGCCTACTACGGCCAGGTCGATCTCGATCAGCCCAAGGCCTACGAGTACGCCACCGAGGTGATGGCGGCCGGGGTCACCACCGCCCACGGCCAAGAGGGCATCCGATCCTTCCTCGAGAAGCGCAAACCCGACTTTTCGTGACCGCCCGAACCCGGGCGTCCGGGCGTCTCGTCGGCCGATGTCGCGTTCCCCTTCCGGGGAGGTGATGCCCACTGGCATGGTGTGGAGACAAGCGCTGCCGCGGCATCCGAGCCCGGGTCGATCGTCTGGCGGGTGGTGGCGGCGGCCGGGCCCGACGCCGGGGCGGTGGGGGACACGTCGCGCGGGTCGCTCGTCGTCGGTCGCAGCGCGACCGCGGATCTGACGATCAGTGACCCCGCCGTCGAGCTGCACCACCTGCTGTTCGACCGCGTCGGCGACGACCGGGTGCGCGTCACCCAGCTCAGCGGTCGTGCGGTGGCCCGCCTCGGCGAGCGGCCGCTGGGCCCGCACGGGGCGGTGCTCGACGCGGCGACGGTGCTGTTCGTGGGCGGCACCCGATTGCACATCGGCCCGGTCGACCGCTGGGCCGATCTGATATGGGTCGTGGAGTCACCGAGCGGCCGGACCGGCCCGGCCGCGGACGGTCGTCGCTGGCGGTGGTGCCGGCGGCCGAACCGGGGCGACCCCGCCGGCGCCGATGTCGACCCGCTGCTCGTCGATCTGTCGTCGCGCTCGGATCACGACGACGCGTCGACCCACGATGCGCCGACCGCCGCCGATGTCGTCATGGGGGCGCGCACGGGTGGCACCGTGGCGATGCGTGAGCGCGACGACGGGACCATGTTCCGCGTCCAGCTCGGCGTCGTCGATGCGGCGTCCCGTGCCGAGGGGGCCCACCCCGGCGTCGTGATCGGGACCGATCTCGAAGCCGGGCAGATCCTCCAGCTGGTCGGGCCTGGCGCGGCCGGCGTGGCGCGCTCGGTGGTGCTGCAACTGGCCGTGCAGGTGCCGCCATCGCGCCTGGCGATCTCGCTGGCCGGGGCGACGGGTTGGCTTCCCGACGGCGTGCGCTTCCCACACCTGGGGTGGCCCGACTCCGCCCAGCACCACCTGTTGCTCGCCGCCGATGCCGGTCTGGTGACGCTCGATGAGCGCCAGCTGCGCGGCCGGCTCGGGGTCGGCGCCGACGCCGCGGTGGTGGTGCTGGACGAGCGGGGCAGCGAGGCCAACGCCGAGCTGCCCGGCGCCCGCCTGGTGCTCGGTGCCCTCGGCCGAGGCCGCTGGCACGAACGGCACCAGACGGTGCCGTCGGCGAGTGTGCACGCGGCCCGTGTCGAACCGGCGACGGTGGTCGAACTCGCCCCGACGGCCGCCCCCGCTCCCGATCCCAGCTCGCCGCCGATGATGCCCACCGACGGCCCGCTGGATCCCCCGACCCCGCTGGAAGCGATGATGTCGGACGGTCGGTCCTTCGATGCCGCCGGGGTCGCCCGCCGGTGGCGACGTGGGGACGAGCGTGGGGTCGGATCGGTCGCCCTCAACCTGGGTCGCTCGAGCGACGGGGTCACCTGGTGCCCGCTCGATGCCGGGCCGGTGCTCGTCGTCGCCGATGACGACGAGCACCGCCGTGGAGTGCTCGCCGCCCTCGCCTGCGGGCTGGTGCTCGAGCACGGACCCGACCGCCTTCGCCTCGTCGGCGCCCTCGGCGTGTGCCTCCCGGCCGTCGATCACGTGGGCGGTTCGTCGCTGCCCCCCGGGCGGATCGGCCACGAGCTGGCCCGGCCCCGTCCGCGCGACGGGCGGACCACGGTGGTGGTCGCCGATGACCCCGATGCCGAGGCGCCGGGGGGCGTCGAGGGTGACCTCGCCGTGCTGGTGGCGAGCGCGGCTCGCGCCGACGTGCGCCTCGTGATCGGGGTTCGCTCGGGGCATCCGTGGGTGGACGAGCCCGTGATGGCGGCGCCATCGACACGGATCGTGGGTCGGGTGGGCGACGTGGCGACCTCCCGGCGGTTGCTCGGCGAGGGGCGAGCGGCGCGGCTGGGGCCGGGCCAGATCCTGGTGCGGCTCGATGAGCAGGCGCCGCAGCTGTTCCGGCTGCCCGTCGTCGACGGCGACGGTCTGGCCCGGCTGGCGGCAACGACCCGGCACGCCGGATCGTTGCTGGCGGCGCGCCTCACCCCCGACGCCGCCGATCTCGCGCGAACATGCGCCCCATGCCCGGACGACGACTCACGATCGGTGCCGCCCAGCTGGGCCCCATCCAACGCGACGATGACCGCGACGGCGTCGTTGGGCGACTGATCGCGCTGCTCGCCGAGGCCCACCGGCGAGGGTGCGAGCTGGTCGTGTTCCCCGAACTGGCGCTCACCACGTTCTTCCCACGCTGGTTCGCCGACGACATCGCCGAGTTCGACCACTTCTACGAGCGGTCGATGCCGGGTCCCGCCACCCAGCCGCTGTTCGACGAGGCCCGCCGTCTCGGCGTCGGCTTCTCGCTGGGGTACGCCGAGCTCACCGAGCCCGACCAACATGGCGTCCGGCACCGCTACAACACCCAGATCCTGGTCGAGCGTGACGGCGAGGTCGTCGCCCGCTACCGCAAGGTGCACCTTCCCGGCCACGAGGACCACGAGCCCGACCGGCCGTTCCAGCACGCCGAGCGCTACTTCTTCGAGCCTGGTCCCGACGGCTTCGGTGTGTGGGACGCCTTCGGGGGACGGGTCGGGATGATGATCTGCAACGACCGGCGGTGGCCCGAGACCTATCGGGTGATGGGGTTGCAGGGGGTCGAGTTGATCCTGGGCGGCTACAACACGCCGTTCCACTACGACCCTGATCCGGGTCAGAACCCGTTGCAGGGCTTTCACAACGCGCTGGTCATGCAGGCCGGCGCCTATCAGAACGGCACGTGGGTGGTCGGCGTGGCCAAGGGCGGGGTCGAGGAAGGCGTCGACTCGCTGGCGCAGTCGATGATCGTGGCCCCCTCGGGCCAGATCGTCGCCCAGGCGCTGACCGCCGCCGACGAGCTGATCACCGCGACCTGCGACCTGGACTGGTGCCGTCACTACACCGGCACGGTCTTCGACATGAACCGCTACCGCCGGCCGGAGATGTACGGGTTGATCACCGAACGTCGGGGTCCACCACCGTCACCACACTGAGCGGGCCGTCCGGCGTTCGTGGCTCCGTTCACCCGCGGTACGGTTCGGCGTTCGGGGGAAGGCGACCGCCCATCCGGGCGCGCCGAGCACGAAGGAGCTTCGTATGAAGACCAAGGCCGCGATCGTCACGGCACCGGGGAACGACTGGGAGATCGCCGAGGTCGACCTCGGCGATCCCGTCCATGGCGAGGTGCAGGTGCGCCTGGCCGCGTCGGGACTCTGCCATTCCGACGAACACGTGCTCACCGGGGCCAGCCCGGTGCCGATGTATCCGGTGCTCGGCGGTCACGAGGGTGCCGGCGTGGTCACCAAGGTCGGGCCGGGGGTCCACAACCTCAAGGTCGGCGATCACGTGGTGTTGGCGTTCATCCCGGCGTGCGGGCAGTGCCGTCCGTGTTCCAAGGGGCTGCAGAACCTGTGCGATCAGGGCGCCCGTCTGCTCACCGGTCAGGCGATCGCCGATGACACGTTCCGGGTGACCCTCGACGGACAGCCGGTGTTGCAGATGTGCCTGTTGGGCACGTTCGCCCCGTACGTGACGGTGCACGAGTGGTCGGTCGTCAAGATCGAAGACGACATCCCGCTCGACAAGGCCGCGTTGCTCGGCTGTGGGGTGTCGACCGGTTGGGGATCGGCCACCGAGATCGGCGGCACCGAGGTCGGCGACACGGTCGTCGTGATGGGCTGCGGCGGGGTCGGCATGAACGCCGTGCAGGGGGCGGCGGCGGCCGGCGCTCGCTTCGTGGTCGCCGTCGATCCGGTCGAGTTCAAGCGTGAGCACGCCATGGAGATGGGTGCGACCCACAGCTTCGCATCGATGGAGGAAGCGCTCGAGCCGGTGATGGAGCTGACATGGGGCACCGGCGCCGACGTCACCGTGATCACCGTCGGTGACATCCAGGGTGAGGACATCCAGCCGGCCGCGGCGATCACCGGCAAGGGCGGCACCATCGTCGTCACCGGCATGGGGTCGGCGGCCAACGAGGACGTCAAGCTCAGCCTGTTCGAGCTGACCCTGCTGCAAAAGCGGCTTCAGGGCGCCATCTTCGGTGGCACCAGCCCCCGAACGCAGATCCCGCACCTGCTGAACATGTACCGCAGCGGGCAGCTGATGCTCGACGAGCTGGTGACGAACACCTACAAGCTCGAGGACATCAACCAGGGCTACCAGGACATGCGTGACGGCAAGAACATCCGCGGGATGATCATCTACGGCGACGACGATTACTGAGAGCCGGGCATGTCCGAGCGCGTTGCGGATCGGGTGTCTGACACCCGATCCGCAACGGCGCCCGGTGCCCCGCGACGGCCGAAGAACCGCTGGAGGACGCGGTGCCACTTGTTGGCGGCGAGCTCGGGTCGCACGGCGGCCAGCCCGACGCCGAACTTGCTGATCGACACCGGGCGGCAGCCGTGGCGCCAGAGCCATCGGTCGACGTCGGTGGGGCGACCGGCGGACTTCGACTCGATCAGCACGGCGTCGGTCATCGGTGCGCGCGAGCCGTCGGCGGCGGTGCAGACCAACCCGGCGTCGCAGGTCACGCGGACCGAACGCAGTGGGTCGACCAGGGTGACGCGACGGTATCGGGTGGACAGCACCGGGCCCAGGCGGGCACTGCCGTCGGGGATCTGCACGAGACCATCGACGAAGGCGAGGGCGGCCGGGTCGAGGGCGGCCCGGTGTTCGGGCCGGTG
>JBKEAH010000069.1:0-16406 GCA_047972065.1 Desertimonas sp.
GCCTCGAACGGGACCATCACATCGGGCTGGCACGGACGAGCTCGGGGGCGAACTCGCATTCGGCGACGATGTCGGCCGGCGCCGTCGAACCGTCGGGACCGTGAACGCGGCCCACGGCGCCCATCGGGATCGCCTCGACCTCGGCGTCGATCGGCTCTACCAGCGCAACGGTTCGCTCCAACACCGCACCCATCAGCCCACCCGGTAGCCGTCGACCACGACCGGCGACCACGTCGACGGGCACCCCACGGAAGGCCCCCGCCGCCGTCGCCACACCGGATCCGATCGGTGTGATCGCCGTGGCATCGTCGAGCGCCAGCGCCTCGACCAGCACCAGATCCGCCGATGCGACCGCCGCCGCGGCGGCCTGGGCCGGCACCAGGTCGTGATCGACGTCGGCGCGCTCCAGCCGCCGGGCCATCGCCGAGCCGGCGAAGTCCGTGTCCACGACCAGCACCCGAACATCGCCACGCCGACACAGCGCCTCGGTCGCGACCTCGGGGTACCCGGCGACGACGACGGTGCCGTCATCGGGCAGCAGCGCCGCCAACCGCCGCGCCGTCCGATCGTCGCCGATCTGCTCGACCGACTCGCGCAACGACGTCGCCGGCTCGGCCGCCGTCAGCACGCGGGCGCACAACCACCACAGGGGCCCACAGGTCGGATGGCGCTCGACGATGCGTCGACACGACACCACCAGCTCCGACGGGTCGAGCCCCAACGCCCGCAACGCACCCGCCGTTTCCACCACCAACGACTCGGCGTCGACCCCGCGAGCCCTGGCGACATAGCGGAGCCGCTCGATCGGGTGCACCGCGACAAAGTACAAGCGGACGGGCCCGCCGGTCCTGTCGTTGGGGAGAGCGCCCGGCGGCTTGCTACCGTCGCACCCCGATGGTCACGACGCCCCCGCAGGATCTCGTGCTCAACCCGGTCGGCGCCGAAGCGCGCCCGCTCACCGAATGGCTGACCACGTTCCACCTCGCCACGGTGGTGCTCGATCCCTACACCAACGAGAGCTCGTGGATCCTGCCGACCGCCACCCGCATCCTCGAGGCGCTGCGCGGGTCGGATGCTCGGGTGAACTTCGTGGTCACCGCCAGCGAGCGCGACACGAGGCGGTTCATGGGCCCGCTGATCGACGAGTTCCTGGTCTTCACCGACCCGGAGCGAACCGTCGTCGCGGGCCTCGGGATCGACCAGCTGCCAGCGTTCGCGTTCATCCGGGTCGACGGCACGGTGCACGCCCTGGCCGAGGGCTGGAACTCGGCGGAGTGGCGCGGCGTGGCCGAGTCGATCGCCGAGGCGACACGCTGGCAGACGCCCGACATCCCGCTCGCCGGTGACCCGGGTCCGTTCCACGGCACCCCGGCACAGGGTTGAGCGACACGACTCGCCCACCCCTCCCCGATCTACCGATCCTCGAGATCGTCCCGGCGCTGCGGGCGGCGCTGACCGCGGGCACCCGCGCCGTCGTGTCGGCGCCCCCGGGAGCCGGCAAGTCGACGGTCATCCCGCTGGCGTTGCTCGGCGAGACATGGCTCGGCGCCGACCTGCGGATCGTCATGCTCGAGCCCCGCCGGCTGGCGACCAGGGCCACCGCACGCCGCATGGCCGACCTCACCCACACCGGGGTCGGCCGGCTCGTCGGCTACCAGACCCGCGACGAGCGCCGCATCGGTGCCGACACCCGCATCGAGGTGGTCACCGAGGGGATCCTCACCCGACGGCTCCAGCGCGACCCCTCGCTGCCGGGTGTCGGTCTGGTGATCTTCGACGAGGTCCACGAGCGCAACCTGACGACCGACCTCGGCCTGGCGATGCTGCTCGACGCGGCACCGCTCGCACCGGACCGGCGGATCGTCGCGATCTCGGCCACCGCCGACACCGAGCTGTTCGCCGGTCTGCTGAGCCCGACCGACGGCCCGGCAACACCGGTGCTGACCGCCAAGGGACGGACCTTCCCGATCGACGTGCGGTGGAGGCCCCGCAAACCCCGCGACCGGCTCGAACCAGCCGTGGTCGGCGCCGTCGGCCACGCCCTGCGTCACGACGACGGCGACGCGCTGGTCTTCCTCCCCGGCATCGCCGAGATCCGACGCTGCGCGGCCGAGCTGGCCGGCGTCGTCGCGCCCGACGTCGACCTACGACCACTGGCCGGCGCGCTGAGTACCGCCGATCAGGACCTCGCCCTGGCGCCGTCGGCGCCGGGACGACGACGGGTGGTGCTGGCCACCGACATCGCCGAGACCTCGCTGACCGTCGAGGGGGTGCGCATCGTCGTCGACAGCGGGCTGGCCCGGGCGCCGCGCTTCGACACCGGCACCGGCATGACCCGACTGGCCACGGTGCCGATCAGCCGCGACTCGGCCGACCAACGGGCCGGGCGGGCCGGGCGGACCGAGCCCGGGGTCGCATACCGATTGTGGTCACGGATCGAGCACGGCAGCCGCCCCGCCCACCGACCCGCCGAGATCGGCCAAGTCGAGTTGGCGGGTCTGATGCTCGAGCTGGCGGCGTGGGGAGCGCGCGAGCTGCCATTCCCCGAGCAACCACCGGGCCGCGCCGTCGAGGCGGCCGACGAGTTGTTGGTGATGCTCGGCGCCCTCGACGGCAACGGTGCGATCACGCCGTCGGGGCGACGGATGTCGGAGCTGCCCGTGCACCCGCGGTTGGCCCGGATGATCGTCGAGGGTCGCGACGCGCTCTCGTGTGTCGTGGCCGCGCTCGTCGACGAACGTGACATCATGCGCGGCCGACCCGACGACGTCCCCACCGATCTGTCGACACGGGTGGCGCTGGTGACCGGGCACCACCACGATGAGCGGGCCGATCGTCGTGGTGTGGCCCGCGTGCGCGACCGGGCCGGCGACCTGGCCCGCCGGGCGGGCATCGAGTTCGATCTCGATCACGTCGACGGGGACCGGGCTGGCCTCACGTTGCTGGCGGGGTTTCCCGATCGCCTGGCCGCTCGGCGCCGCGGCGGCCAGTTCCAGCTCCGCACCGGCGCCGGCGCCTGGGTCCGACCGACCGACCCCTTGGCCGATGAACCGTTCGTCGTCGCCGCCGATCTCGATGGTCACCGCCGATCGGCGCGCATCCGCCTCGGTGGCGCCGTCGACGCGGACGAGCTGGCCGCGACGCTCGAGGGCGTGATCGAGACCGAGCGGTTGGAGTGGGATGGCGATGACCTCGTCGTCCGGGTCGAGCGTCGACTCGACGCCCTGCGCCTCGGCGAGGTCCGACGACGACCGACACCCGGCGACGCGACCACCGCCGCGCTCGTCGATCGGGTCCGCTCCACGGCGCTCCGAGCGTTGCCGTGGACCGACGCCAGCCTCCAGTTGCGGGCGCGCGTCGCGCTCGCCCGTGAGCATCTCGGTGACCCCTGGCCCGATCTGGGCGATGAGGTCCTCCTCGCCACCCTCGACGCGTGGCTGGCCCCCTACCTCCACGGCGCCACCGGCGCCGACGATCTGGCCCGGCTCGATCCCGGTCTGCTGATGCGCGCCGCCCTGCCCTGGCCGCTGGGTGCCGACCTCGACGAGCTGATTCCCCCGGCTCTGCGCCTTGGGTCGGGCCGTGAGATCGCGATCGACTACCGGGCCGAACGGCCGACGGTGTCGGTGCGGGTCCAGGACGTGTTCGGCGTCCGCGACCACCCCAGCGTGGTGGGCGGTCGGGTCCCACTGACGCTCTCGTTGTTGTCGCCGGCCGACCGGCCGATCCAGGTCACCGCCGACCTGCCCGGGTTCTGGGCCGGTTCATGGGCCGACGTGCGCAAGGAGATGGCCGGCCGCTACCCCAAGCACCGCTGGCCCGAGCATCCCGAGTCCGAACCCCCCGGCCGCCTCAAACCACGTTGAGGCGACCGCGGGTTGACGGACGGGCGCTCCCGTCAACGAGCGCCTCGTGAGCTGAGCACGACTCCAAGCGTGCGGCCCACGATGCGCAGATCGTTCGACAACGTCCAGTTGTCGACGTAGGAGAGGTCGTAGCGCTTGTAGTCCTCGAAGGAGGCGTCGCTGCGACCCGAGACCTGCCAGAGCCCGGTGATGCCGGGCAGCACCCGGAGGCGGTCATGCAGGGCAGGGTCCCACCCCTTGACCTCGTCGGGGGTCGCCGGGCGAGGTCCGACGACGCTCATCTCGCCCCGCAGGACGTTGACGAACTGCGGGATCTCGTCGATCGACAGCTTCCGCAGCACCCGGCCGACCCGGGTGACACGAGGATCGGCCGCCATCTTGAACAGCGGGCCATCGGCCTCGTTCTGATCCATCAGCTCGGCCTTGCGCGATTCGGCGTCGGTCGACATGGTCCGCAGCTTGAGGATGTGGAAGCGACGCCCGTCCTTACCGACGCGCTCCTGACGGAACAGCAGCGGCCCCCGCGAGTCGAGCTTGAGCGCGATCGCGGCGGGAACCAGCAGCGGCAGCGCCACGAGAAGACCGAAGGCCGAGAGCACGACATCGAAGACCCGCTTGGCGTCGGAGCGCCATCCGTGACGGATGACCTGCTCGACGACGAGCATGGTCCGCCCGCCGATCTCCTGGTTGCTGAACCGAGCCAGATCGATGTCGCGCAGACCCGGCGACAGGCGCACGTGGTAGCCGGCATCGGTCAGACCGCGGGTGAGCTGGTTGACCCGAGCGGGCTCGATCGACGACAGCGAGATCACGACGCCGTCGGCACCGCTGTCGACCATCACCTGTTCGACGTCGTCGATGTCGCCGAGGACCGCCACGCCCTCACGGACACCGAGTGCGTCCGGTCCGACAAACCCCACCACGTCGTAACCCGACTCGGGGTGGGCGGCGATCGAGTGCATCGTGCCGATCGCCTCGGCGTCGGTCCCCACGATCAGCAGCCGGCGGCGGTTCAGGCCGTTGCATCGGCGCCGGGCGAACACCCGGCGTGCGATCGCCCGCTCGATGATCAGGAACAGCGCGGCCAGGACCAGGACCGAGAAGATCCACAGCCGTGACAGCTCGTTCAGCTTGACGAAGAAGGCCATCGACACGGTCAGGCCGACGCCGACGACCGACGAGCTGACGATGCGCCGGAACTCGTCGGTCTGCCGGGCGATGACACGGGGCTGGTACACCCGGTTGAGCGCCAACGCGGCCAGCCACACCGGCATCGAGACCACGGCGAGGCGAAGGTGGACCCATGCCGACACGGCGCCCGGTCGGAACCGCTCCTGGAGAGCGATGGCGACGATGAGCGCCAGGCCGACCGCGGCCATGTCGAACGCCACGAGCAGCCGCTCGTCGGTCAACCACGATGGTCGCCGGCTGCGTGCTGCCACGCTCGTCGGCCGAGCCGGTGTCGCCGGTGCTCGTGCCGCACCCGTCGCGATGGTCTGGTTGTTGGATCCTTGGGTGGATGACGCCTTCGACGCCGAGCGAGTCTGCTCGGTCAGCCGGAATGACGTGCGCCGCCCGCGCACTGTTGCCCGCACTTTTCTTCTCCCTCGCGCGTGTCCCCACGCGCTGCCCGCTCGCGAGATCCCCGTCCAGGGTCGCCGCTCGCCCGATTGTCTTCTACCCGTCTGATCCGCCCGGACCAGGTCGAGACGGTGATCAACGTAGCACAACGGTCAAGCCTGCGACCATCCGAATCGGATGTGCCGGTGTGACCTTTGTCGGCTCGTCCTCCCACGGTTGTACCAGACCCCGCCCGCACGCCGCTGATACGCGACGCCGGGATCTCGACCATCCGACCCGGTGGGGGGCGGCCTAGCGTGACCCCATGACCTCCGATGTCGCCGCCTACGTCGAGTTGCTCCCCCTCGGCCCGGACGAGACGCCCTACCGGCTCGTGACGACCGACGGGGTGTCGACCTTCGAGACTCCCGAAGGCACGTTTCTGAAGGTCGACCCGACGGCGCTCACTGCGCTCACGGCCGCCGCGATGCACGACATCGCACATTTCCTACGCCCTGCCCATCTCGCCCAGCTGCGCAAGGTGCTCGATGACCCCGAGGCCAGTGACAACGACCGCTTCGTCGCCCTCGACCTCCTCAAGAACGCGGTGGTCGCGTCCGGCGGCGTGCTGCCGATGTGCCAGGACACCGGCACGGCCATCGTCAAGGGCAAGAAGGGTCAACGCGTCTTCACCGGCGGCGGTGACGAGGCGGCGATCGCGGCCGGCGTCCAGCAGACCTACGAGACGTCCAACCTGCGCTATAGCCAGATGGCGCCGCTCACGATGTACGACGAGCGCAACACCGGCACCAACCTGCCGGCCGAGATCAAGGTGTCCGCCGTCGATGGCGAGGCCTACAAGTTTCTCTTCATCGCCAAGGGTGGTGGCAGCGCCAACAAGTCGTACCTCTATCAGGAGACGAAGGCACTGCTCAACGAGGAGACCTTGCTGCCGTGGATCTTCGACAAGATGCAGACGCTGGGCACCGCGGCGTGCCCGCCCTATCACCTCGCGGTGGTCGTCGGTGGCACGTCGGCGGAGTTCGCGGTCGAGACCGCCAAGCTCGCCTCGACCCACTACCTCGACTCGCTGCCGACGACCGGTTCGGCGGCCGGACACGGGTTCCGCGACGTGGCGTTGGAGGCCAAGGTGCTCGAACTCGCCCAGCGCACCGGGATCGGCGCCCAGTTCGGTGGCAAGTACTTCTGCCACGACGTCCGCATCATCCGGTTGCCGCGACACGGTGCGAGCTGCCCGGTGGCGATGGCGGTGTCGTGCTCGGCCGACCGCCAGGCGTTGGGCAAGATCACCCGTGACGGGGTCTTCCTCGAGCAGCTGGAGACCGATCCGGCGCGGTTCCTCCCCTCGCCCGACGAGATGATCAACGACGAGACCGATGGCGCGCCGACCGTGCGGATCGATCTCGGTCGGCCGATGCCAGAGGTCCTGGCCGAGTTGTCGAAGCACCCGGTCAAGACGCGTGTGATGCTCAGCGGACCGATGGTGGTCGCTCGCGACATCGCCCACGCCAAGATCAAGGAGCGCCTCGACGCCGGCGAGGAGATGCCGGGCTATCTACGCGACCACTGTGTGTACTACGCCGGCCCGGCGAAGACGCCCGAGGGCTACGCGTCCGGCTCGTTCGGGCCGACCACGGCGGGGCGCATGGACAGCTATGTCGAGCAGTTCCAGGCCGCCGGCGGATCGATGGTGATGCTGGCCAAAGGCAACCGCTCCCGCCAGGTGACCGAGGCCTGCGGCACCCACGGCGGCTTCTACCTCGGCTCGATCGGCGGCCCCGCCGCCCGCTTGGCGCTCGACAACATCAAGAAGGTCGAGGTGCTCGAGTATCCAGAGCTGGGCATGGAGGCGGTCTGGAAGATCGAGGTCGAGGACTTCCCGGCGTTCATCATCGTGGACGACAAGGGCAACGACTTCTTCGAGCTGGTCCGCGCCGAAGCCCGCAAGGGCACACCGGTCAAGCTCGGCTGACCGGTCAGCCCCCGCCGCTGACGGCGATCAACGATGTCGTGCCGGTCGCTTGCTGGCGATCGCGTCGAGCACGACATCGACCAGCCGGCGGGCGTTGGCGGCGGCGTCGAAGCGTGCGATCACGTTGTTCCGTGCCGCCTCCCCCAACCGCCGACGCAGCGGCTCGTCCGCGGCGAGACGCACCAGCGCGTCGGTGAGCGCGGGGACGTCACCGAGGGGCACTAACAGCCCGGTCTCGCCATCGCGGACGATCTCGCCGATGGCGCCGACGTCGGTGGCCACCGCGGGGAGCCCGAGAGCGCCCGCCTCCGACAACACCATCGGCAGGCAGTCGCCACGCGTCGGCAGGGCGAACACGTTCGCCTGCCGATACAGCTCGCGCAACGCGTCGTCGTTGGGGTTCAGACCGTGATGGCCGCGCACGCCGGGAACATCGGGGACGGGGTCGCGGGTGACGACGTCGAGCTCGATCGCGCTGCCGCGGCGACGGGCCTCGGTGACCGCCTCGATCAGCTCCGGGCCGCCTTTGCGGGCGAGGTCGCCCCCGACGAACAGCACCCGCAACACCGCTCCCCGCTCGGTCCGGGACGGACGTCGCCACACCTCGAGGTCGACCCCCGGCGCGATGACGGTGATGGCGTCGGCGGCGACGTCGTAGTCGTCGATCAGGCCCTGACGGGTCCACTCGGCCCACGACACGACCCGCGAGGCACTGCGGAGACACTTCCGATTGGCCTGCCACTTCAGCCGCTCGACCGGCTTCGAGCCGATCATGTGCTGATAGTGCTCACCCAGCGAGTCGTACTGGCGTGGGGTCGCGTCGAGTGAGACCACCGACGGCACCCGTCTCAGGATGTCGGTCATCCCGACGGCGAGCACCTGGGTGTGTACGACGAGGGCATCGAAATCGGTGCGGCGCCCGCCGACGGAACGACGTGCCAGCCAACCGGCACGCACCGTCCAGTTGCGGAGCCAGGGAAGATGACGTCGCCACCCTCCGAGCTCGAAGGGGATCGGCAGGATGGTCGCGTCGATCCGCTCGTCGTGCGGCAGCAGGCGCGCCAGGTTGGCGGTGTGGGTGATGTGGCCCAGCGTCTGTTCCATCACGAACGCGACCCTGGGGCGCGGCGGTACGGCCGCCATCGATGTGCTGGTCATGTTGGTTCAGCCCGCCGTCCGCCCCATTACACCAGCAGGAGGCCGTAGATCACGAACTCGGTCCGCCGATTGAGCTCGAGTGCGGTGTCGTCGTCGGCGAGGGTCAACAGGTCGGCCTCGCCGACCGCCCGTGACGACAGCCGGGCGCGGTCGATGCCCTGGCTGGCGATGTAGTCGACCACCGCCGCCGCTCGGCGGGCGGAGAGCTCGAGGTTGGAGTCCTCCGAGCCGCGCTGATCCGAGTGACCGATCACCAACGCCGTGATCGTCGGGAAGAGGTCCATGATGGCCACGATCCGGTTGAACTCGGCGGCGTGCGCCAGCTCGACCGTCGCGCTCCCCTCGGGGAAGCGGGTCGAGGTCAACTCGATGACCCGCACCCCGACCGACGGCGGGATGAACGGGTTGATGGTCAGGTTGTTGACCAACGTGGTGTTCTCCGGATCGCGGCTGTTGGCCAACGCCAGACCGGCGAGCTTGTCGAGCGCCTCCTGTGATGGCACCTGACCATCGAGCGTGACCGTGTCCACGCCGAAGGTGGCGATGACCGGTTGCGGTGTTCCGTCGGGCATCGTCGGATAGAGCGGACCGTCGGGAACGGTCGGTGCCGCCGTGGTCGGGGTCGTGGCTGGGGCCGCGGTGGTCTCGACCGGCGGCTCGGTCGTCGCTGCCGACACCGTCGTCGTCGTCGCCGCCGAGGACGCCTCGTCGTCGGTGGCCCAAGGACGCACCACGAACCAGCCGGCGGCGGCCAACGCCACCGCCACCAGCAGAAGCGGCCAACGACGGCGAGACTCGCCCTCGTCATCGAATTCGTACATCTGACTCCCTCCGCGCCTGAAGCAGAGCACCGTCGGTCGCTGCCTCATCTCACGATCGACCACCCGACCGCCAGATACGCGTCGTTCAACGTAGTTGGCGGCGAGGAGCCGCGCTCCGTCGAGCGGGTCGAATCTCGTGCGCCGCCGACGGCGGATCGTCAGGCCAGCGCGACGAGGTCCAACCAGGACGGGCTGAAGTAGTCGACGTCGCCGTCGGGCATCAGCAGCACCTTGTTGGGCGCCAGCCGCTCGACGAACTCGGTGTCATGGCTGACGAAGATGATCGCGCCCGGCCAATCGACCAACGAGTCCGCCACCGCCTCGCGGCTGGAGGGGTCGAGGTTGTTCGTCGGCTCGTCGAGCAGCAGCAGGTTGTTCCGCCCGACCATCAGCATCGCCAGGGCAAGCTTGGTCTTCTCGCCGCCCGAGAGGCTGCCGGCGTCCTGGAACACCTTGTCGCCCGACAACCCGAACATGCCCAGGAGACCGCGCAACTCGGTCTCGGTGAGGTTGACCCCCGGCGGGACGTCACGGCGGATGTTGTCGAGCAGCGAGGCCGAAATGTCGAGGTTGTCGTGCTCCTGGGCGTAGTACCCAAACGTCACCTGGTGACCGAGATGGAAGTCACCGAGGTCGGCATCGGTCTCCTCGGCGAGGATCCGCAACAGCGTCGTCTTGCCGGCCCCGTTGAGACCCAGTACGAGGAGCCGCTCGCCGCGCCCGAGGTCGAACGTGACGTCCTCGAAGACCGGCGGCCCGCCGTAGCCCTTGCACAGCGCCGATGCCTGGATCACCGTGCGGCCCGGTGTCGGCGGGTCCGGGAATCGGACCCGGAGCGTGCGAGCGCCCCGGGGCGCGTCGACCTTGCCGGCCTCGAGCCGGGCAATCCGCTTCTCGATGCTGTGCGCCTGCGCCGCCTTGGTCGCCTTGGCTCCGAAACGGTCGACGAAGGTCTGCAGCCGAGCGATCTCCTTGGCCTGACGCGCCGCGGTCTTGGCCATCCGCTCCTCGTCGGCGGCCCGAGCCTCGACGTACTGCGAGTACGTGCCCTTGTACTCGACGAGGTGTCCGATGCCCATCTCGTCGGGGCGATCGAGGTGGAGGACCCGGGTGATCGCCTCGTCGAGCAGATCGAGGTCGTGGCTGATGACCAGCAGGGCACCGCGGTACTGACGGAGGAATCCCATCAGCCACTCCTTGGCATCGACGTCGAGGTGGTTGGTCGGCTCGTCGAGACAGAGCACGTCGCTGCCGGCGAACAGGATGCGGGCCAGCTCGACCCGCCGCCGCTCGCCGCCCGACAGCACCCCGATCGGCAGCTCGATCCGCTCCGACCCGATGCCGAGACCGGCCGCCATCGCCCGCGCCTCGCTGTCGGCGGCGTAGCCCCCGTTGACCCGGAACGCCTCCTCGGCCCGCGTGTACCGCTCGACGGCGCGCTCGTCGGGGTGCTCCTCCATCGCGATGCGGAGCTTCTCGATGCGAGCGATCTCGTCGTCGATGCCCCGCCCGGAGAGCACGTGCTGGACCGCGGTACGTCCATCGAGCACCCCGGCGATGCGCGGATCCTGCGGGAGGTAACCGAAACCGCCTTTGCGGACGACCCGTCCGGCGAAGGGCTCGTTCTCACCGCCGATCACCCGCAGCAACGAGGTCTTGCCGGCACCGTTGCGGCCCACCAGCCCGACCTTGTCGCGCGGCATGATCGTGAAGTCGGCCGACTCGACCACCAGCCGCCCGCCGATCTCGACCGACAGGCGTTGCGCCTGCAGCATCAGTCGCTCCCGTCGTCGGCGGCGGCGTTCGGCGAGCTCGCCGGCAGCGCGTTGCGCAACCGGACGCAGTCGGGTTGTTCGGTCCGGTCGGGCGCATCGCCGACGGACTCGGCGAGCATGTCGGCGAGCCGGTCACGGCCTTCCTCGCTGAGGTGGAGGCGATCACTCCCGGTGAGGCCGTCATCGGCGGCGGTGACCTCGGACCACTCGAGCACCCAGACGTCGTCGCGGTCCCTGGCGACGTCGCGGATCACGTAGTTGACCTCGCTGATGTCGGCCTCGAACTCGCTGACGGTCACCAGGATCGAGGGACGACCCTCGAGG
Source organism: Desertimonas sp. (assembly GCA_047972065.1). Lineage (GTDB taxonomy): Bacteria > Actinomycetota > Acidimicrobiia > Acidimicrobiales > Ilumatobacteraceae > JALZMG01. The sequence continues at coordinate 11,498 of JBKEAH010000069.1, forward strand.
GCGTCGAGCACCTCCTCGAGCTCGCTGGCGTAGCGCTCGGCGTCGCCGCGATAGTTGGCGCCGAGGTTCACGATGGCCGCGTCCCACTCGTCGATCCGGATGTCGTCGAGGGCGTCGAGGCCGGCATCGAGGGCGCGACCCTGGACGGCGTCCACACCGACGTACCAGCCGCGGTCCTCGAGCACGTCGCAGAGCTGGCCACCGAACTGTGGACCGATCGCCGCCGTGATCGAGTCGCCCAAGGCGAGGAGCCGATTGCCGCTCGCGACGGCACCCAGCGTCCCGTCGACCTCGGCAACGGTGCCCGCGGTGGTGGGCGCGTCGGTCTGATCCGGTTCCCCGACGGCGGACGCCGGCGCGGCACCCGTCGAGCCCGCCGTCACCGGTCGCCCATCGACGTCGCGGCCGGTCTGCAATACCGGCAGCTCACCGACATGGGGCACGGTGGCCGCGGTCTGATCGCTGACCTCGGAGTCGCCGCCGCACGCGACGAGGCCGGCGGCCATCAGGCCGCCGGCCACGAAACAGCGGAGAGATCGTCGCGGGGTCACGGGACCCCAGTGAAGCGGACGTCGGCGGTCACCGCACGGCGACGATGTGCCCGCTCCCTCGGTCAGCCCTGACGGGCGGCCAGCAGGTCGCGGATCTCGGTCAACAGGTCGTTGTCGGTCGGCCCGGCGTCGGGGTCGTCCTTCTTCCAGTTGTTGTAGGCCTTGACCACCAGGAAGAGGAAGAACGCGACAGCGACGAAGCTGATGATGGCGTCGATCACGAGACCGATCGAGACGCGTGCATCACCGACATCGAAGCCGATGTTGGCGAAGTTGCTCTCGCCGAAGATGGCGGCGATCAGCGGGTTGATGACGCCGTCGAGCACCGCATCGACGATCTTCTGGAAGTAGAGGGCCATCACCAGGCCGACGGCGATGGTGATGACGTTGCCCTTGTTGATGAAGTCCTTGAACTCTTGGAGCATCGGGATTCCTTTCCGCTTCTGGGGTCCGCCCGATCCGCCGGGCGTACGACGCGTCAGTCAACCACACGGGCCGGTGGCGGTTCGGGGATGCCCCCGTGTCATCGGGCGGTCCAGCCACCGTCGACGATGACGCTCTGCCCGGTGAGGAAGGTGCCCGCCGAGCCCGACAGCAGCAGCAACGCGCCATCGAGCTCGTGGGCCTCACCCATGCGTGGCATCGGCCCGTTGGCCCTGATGAAGGCCTGAGCACCGTCGTCCTGCATCCCTTCGGTCATCTCGGAGGGGAACCAGCCCGGGCACAGCGCGTTGACACGGACGTTCTTGCGGGCGAATTGGAGGGCGAGCTCCCGGGTGAGGTTGACGACCGCCCCCTTGGTGGCGCAGTAGGAGGCCTGCTTGATCGGCGTCGAGCCGACGTGGCCCAACATCGACGCCACGTTGACGATCGATCCGCCGCCGTCGGCCACCAACGCGTCGCGGCTGAGCTTGCACAGGTGCCACAGCGAGGTGAGGTTGAGCGCGACGACGGCCTCGAAGTCCTCGAGCCGCTCCTGTTCGATCGGCGCGACGGCCGAGGTCCCGGCGTTGTTGATCAACACGTCGATCCGCCCGGTCTCGGCGACGGCGGTCTCGACCAGGCGTTCACGGTCGGCGGCCAACGAGAGGTCGGCGGCCACCACCACGGCGTCGGTCAGCTCCGCGGCGAGGCCCTCCAGCCGCTCGGCGCGCCGGGCGGCGAGGACGACCCGGGCGCCGACCGCGTCGAGCACCCGGGCGAAGCGCGCACCGAGCCCGGACGATGCGCCCGTCACGATCGCCACCTTGCCGTCGAGACGGAACAGGTCGAGCGGGGCCAGGCTGGTGGGATCAGTCGTGGTGGTCACGGTCGCTGAGCGTAGGACGCGGCGACTGCCGAACCGGCGTGGTAGCGATGGCGGCGTGAAGGTGCGCATTGGCATCGGTCTCGGGACGCGGACCCGACTGCACGGCCCCGAGTTCGGCGATGTGGTCGACGCGATGGAGGCTCACCGCTTCGACAGCCTGTGGCTGTCCGAGCGGATCACGGGCGAGGCACCCGACCCGGTGGTGGCGATGGCGTATGCCGCCGGGCGAACCGAGCATCTCAAGTTCGGGATGTCGGTGCTCGTGGTGCCGGGCCGCAACCCCATCGTGCTCGCCAAGGAGATGGCGACGCTGTCGTTGATGTCGGGCGGGCGGTTGCTGCCGGCCTTCGGCCTCGGGGTCGTCGACCGCTCCGAACAGCAGGCGTTCGGGGTGGAACGAAGCGAACGGGCCCGTTGGTTCGACGAGGCGCTGACCGTGATGCGCCAGGCCTGGTACGCGCCGGTGGTCGACCACGACGGCGAGCGGTTCCGGTACGAGGGGCTGGCGGTTCGGCCCCAGCCGCGCCGACTCGACGTCTGGCTGGGCGGGTTCGCACCGTCCGAGCTTCGACGGATCGGCCGGCTGGCCGATGGGTGGCTGCCGTCGTTCCTCACCCCCGACGATGCCGCCGCCGGGCGGGTCGTGATCGAACGGGTGGCCGCCGAACACGGCCGTGCGATCGACGACGACCACTACGGCGTGTTGCTCCCCTACGCGTTGTCCGACGACGAGATCCCCGACGTCTTGCTGGCCGGTCTGGCCAAGCGCCGACCCGATCTCGACGACCCGCGGGCGCTGGTGCCGGTCGGCTGGGATGGCGTGGCCGATCTGATCGCACGGTTCGTCGCGGTCGGCACGACCAAGTTCGTGGTGCTGCCCGTCGCCGAGCCCGACGGGGTCGCGGCCTGGCAGTCCCACCTCGAGGTCGCCGCCGACGCCCTCGGACCCCTGCAGACCTGACCGTTTCAGCTGCCGAGCACGGCCATCGCCGCGTTGCGGCCGGGGATGGCGGACACACCGCCGCCGCGCCGGGCGCCGGCACCGCAGATCAACACGTCGGGGTATTGGGTCTCGACACCCCACTGCCCGACCTCGGCCTCGGTCTCGGCGAACGGCCATTGCAGGTCGCGGTGGAAGATGTGGCCGCCGGGCATGCCGAGGTTGGCCTCGATCTCGAGCGGCCCCATCACCTCGATCGTCGATGGGTCGTAGAGGCATCGCGCGATCGGTTCGGCGAGGACCGAGTCGAGCGACGCCATCGTGGCGGTGGTCGCCCGCTCCAGCGCCCCGGCCGGGTCGGCGCGGAACAGTCGCGCCGGCATGTGCAACCCGAAGAGGGTCAGCGTGTGCGCTCCCTGCGCCTGGAGGTCCGGCGACAGGATCGAGGGGTCGGTGAGCGAGTGGCAGTACACCTCGCACGGCGGCCGCGAGGCGATCTGCCCGGCGGCCGCCTGGCGGTACGCCGTCTCCAGCTGCCGGTAGGACTCGTTGATGTGAAACGTCCCGGCGAAGGCCTGCTCGGGTGTGGTGTTCGGATCGCGCAGCCGCGGCAGCCGACGCAGGAGCAGGTTGATCTTGAGCTGGGCGCCTTCGGGCCGCGGGGCGCGTGCTGGATGGTGGAGCAATCGGTCGAGCACGGCCGGCGCGACGTTGGCGAGCACGTGTCGGGCCTCGATGACCGAGCCGTCGACGAGCTCGACGCGCGCCGACGCCCCGTGCTCGCCCGGGTGGACGGCACGCGCGGCGCAGCCCGTCCTGATCGTGGTCCCGGCCGAGGTCGCCGCGCCGGCGAGCGCCGTCGTGAGCGCGCCCATGCCGCCGACGGGGACGTCCCAGCGGCCGGTCCCCCGGCCGATGACGTGGTAGAGCAGACACCGGTTGGCGAGCAGCGATGGGTCCTCGAGCGAGGTGAAGGTTCCGATCAGGCCGTCGGTCCCGACGATGCCGCGCACAACGTCGTCGGCGAACCGCTCGGACAACGACACGCCGAGCGGTCGTTCGACCAGCAGTGACCAGGTCTCGTCGTCGCCGAGGTGCCGGCGTACGGCGTCACGATCACGCAACGGCTCGGTGAGGGTGGGGAACAGCCGCCCGGCCGCTCGTGTGGTCAGCTCGTACCACCGATGCCACGCCGCCGCGTCACCACCGAGATCGCCGTCGGTTCGCCCGGGGTCGCCGTCGTCGACCAGCACCCCGCCGCCACCGACGGGTGTGTAGGACGAGATCCGCCGACCGCACAACTCGATGTCGAGCCCGAGCTCATCGATGACCAACTCGGGGAGCAACGACACGAGGTACGAGTACTTCGACAGCCGCGCCCCGAGCCCGGCGAACACCTCCGCCGAGCGAGCGGCCCCGCCGACGACGTCGTCACGCTCGAGCACGACCACCGAGCGCCCGGCGCGAGCGAGGTACGCGGCGGCGGCCAGCCCGTTGTGCCCGCCCCCGATCACGACGACGTCGAACCGCGTCCGCGACATCGCCCGCAGGCTATGTCGCGGACGCTCGGCTCCGCCGACGGGGTGCGGTCGTCGTAGCGTCGCGGCGATGGGGATGCGACGAGTGGTGACCGGACACGACGACGATGGCAAGGCCGTCTTCGCCGACGATCGGGAGGTGGAGCCGGCGACGCTCACCCTGGTGCCCGGCGCCGAGTACTACCGGTTGTGGGGCGGCAACGAGACACCGTCGTTCCCCGATGACGGATCGCTCCCGGCGAGCGACCCGTTCTTCCCGCCGCTCGGGGGGTACCGGTTCGTGATCTTCACCGTCCCGCCGGGGCATCGCCAGGAGGCCGGTGCCGGGCCGACCCCCGAGGAGTTGGCCGACGGTCTGGCCGAGATGGACGCCGCGCTGCCCGGCATGGCCGACCACATGGAGCCCGATGCGCCGGGGATGCACACGACGGCGTCGGTGGACTTCGAGATCGTGCTCGACGGCGAGATCTGGCTCGAGCTCGACGACGGTGCCGAGGTGCATCTGAAGCCGGGCGACGCCGTGGTCCAGAACGGCACCCGTCACGCCTGGCGCAACAAGGGCACCACGCCG
>JBKEAH010000083.1:0-3887 GCA_047972065.1 Desertimonas sp.
GGTCGTGACCGGCGCCGCGCAGTTGGTAGCCAGCTCGGCCTTGCGCAGGCTCCAGTACGGGTTGATGTGGGTCCCGTCCGGATAGCTGATGTCGACGTGGACATGGGGCACCGAGGACTCCGAGTTGCCGCTGTCGCCGAGGAACCCGATGACCTGCCCGGCGCGCACCGGCGTCCCGGGAGCGATCCCGGCGGCGAAGCGCCACTGCGCAGGCGACGCCCCGTTGTCGGTACCCGGGTCGTCGTTGTTGAGGTGGTACGTCCCGTAGAGCCATCCGTCGGCGTCGCGGATCACCACACCGAAACCGGCGGTCGGGTGGTCCAGCAGGTGGTCGACCACCCCATCGACCATCGCCAACACCGGCTGGAGACGATCCCCGACGATGTCGGTGCCGGCGTGGTAGCGGCTGCAATCAGCCTCGCGACAGGCGTTGAAGTCGTTGGCGTAGCCGGTCGGTCCGGCCACCGGGAACGTGATGGTCCGCACCTCGCCGTTGTCGACGAACGGTTCGGCGCCGTCGATCAGGATCGGCTCGGTCGACAACACCGTCGACTCGGGCACGTCCGTCGACTCGGTCGCGTCGGTGGACTCGGTCGGAGTCGGGCCCGTCGGGGTGGTGCCGGCAGGTTCCGGCGCCACCGTGGTCGCAGGCTCCGGCGTGGTGGTCGGTGCCTCGGTGGCCGGGGGCGCCGACGTCGTGTCGGGGGCCGCGGTGGTGGCCGGCGGGGCCGGCTCGGTGGGGGTGGTCGCCGCCACCGTCGCCGCGGGAACACCCACGGCGACGGCGACGGCCACGGCGAGGGCCAGCCTGGCCGGCGTCGCCCGTCGGAGGTTGATCATGGCCAGCCGCTTCATCGCGCACCGCCCTTTCTGAGTTGCTGACGTCGTCGTGCGATGGTCAATGAGACGAGTCCGAGACCGACCAGCACCGAGGCGGTGAGCGCGATCGGCGCCGGCGTGCCACCGGTGTCGGCCAGGTTCCCGGCGGGCACGATGCCCGCCGCGGCGCCGCTCGACGACGGCGGTCGGGCCGTGACCCCCGGGCCCGGGGGCGGCGGGGAGCTCGGCGGCGGGTCGGGGTCGACCGTGGCGGTGTCGGGCGGCGACGACACCCCTTCGTCGGGGTCGTAGGCCCGGGCCACGTTGGTGTGCGTCACCCCGGCATCGATGAACGCCTGGGTCAGCGTGACCGTGGCGCTGGTGACGGTCACCGACTCACCCGGCGCAAGCTCGGGCACGGCGATCGTCACGTCGTCCCGCGTCTCGACCGGGGTCGCCATGTCGTCGACCACCCGGGTGGCCGACATCGTCACGTTGCCCGTGTTGGTCACCCGGTAGCAGAAGGTCACGGTGCCCGGCTCGGTCAGCGTGATGGTCTCCACCCCCGGGCACGCCCCGCCCGCCATGACGACGGTCTTGGCGAGGGCCAGAGCCGGGTTCTGGTCCGGGTCAACCTCGGCGGTGTCTGGTGGTGAGGTGACATCCTCCTCGGCGTCGTGGGCCATCGCCACGTTGATGGCGGCCACCCCGGCGTCGATGAACGCCTGATCGACCGCCATCGTGTGGGTCACCGTCGTCGAGGCGTCCGGGGCCAGCTCGGGCACCGCGATCGTCACGTCGTCGGATGGGTCGCCCGGCGTCGCCATGTCGTCGATGACGACGGTGGCGGCCAGCGTGACGTTGCCGGTGTTGGTCACCAGGTAGCAGAACGTCACGTCGCCGGGCTCGGTGACGGTGAGCGACTCGACCCCCGGGCAGGCGTCCCCGGCGGCGACGACCGTCTTGGCGAGGTCGAGGGCCGGGGAGCCGATGACGGGGTCGGTGACCTCGTCCTCGTCGCTCACGTCCTCGGTCTCGGGGTCGTCGTCCTCGGCGGTCACCCGCACCGGGTTGACGACCTCACCGGCGGCGAGATCGGCGTCGGTCGTGACGTAGTCACAGGTGTAGGTCCACTGTTCGTTGGTCTCGAGGGTCGAGTTCCCGTTGAGATCGCCGAACACCAGGGTCGGCGTACACAGCGGGTCGGCGAGCTCCACCTCATGCAGATCCATGTTCCCGGTGTTGGACACCACGAACATGTAGGTGATGGTGTCGCCCACCTCGACGGGCTCGCCGGGTGAGAACTTCTGGATCTGGATCGCCGGGTTCGGCACCGGGCCCGTGGGGGTCGTGGTGTCGTCCTCGTCGGTCGGGTCGGTGGTGTCGGGGTTGTTGTCGTCACCGGTCACGGTGGCGACGTTGTCGACACTGCCGGCCACCACGTCCGCCGAGGTGACCCGGTAGCCGAACGGTCCGCACGTGGCCACATCACCCGGCTGCATCGTCGGGATCGTGCAGACCACCCCGCCGAGCAGCGAGTCGCTGAGCACCACGGGCGACAGCGTCACGGCGCCCGAGTTGGTGATCTGGAAGGCGTAGTTGATCGTCTCGCCCGAGTCGGCGAGGTTGTTGCCGTTCTCGTCAACGAGCGCGGCGACCTTCACCAGCGAGATGTCGGGCCGGTCGATCGTGGTCGAGTCCTCGTCGGTCGGGTTCTCGGTATCGGGGTCGTGGTCGTCACCGGTGGCGGTGGCGACGTTGGTGATCGTGCCCGCCGCGACATCCGCGGCGGTGACCTGGTAGGCCACCGGGCCGCAGCTGCCGGTGAACGTCGGCTCGAGCCCGGGGATCTCGCAGATGAAGCCGCCCAGCATCGGGTCGTCGACCACCACGTCGAGGGTGATGTCACCGGTGTTGGTGACGGCGAAGTTGTACTCGATGGTGTCGTCGACGTCGATCACGCCGTCGGCGTCGACGTCGTTGGCCAACGTATAGGTCTTGACCAGCTCGAGATCCGGGTTGGGGATCGGTTCGGTCGCGTTCCGGACCTCGTCGTCGTCGGTCGGGTTCACCGTGTTCGGGTTCCGGTCGTCACCGACCACCGTCACCGGGTTGACGACCTCCGTAGCCGCGACATCGTCGGCATCGACGGTGTAGCTGCACCCGTACGTCCAGGTCTCGGTGAGATCGAGCCACAGGTCGTTGTCGGTGTCACCCCCGGTGAAGGCGGGAACACAGAGCGGATCGACCAGCGTCACGTCGGTGAGCGCCACCGTGCCGGTGTTGGTCACCACGAAGCTGTAGTTGACGACGTCGCCCTCGCGCAGCGTGGTGGTCGGGTCGTTCGACTTGACGATCTGGATGCCGGGTGTCCCCTCGGGGTCGACGGCCGCCGTGTCGGGTGGCGAGGTGACGACTTGCTCGGTGTCGTGGTCACGGGCAACGTTGGTCCGCGTCACCTGGGCGTAGATGACGTCCTGATCGACGGTGACCGTCGCGGTCACCGTCGCCGACGCGCTCGGCGCCAGCTCGGGCACGGTGATCGTCACGTCGTCGGAGGTATCCACCGGCGTCGCCATGTCATCGACCACCACGGTCGCCGACAGCGTCGTGTTGCCGGTGTTGGTGACCAGGTAGCAGAACGTCACGTCACCCGGCTCGGTCACGGTCAACGACTCGGCGCCCTGGCAGGTGCCACCGGCCGCGATCACCGTCTTGGCGAGCGACAGACCCGGGTTCTGGTCCGGTGTCACCGTCGCCGTATCGGGCGGCGACGACACGTCCTCGACGGTGTCGGTCGCCACCGCACTGTTCGTACGGGCCACGTCGGCGTCGATGAAGGCCTGGTCAAAGGTGACCGTCGTGGTCACCGTCGCCGACGCGCTCGGTGCCAGCGTGGGCACCGTGATCGTCGCGTCGTCGGACGAGACGCCCGGCGTCGCCATGTCATCGACCACCACGGTCGCCGACAGCGTCGTGTTGCCGGTGTTGGTCACCCGGTAGCAGAACGTCACGTCACCCGGTGCGGTCACCGTCAACGACTCGACGCCCGGACAGGTCCCACCGGC
>JBKEAH010000084.1:0-11983 GCA_047972065.1 Desertimonas sp.
GAGCATCACGATCGGCCGGTCGGCCCGTTCGGCGTCGTCGTGGTGGATCACGGCGCCGCTGATCATCACGTGGCCGACGACTCGGCCGTCGTCCTCGGCCACGAGCGCCATCTCGGGCACGTACTCCGGAGAGTCGCGGATGCGCCGCACAAGGGTTCCCTCCGCCGGTGACCCGAACGCGGCGGTCACCACCTGGTCGATGACGTCAAAGTCGGCTGGCTCCTCGGGGCGGATGATCACGGCCACCGATTCTCTCCTGGCGGGATGACGTCCGACGTGTCAGTTTCGGTACCGGACGGGTGGGACGGGATCTGACATGTCCGTCGACCGGCGGTTCATCCTTCGATGGGGTGGGAGGTGAGGGCGGCGCGGAGGGTGTCGAGGACGTAGATCGGGCGGTCCTCGACCTGGGTGCGGGTGAACTCGATCACGTGACGGCCGGCGGCCTGGAGCTCGTTGCGGCGCTGGGCGTCGCGAGCGCGATCGGCGTCGCTGACGTGACCCAGACGCCCCGACACCTCCACGACCACGTCGTGATCCTCGAAGCAGAAGTCGACTCGGGCGATCGTCCGGGTGCCCAGGCGGTGGATCACCTGTGTGGTGGGACGCGGCAGACCAGCCGTACGAATGAGGCGGAGGAACCGCCGTTCCAGCGGTGAGTGCCCGCCGCTGTCGGGCAGCAGCGCGTCGATCAGCCGCGCGCCGCGCCATCCGGTGCCGCGCAGCTCGGCGAGGCGATTGGCGAGCACGATCGGCGAGCTGGCCCCGCTGCGGACGGCCGAGTCGATCGCCGCCTCGACCCGCGACCGCGGTCGCCCGATGCGGGCGAGATCGATGATCGTCCGCGTGGCCGACGTGCAGGGGAACCCGTCCACGCGCAGCCGGTCGGTCGGTCCGAACGTCTCGGTGGAGTGCACGCGGAGCCCGGTTCCGCCGCCGCGGGCCGCACGGGGCACGGTGAACTGGACGGCGTCGGGCGGTGTGCGGTCGAACCGGTGCAGCCGGGCCGCGGCCTCGTGGCTGACCACCGCGTCGGGGCCAAGTCGGAGCAGCCCGGTGTGCAACCGTCGCTCGACGGAATCGACCGAGCCGGCGACCACGTACACACCGGAGGCGACGGCGATCAGCCAGCCCTCGTGGAGGGCGCGGAGCCGTTGACGGCGACCGAGTCCGAGGCCGTCGAGCTGGCTGAGTCCGACTGCGCCGTGCTGCTCGGCGGCGACCACCATCACCCGGGCGACGTCCTCCATACCTCACCAGTGGGCTGCCAATCAGCACGGGGGGTAACTGCGACGGCGGATGTGTCAGTTTCCGTATCGCCCGTCTGGTACCGAAGCTGACACGTCCCCGATCGTGCGGCAAACACTCGGGTGACATGCCGGGCGGCGGGGTCAGCTGGGGGACTCGCCCCACTGGTAGTCGATCGAGCGGTGTTCCATGCTGAAGCCGAACTCGGCGCCGGGTAGGACAACTTGGGGACCGACTGCCCAGTCGACCGTCTCGGTGGCGATCCCGGATTGCCGGTCGTCGACGGGCAATCCGTCGAGGTCGTACCACTGGACGGGAGCATCGACGTCGGTCGAGTCGTAGTCCACCCGGGTCACCTCTTGGCGTCCGTCGCCCATCTCGACGGACTCGTCGACGACGATGTTCTGGACCTCACCAGTGTCGCCGTCGATGGCGATGTCCATCACGACCTCCGTACCGAGCTCGTAGCTGGCCAGCCCAGCGAACCCGACGATCTCGCCGTTGACCATGAACGACTCGCGATAGCCGTAGTCGCCGTCGGCCTCCCAGTAGAAGCCGATCGTGGCGGCGCCGCTGTTGTCGATCTCGGCACCGGCCATCGACACGTCGGCATCGCCGGAGACACCGATGGTGACGCCCTGTTCATCGGGCGGCGGCAGCGGGGCGTGGTCGTAGCCCATCGCCAGGACGTACTGGTCGGCGATCTGCTGCATCAGACGATCGAGCTCGGCCTGTGAGCCCACCGTCCAGGTGGTGTGCACCTCGGCACCGGCGGCGAGTTCCAGCTCGGCGGCCCCCAACCCGAGGTCGTATTGGAGGTCTTCCACCTGCACGGGCATGCTGATCGCCAAGCCCGACGAGACGCCGACGGACGCATCCGCCGACATCGTGAGCCGAAACGTGCCGTCGGAGATCTCGTCGACGCGGATCTCTTGGCCGGCGCCGAACGCGAACACCGAGCCGCTCGAGTCGTAGATCTCGGTCCGGATCACCAGGGGCTGCGACTCGTCCTGTCCCGCATCGTGGACGTCGCCGCTGCCCCGTTTCGCCGCGCCGTGGTCGATGGGTGGCGCGGTGCTGTCGTGCGTGCTGGCTCGACGTTGCTCGCCGGCCTGGCGTCGCAACGACGTGGCGGCGTCGTCAAGGGTCTGGCCGAGCTGTCGCAAGGCCGGCGCCGACGCCTGCGACCATCGGCGACGGAAGTCGTCGGCATCGCGCCCGACCCAGAAGACCGACGACGTTCGGTTGCTCAACTCACGGGCGGTGGCTCCCAGATCGCGTCGCGCGCTGTCGAACGAGCGAGCCAGCGATTCCAGCTGCTCGACATCGGCGCCCAGTCGTGTCACCCGGCCAGGGTAGGACGGTTCGTTCGCCGACGGGAGGGGGAGCGCTCCCCGCCGGCTGCGGGCCCGATGGCTGGGCCGCGGTGCCGGTCAGGCGGGGGAGGCGCCGTTCATCAGGCCGAGCCCGGTGGTGCGGTAGCCGAGCAGCACGAGCAGGTCGTCGGAGGCGAACTGGCGGACCGACGGGTCGAGCGACAGGTACCAGTTCTCCTGCTGGCGATAGATCGGACGGGTGTACCAGCCGAAGATGCCCGCCCGGCGCCGGTCGGCGGTCCGGTTGTGCCCGGTGCGGTGCCACAACCGGCTCTCGAACACGACGACCGAACCCGCCGGCGCTTCCATCGGCACGGCTTCCGGTCGCTCCTCGGGCGAGGGCGGGCGGTGCAGCAGGTGGCTGCCGGGGACAAAGCACGTCGCCCCGTTGTCGGCGGTGAAGTCGTCGACGCACCACGCCGCGTTGGCGCCCTGCGGCTCGTCGGGCCACGGCGTCGGGACGAAGATCTGGTCGGCGTGCAGCACCATCTCGCCGCCGCCTGGTCCGGTGATGTTGGCCGACAGGTTGCCCAGCAGCATCGGCCAGCCGAGCACCGAGCGCAGCAGCCGCAGGGCGACGGGATGCTCGGCGAGGTCGGCGAACACCGGTGCCCGCGACAGCACGTTCCACACCCGTTGGTTGGTCTCGTCGTCGGGGTAGTCGAGCGCGAACTTGACCTCGCGGGATCGGGCTCGATCGGCCGCTGCGGCGCCGTACAGCTCATGTTGCACCGTGGCCAGCACATCGTCCGACAGCACACCGGTGACCGCACAGATGCCGTGGGTGGCGAGGTCGGCCTCGGCCCGGTCGAGGTCGTCGGTCGGCGCCGGCAGGGTCGCCGTCGCGTTCACGCGCCGCCGCCGAACACGTCGTTGAACGCCATGTTGAGGGTGGCATCGAGCCCCAGCCGATACCGCATCACCGGCGACAGTGACGACTGGGTCTCGGGTCGCAGCGACCGGGTGAAATTCCACTGCGGCCGCAGGTACGGCTTGGTGTAGTAGCCGAACAGCAGCGCCCGGTCCTCCGCCGCGGTCACGTTGCGCCCGGAGGTGTGCCAGATCCGGCCCTCCATGGCGATGATCGATCCGGCCGGGGCCTCTAGTGGGACCATCCGCTCGATGGCGTCGGTCGGCAGGTCAGCGAGCGTCTGGATGCCCTGGCTGGCCGGCAGGTGCAACGTCGCCCCGTTGTCGGCCCGACAGTCGGTGAGACACCAGATGATGTTGATCGAGTGGGGTGCCACCCACGGTTCGGGCAGTACCGCCGCCAGGTCGGAGTGCACGACCATCGACTCGCTGCCCGGCCGGGCGATGTTGGCGGTGAAGTTGGAGACGATGTAGTCGTCTCCGAGCAGGTCGGTCACCAGCGCGTCGGCGACCGGGTGGGCGATCAACTCGGCGAACAGCGGATCGAGATCGATCAGATCGAACACCCGCACGTTGGACGCATTGGGGTCGAGACCCGGGATGTGCGGCGGGACGCCGCGGCGGGTCGACTCGGTCGACGCCCCCCACAGACGCTCCAGTGCCCGGGCCGCCTCCGCGTCGCTGAGGACACCGGGCACCACCGCCACGCCGTCGCGCCGCAGCGCGGCCCGGGCGTCGGTGAGGTCGTGGTCGCCGAGTGTGACCGTCATCCCACGACGGTAGGGGCGCGACGTGTCAGCTTCGGTACCGGACGGGCGGTACGGGAACTGACACGTCTGGGGCCGGCGGTTCAACCCTCGGATGGGTGGGACGGGTTCGTAACCTCGGCGCGTGTTCACGGCGCGGGGTGATCTGCTGACCACCCTGTTCGCCGGACCGACGCTGCGCAGCCTGCGCAAGCGCAACGCCCGCGTGTTCTTCGCCGGTCTGCTGGTCTCCAACGTCGGGACGTGGCTGCAGCTGACGGCGATGTCGCTGCTGGTGTACCGGATCACCGGCCGGGCGACCGATCTCGGCATCACCGTCGCCTTGCAGTTCCTCCCGATGCTGCTGCTCGGTACGTGGGCCGGCGCCGTCGCCGACGGCCGAGACAAGCGGACGATGGCGATCGTCACCCAGGCGTTGCTGGCGGCCCAGGCGATCGTCCTCGGGCTGATCGATCTCGCCGGGTTGGCCACGGTGCCGGTGGTGTGGTCCCTCACTCTCGTGGTCGGTGTCCTCGGCGCCTTCGAAAACCCGGCCCGGCGGGGCCTGGTGACCGAGCTCGTCGAGCCCGCCGACATCGCCAACGCCACCTCGCTGAACACCGCGGTGATGACCGGGTCGCGAATCTTCGGCCCCGCCCTGGCCGCGCTGATGGTCGACACCGTGGGCACCGCGTGGTGCTTCCTGTTGAACGGGATCTCGTTCACCGCCGTGCTGGCGTCGCTGCTCGCCTTGCGCCCCGACGAGCTCTACACACCGCCGCGCCGAGCACCGGGCGGCAAACCGGTGCGCGAGGCGATCGCCTTCGTGGTCCACCACGAGTTCTTGCTGGTCGTGATGGTGGCGATGGCGATCATCAGCACCTTCGCCTTCAACTACAGCGTCTCGCTCCCCAAGCTGGCCGATGCCCGCTGGGGCGGCGAGGAGCACTTCGGGCTCGTGTTGTCGGCCAGCAGTGTCGGCTCGATGATCGGGGCGCTGGTCGTGGCCCGGGTCGAGGTCATCCGGCTGCGGACGTTCCTCGTGATGTCGGTGTTGCTCGGAGTGAGCGGCATCGGCATGGCCTGGGCCCCCAACCTCGGGTCGGCCCTGGCGTGGAGCATCCCGCTGGGTCTCGGTGGCGCCGGCTTTGTCAGCGCCACCAACGGGATCACCCAGCAGGAGTCGCCACCGGACATGCGTGGCCGGCTGCTCGCGCTGACCGCCGTCCTGTTCCTGGGCTCGACACCGATCGGTGGGCCGATCACCGGGCTGATCGGCGACCGGGTCGGCGCCGAGTGGTCGCTGGCCTACGGCTCGGTGATCACCCTGGTGACCGCGGCGGTCGCCGCCATCGTGCTGCGTCGCGGCCGCCACGCCGCATCGACGATCAGTCGCGCGACTGAAGCACGAGCGCCAGGGCGGCGCCGGTGAACAGGATCACCCCGCCCCAGCCGGCGCTGCCTGCGAGGTGCCCGCCGGTGTACACCCTCGACACGACACAGATCGGGAGCGAGCCGAGCATGACGACCACGGCGAGGGCGCTCGGCCAGACCGACCGCTCGATGTCGGGCCCCGCCTCGACGTCCAGGGTGGACGCCATCAGGGCCAGGGTGGCCAGCGTCACCAGCAGGCACCCGATCCCTCCGATGATCGCGCCGACCCCACCGTCTCCGGTCAGGTAGAAGAACCCGGCGGTCAGCACCCGGAACACCCCGGGATGCCGAATGTTCTCGGTCGAACCGACCGGCACGATCAGCCCGAACGCCAACACGAACGTGATCGCGGTCGCCAGCGTGCGCGTCAGCCGGCGCGAGATCGCGTCGAGCCGGTCGGTCGCCGCGGCCGTGTCAGATCGCAACGCCTTCACGGGGTCATCGTGAGTCCTCGTGCTTCGCGGCGGATTGCTCGGGGTCATCGGCGGATTCGACCCCACGGCGGCCGAATCGGTTCCACGGGGCTCGTCGATCGTGGCTCGCGCCCGGCCTCACAACCAGGCAGCGGTTAGCACTCGGTATCCTCGACTGCCAACCATGCTCGACGAACGGAAGACCGCGATCCTGAGCGCCGTCGTGCAGCAGTACATCGCAACGGCGCAACCAGTGGGCTCGACCCACATCGCCGACGCGCCCGGCGTGCAGGTGTCCTCGGCCACCGTGCGCAACGAGATGGCGGTGCTGGAACAGGAGGGCTTCCTGGTCCAGCCGCACACGTCGGCCGGGCGGATCCCGACCGACAAGGGCTACCGCTTCTTTGTCGACCATCTGTCGACGCCCGGCCAGCTCGACGCCGTTGCCCGGGCCGAGGTCGGCGCGTTCTTCCGCAACGCCCACGGGCGGCTGGAGGAGATGCTCCACCGCACCTCCGACCTGCTGGCCCACGTGACCAACTACGCGGCGGTGGTCGTCGGTCCCCGCTCGGAGGCGGCGACGGTGCGCAGCGTCCAGATCGTCGGGCTGTCGGCGACCAGTGCCACCGTGGTGGTCGTGTTCGGGAACGGCTCGGTCGAGAGCCAGAACGTCGAGATCGGCGGCGAGATCCTTCCCGCTCAGTTGGCCGCCGCCTCGGCTCACCTGACCGCCGCCTTCGACGGGTTGTCGTTCACCGATGTGATCAACCCGCCACCCAGCGGCGACGACGTCGTCGACCGTCTGTGCGCCGACGCGTTGGCCGCGATCCGGGGACGACCGGTCGACGAACCGGTGTTCGTCGGTGGCACCTCGGCGATGGCGTCGGCGTTCGATGCCGTCGAGGTCGTACGTGATGTGCTGTACACCCTCGAGCAGCAGTTCGTGGTCGTCACCCTGCTCGGCGAGTTGGTCGAACGCGGGCTCACGGTGGCCATCGGCGGCGAACATGGTGTGGAGCCGTTGGCAGCCTGCTCGGTCGTCGTCGCCCCCGTGGTCGTCGATGGTGAACGCCGTGGCACCGTCGGCGTGCTCGGGCCGACTCGAATGAACTATCCCCAGGCCTTGGCCACCGTCGACCTGGTGAGTGCCAAGCTGGCCCGACGCATGGAGGAGAGCTGACCGCGATGGCGGGCGACTATTACGAGCTGCTGGGCGTGGCCCGCAACGCGACCCCCGATGAGATCAAGCGGGCGTACCGCAAGCGGGCCCGCGAGCTGCACCCCGACGCCAACCCCGGTGACGCGGCCGCCGCCGAGCGCTTCAAGGACGTCGCCCGCGCCTACCAGGTGTTGTCCGACGCCGAGCTGCGTGGCCGCTACGACCGCTTCGGTGAGCAGGGGGTCAAGGGCACCGCCGGCCCGTCGATGGATGACGTCTTCGGCGGCGGTCTCGGCGATCTGTTCGAGACCTTCTTCGGCGGCGGGAGCCCATTCGGCGGCGGACGCAACCGTGGTCCGGCCGGACCACCGCGCGGGCAGGACATGGAGGTCGTCGCCGACATCGACTTCGAGGTCGCCGTGTTCGGAGGCACCATCCCGGTGTCCCTCCGGCTCCCGCAGACCTGTGGCGACTGCTCGGGAACCGGCACGGCGGCGGGCACCTCGCCGGTCACCTGCGCCGACTGCAACGGCAGTGGTCAGGTGCAACGTGTACGCCAGAGTCTGCTCGGCCAGATGGTCACCACGGCCGCCTGCCCTCGCTGCGGTGGCCTCGGGCAGGTCGTCGTCACCCCCTGCCCGACCTGCCGGGGCGAGGGGCGGGTCACCGCCGAGCACACCTATCAGGTCGACGTCCCCGCCGGGGTCGACTCGGGGTCGACGTTGCGCCTGACCGGACGGGGCGCGGCCGGCCCGCGCGGCGGTGGCCGTGGCGACCTCTACGTCCATCTCCGGGTCGCCGACCACGACCGCTACCGGCGGGAAGGTGACGATCTGGTCACCTCGGTGCCGGTGTCGCTGTCACAGGCCGCCCTCGGGACCACGGTGATGCTGTCGACGTTGGACGGCGACGAGGAGCTGCACGTGCCCGCCGGCACCCAGCCCGGACGCGAGTTCGTGCTCCGTCAGCGGGGCGTCCCGCGCCTCCAGGGGCGGGGTCGGGGCGACCTGCGGGCCCGGATCGAGGTGCGGGTCCCGACCAAGCTCGACGAGCACGAGGCCCAGCTGCTGCGAACCCTGGCCGAACATCGCGGCGAGTCGGTGCATCCACCCGACAAGGGGCTGCTGTCCCGGCTGAAGTCAGCCTTCTCCTGAGGTGGACCGGCGCCTGCGTTCGGCGGCGGCGCACGTCGTCGTCGCCGACGTCGCCCGGCCCGCGCTCGACGACGCCGACGACCACCATCTCCGACGTGTGCTGCGGCTGCGCGACGGCGCGGCGGTCACCGTCACCGATGGCGCCGGGGCATGGCGACCGTGCCGGTGGTGCGGCGACACGCTGAGCGTCGACGGTGAGATCGAACGGGTCGCGCCACCCGCCACCCCGGTCACGATCGCCGTCGCCCCGCCCAAGGGTGATCGGCTGGATTGGCTGGTGCAGAAGGTGACCGAGATCGGGGTCGATCACATCGCCCTGCTCGATGCCGACCACTCCGTGGTCCGGCTCCGCGGCGAGCGCGCCGGCCGTCAGGTCGAGCGTCTGGAACGGATCGCCCGCCAGGCGGTGATGCAGTCGCGGCGAGTTTTCGTGCCGAAGATCGCGTCGGCGGTGCGAGCCTGCGATGTGCTCCCGACGATGGTCGCCGCCGAACCGGGAGGGCCTCCGCCGGGCGCCGATGATCGAGCCATCGCCATCGGCCCCGAGGGTGGATGGTCCGATCGGGAGTTGGGCGCGGCGACCGCCACCGTGTCGCTGGGACCCAACATCTTGCGGGTCGAGACAGCGGCCGTCGTCGCCGCCGTGTTGATCGGCGGGCGGTCGCGATGACCGACCCGTTCGGGTGGTACGTCCACGTGCCGTTCTGCGCCAAGCGCTGCGACTACTGCGCCTTTGCCACGTGGACGGATCGTCGTCACCTGACGACCGACTATCTCGACGCGATGAAGGTCGAGATCGGCCGAGCCGTCGCCGCCGGCGCCCCGGCGGCCGACACGATCTTCGTCGGCGGGGGGACCCCGACCCTCGTACCCGCCGAGGGCCTCGCCGAGGTGCTGGCGGCGATCCCGTGCCGTGACGGCGCCGAGGTGACCGTCGAGTGCAATCCCGACGACGTCACCGAACCACTGTTGCGGACCTATCGCCACGCCGGTGTCAACCGGGTGTCGATCGGGGTGCAGTCGATGGTGCCCCACGTGCTCGCGTCGCTTGGTCGAACCCACGACCCCGACAACGTCCGTGGCGCGGTCGAGGCCGTGCGCGCCGTCGGGATGCCGACGTTCAACCTCGACATCATCTACGGCGCCGCCGGCGAGACGACCGCTGATTGGGCGAAGACCCTGGAGGGGATCATCGACCTCGACCCGCCGCATGTGTCGGCGTACGGGCTGACCGTCGAGGCCGGCACGCCGCTGGCCGACGACCCGGCGCGCCATCCCGACGACGACGTCCAGGCCGATGACTACGAGCTGGCCGACGAGCGGCTCGGCGCCGCCGGTCTGGGCAACTACGAGGTGTCGAACTGGGCTCGCCGCGGTCACGAGTGCCGGCACAACCTTCTGTACTGGGGCCAGCACGACTATCTCGGCATCGGTTGCGCGGCGCACTCGCATCGGGCCGGGCGCCGGTGGTGGAACCTGCGGACCCCAGAGCGCTACATCTCCGCGGTGCGCGCCGGGGTGACCACCGAGGCGGCGGGGGAAACCCTCGACGCCGAGACTCGGCGGGTCGAGCGTCTCCAGCTGGCGTTGCGGACCACTGCCGGCGTGCCGGTCGAGACGCTCGACGGCGAGGCGCTGGACGGCCTGGTCGAGTTGGTCGATGGCCGCTGGGTGCTCACCAGATCGGGCCGACTGCTCGCCAACGAGGTCGCCGTCCGGTTGCGCTGACTGCCGCGGGAGCTCCGGCTTGGCGAGGTAGCGTCGCCGGCCATCGACGCCGTGGCCACCACCGACGCGCCGGCCCGTGGCCGGCCGGCGTCGACGTCGGTCGTGCCGCGCCGTGTGCTCGCCGGGGCGGTGTTGGTGGTCGGGGCGATCGTCGCCATCGTGCGCTGGCGCATCTCGCATCACCTGACGGTGTATGCCCTGATCCCCGATGAGGCGGCCCAGCTGGCGATGGCCCGGACGTTGGCGGGTGACCGCTGGAGCATGCTCGACTACTCGACGTTCCGCCCGGGCTTTTCGGTGCTGATCTCGCCGATCTGGTGGTTCACCGATGATCCGGTGACCGGTCTGCGCTGGGTGTGGGCCGTGAACGCGGTGCTCGGCGGGCTCACCGCCGGGCTCTACGTCATCGCCGCACGGCGCTTGACCAACCTGGGCATCGTCGGCGCGTCGCTCGCCGCGTTGGCCGTCGCGCTGGCACCGGCGTTGTTGTTCACCAGCCGCTTCGCGTGGGCCGAAGCGCTGGTCCAGCCGGTGGTGGTGGCGTTCGTGCTCGCCGTGGTGGCCTTTGGGCGCCGACCCGGCGTTCGTCGCGGCATGACCGCCGTGGTGCTGGCCGCAGCGGGATTCACCGTTCACTCCCGTTTGCTCCCGCTGGCGTTGGTCGCGTTGGGTCTGACGGCGTACCTCGTGATGCGCCGGGAGCTCACCCGGCGCGACGGTGCGATCATCGGGGCGGTCGGTTTCGCCGCGCTCGTCGTGTCGGAGGCTCTTGCCCGCTGGGTCGTCCACGTCGTGTGGACCGATCCGTACACGACGAACTCCTTCGGCGGTGCGATCGGGCAGTGGCGTCAGGTGGGATCGATGTTCGCCACCGCCCTCGGACACGTCTGGTACCAGCTGGTCGCGACGTGCGGTCTGGTCGCGCTCGGCGCCTGGGCGTTACTCCGCCCGGGACCGGGGGATCGGGCCAGTCGTCGTGACGGCGTCCTCGTCACGGTCTCGGTCGTGTTGTTGATGTTGTTGTCGGTGGCGTTCCTGGCCGGGCGGGCGCGCCCCGATCGCATCGTGTATGGCCGCTACACCGATCCGGCGGCCGCGCTGTTGGTGATGGCCGGCCTCGGGGCGGTGATGCGACACCGGCGGTCGAGTGTGCGTCGTCTTGCGGTGATCGGGGCGGGCACGGTTGGTGTCACGCTTGCCCTGGTGGGGCTACGGGGCGACGAGCTGCGGGCGACCGGGGTGCTGCGGGCGATGGTCCTCGGCTTGCAGCCGGTGATGGGCCTCGGCCGGGTGATTCCGATCACGCGGCTGACGGTGGTCGCCGTTACCGGGATGGTGGTGTGGGCACTCGCCGCCAGCCTGCCCCGGGCAGCTCGGGCGACGCTGCTCGTCGTCGCCGTCGCCGGGTCGTTGTTCGTTGCCGATCGCCGGGTCCACGACATGCTGGATCGCGGCGCCAACGCTCGGATGGACGCCTCCGATGTCACCGGTTTGGTGGCCGGCGCCACACCGATCCTGCCCGCGGGCGCCGCGCTGCGCTCGCGGGTCGTCGAGACCGGTGTCGAAGTCGGGCGGGAAGGTCAGCGTCAACGCGTGCAGCTGTACCAGTACTTCCTTCCCGGTCATCGTGTGGATCTCGACGGTGAGGAACCCGGGCCCACCCCGTACGTGATCGCACCGACCGACGACCCGCTGCTCGGGTCCGACCCCGATGCGCAGCTGCTGTGGGCGGAGCCGGGCACCCCGATCGGGCTGTGGCTGGTGCCCGTCGGCTGATCGCTCCCCGGTTGGCTGGCCCGACGTCGCTGCTACGATGCGGCACCCGCAAGGGCGCGTAGCTCAGTTGGTTAGAGCG
>JBKEAH010000188.1:0-1742 GCA_047972065.1 Desertimonas sp.
GCCGAACTCGTTCTCGATGACGGCGATCCGCTTGCCGTGCTGCTCGGTGAGGATGTGGTTGAGCAGCGTGGTCTTGCCCGCTCCGAGGAACCCGGTGAGCACGGTCACCGGGACCTTGTCAGCGGTCGACTTCGCATCTTCGCTCATGCGCAGATAGTAGCAGTTCTTATTCTGGGGCGGCCGGGTGGCCATCCCCAGGAGATCGGCCGCCTCAGCCTCGTGGCACCTGGCTCCAGGGGAGGTCCTTGTCCATCCGAGGCTCCGGCGGCAACCCGAGCGAGCGTTCGCCGATGATGTTGCGCTGGATCTCGGTGGTGCCGCCCTCGATCGTGTTGGCCCGCGTGCGTAGGAAGAACTGGCGGGCCGAACCTGGTGGGCCGACGTAACCGAGGTGGTCATCGCGGCGGAAGCCGTAGTCGTAGTCGGCCAGCGCGTCCGCCCCCAGGAGGTCCACACAGAGCTCGTAGATGTCCTGGTTGACCAGCGCGAAGGCCAGCTTGGCGGTCGAACCCTCGGGCCCGGGCGTGCCGCTGCGGCGAGCCGCCGCCCGGCGGAGGTTGGTCAGCCGGAGGACCTCGGCCTCCGACCACAGCCGGATCAATCGTTGGCGTCGGGTGGCGGTGCGCACCGAGGCGTCGGCGGCGGCCCAGATCCGCAAGGCCTCGGCGATGCCGCCGCTCCCCCGAACCGGTGCCCGTCCGCCGCCACCGATCGAGGTGCGTTCGTTGGACAAGGTGGTCATCGCCACCCGCCACCCGTCCCCGACGTCGCCGATGCGGTCGGCATCGGGGACGCGAACCCCGGTCAGGTACACCTCGGAGAACTCGGCCTGCCCGGTCATCTGACGCAGCGGGCGCACCTCGACGCCCGGGGCGGTCAGATCGAGGGCGAAATAGGTGATGCCGCGGTGCTTGGGCATCTCCGGGTCGGTCCGGGCGATCAGCATCGCCCGGTTGCAGAGATGGGCGTTGGTGGTCCAGACCTTCTGTCCCTCGACCACCCACTCGTCGCCGTCACGTTCGGCACGACAACCGAGACCCGCCATGTCGGACCCGGCCCCCGGCTCGCTGAAGAGCTGACACCACGAGTCCTCGCCGGTGAACGACCGACGCAACAGCCGCTCGCACAGCTGGTCGCTGCCGTGGACCGCCATCGTCGGCCCGGCCAGCGAGACCCCTCCACCCGACGCCAACGTGGCAACGGCGACGCCATGATCCTGCACCCGACGCACGACGTCGAGCTGACGCCCGGGGGCCGCCGCAAGCCCGCCCCGACCGACGGCGTGGTGCACCCAGGCCAACCCGAGGTCGTACAACCGTCCGCGTTGGGCGATGGGATCATCGGCCACGTCGGCCAGCATCGTGTGGATGGCTTCGTCGATCGCGTCAGGCACGTCGGGGACGCTAGTGATGGGTGCGATCGACGCCCCGGCCAGGGCGGATTAATAGGAATGATTCCTGTTTGTTGAGTAGCGTGTGCCCATGTCCCGCTTCGACGCGCCGACCGGTGACCTGGACGGCTATCTCACCCGCACCGATCTGCTCGACTGCCAGGGGCGGGTCGAGCACGCGCTGACACTGCTCGCCGACGGTCGCGTCCGGGTCCGTCGCGGCGCAGCGATGATCGTGATCGATCCCGCCTCCGGCGAGGTCGAACCGCCCGGCGCCGTCGTCCCCGATCACGTGCTGCACGCCGTGGGTGATCTCGCCGGTCGCCCGGTGCCGAGCACCGGCCGGATCGGC
>JBKEAH010000216.1:0-7902 GCA_047972065.1 Desertimonas sp.
CGTCCCGTCGACGTTGTTGTGCCAGTACTTCGCCGGCGTCGACATCGATTCGCCAACCGACTTGTAGGCGGCGAAGTGGACGATCGAGTCGACGTCGTGGTCGGCGCACACGGCGGTCACGGCGTCGGCGTCGGCGATGTCGCCGACCACCAGTGGGGCATCGATCACCGCGTCGGCGCGGCCGAGTTCGAGGGTGTCGAGCACGACCACGTCACGGCCCGCGGCGCGCAGGGCGCGTACCGTGTGGGAGCCGATGTAGCCGGCGCCGCCGGTGACCAGGACCGCCATCAGATCGTTCCGGGGTCGAGATCGTCCAGCGAGATCGATGCCTTGGCCGCCTCGAACCCGAGATCGTGGGCGACCATCATCTTGACCAGCGTCGGGAAGTCGACCTCCGGGCGCCACCCGAGGCGTTCGCGTGCCTTGGTCGCGTCGCCGATCAACAGATCGACCTCGGCCGGCCGGAAGAACTTCGGGTCCTGGCGTACATAGCGCTGCCAGTCGTCGATGCCGACCTCGGCAAAGGCCCGGGCGACGAACTCCTCGACGGTGTGGGTCTCGCCGGTGGCGATCACGTAGTCCTCGGGCTCGTCCTGTTGGAGCATCATCCACATCGCCCGGACGTAGTCGCCGGCGTAGCCCCAATCCCGTTTGGTGTCGAGCGGCCCGAGCACCAACTCGTGCTGAAGCCCGAGCTTGATGCGGGCGGCGGCGTTGGACACTTTTCGGGTCACGAACTCGATCCCGCGCCGGGGGCCTTCGTGGTTGAACAGGATCCCCGAGCAGGCGAACAGCCCGTAGGACTCGCGGTAGTTCACCGTGATGTCGTGCCCGAACACCTTGGCGCAACCGTAGGGCGAGCGCGGATGAAACGGGGTCAGCTCGGTCTGCGGGGTTTCGCGCACCTTGCCGAACATCTCCGAGCTCGACGCCTGGTAGAAGCGGATCGGGTTGTGCTGGGTGCCACCGACCATGCGGATCGCCTCGAGCATCCGCAACACGCCGAGCCCGGTCAGGTTGGCGGTGAGCTCGGGCTGGGTGAACGACAGCGCCACGAAGCTGATCGCACCGAGGTTGTACACCTCGTCGGGCTGGGCCATCTCGAGCGCAGCGACCAGCGATGGCAGGTCGGCGAGGTCACCGGAGACGATCTCGATGAACGGCATCTCCTCGATCAGGCTGTCGGCGCGCGGGTTGTGCTGACCCTTGACCATGCCGTACACGTCGTAGCCCCGTTGGTGGAGGAACTCGGCCAGGTGGCGACCATCCTGACCCGTGATGCCGGTGATGAACGCTCGGGGCATGGGCCGGGAGTGTAGGAGCGTCACACCCGCCGGGACAGGACGACCCACACGGTGCGCAAGATGATCTGGGCGTCCAACACCGGCGACCAGTTGGCGATGTACTGCAGGTCGTAGCCGAGCTTGTACTCGGCGTCGGTGCTGTAGCGGCCGTGCACCTGGGCGAGCCCGGTCAGCCCGGGGGGAACCTCCAGTCGTCTCGCGTACCCGGGCACCGTGGCCTCGAACCGGGTGACCAGTTCGGGGCGTTCGGGGCGCGGACCGACCATCGACATCGAGCCGCCGAGCACGTTGAAGATCTGGGGCAGCTCGTCGGCGCGAGTGGAGCGAAACCAACCCATGCCGGGCACGATCCGGTCGTCATCGGCGCTGGCCAGCACGGCGCCGCCGACTTCGGCGTCGGGGATCATGGTGCGGAACTTGACGACCGTGAACGGCACGCCGTCGCGCCCGACCCGCTCCTGGCGGTACAGGATGGGCCGGCCGGCGCGCACCAGCGCGTACACGCTCAGCACGGCCAGCGCAGGCAGCCAGATCACCGCGCCAACGGTCACCAACAACAGGTCGAGCGCCCGTTTGAGACGCATCTGCGACGACGGGATGGTGTGCACGTGCAGCCGCACGAACGGCACACCGGCGACCTGGCCGACGTTGCGGAGCCCGAGCAGCGTGTCGCATGCGGTGACCCGCTGCAAGAAGCCCACCCCGGCGGCCTCGATGGCTTGCATCGGCTGCGGGAACACGGTGGGCAGCGCGTCGTCGTCGAGGAACAGCACGTGGGTGGCCTCGCTCTCGTGGATGCGCTCGACCAGACCGTCCGCCGAATCTGCCGATCCCACCGATCCCACCTCGACCACCTCGCGGGCGCTCTGATCGAGGTGCTCACCGACGCGTCGAACCTCGCGGTCCGAACCCACCAGAAGGACGCGCGGCGGCCCCAGCCGGGCGCGCAACATCGTGCGGGCGATCAGCCGGTTGAGCGCCAAGACGGCCACGGCGAGCACCGCGAACCACACGAGGTTCCACCGCGGCATCAGGTATCGGTCCCACAGCAGCGATCCCAGTGCCTGCACGGCGATGCCGATGCCGGTCGCCAGCACCAGACGCGGCAGCCACGGACGACCGCCCAGACGGGGCTCGCGTTCGTAGAGACCCGCGAAGTAGTTGACGAACAGGTGGATCGCCGTCGCCGCCACGAACCCGACGACGTAGAACCGCACCGGGTTGGGCCAGCGCTCTCCGAAACGGACGACGTTGATGGCGATCATCACCGTCAGCAGGGCGCCGCCGTCGAGGACGAACAGGAGGCGGAACCCGCGGGCCCACATCGGGTTGAGCGGGCGGTGGAGCCGTTGCACGATGCGCTCGGCGCGGAAGGCGACGAGACCACGGGCACCCGTCATCGTCTCCGATGCCCGTTCCGGGGACGCCGGCTCGTCGCCGTCGCGCCGGGGGGCCGTCGGGCGCGCGTGACTCACGCCCCGGGATCGTACCGATCGGTCCCGGCGGCGACGGTGGCACCCCTCGGTCGCGACCGGCCACCGGATAGCCTGCCGAGCCGTGTCCAGCGCACCCTTCGTCCACGACACGGCCATCGTCGAACCCGGCGCCGTGGTCGGGGACGGGACCAAGGTGTGGCACCACAGCCACCTGCGCAGCGGGTCGCGCCTGGGCGCCGACTGCGTGGTGGGCAAGAACGTCTACGTCGACGCCGACGTCACGATCGGCGACCGCGTCAAGCTGCAGAACAACGTCAGCGTGTTCGTCGGGGTCACGATCGGCGACGACGTCTTCGTCGGTCCGTCGGCGACGTTCACCAACGACCTGGTGCCCAGGGCCTTCAACACCGATTGGGTGGTCACCCCGACCGTCGTCGAAGACGGCGCGTCGGTGGGGGCCAACGCGACGATCGTGTGCGGGACGACGCTCGGCGAGCTGTGCATGGTGGCGGCCGGGGCGACGGTCACCAAGTCCGTCGCCCCCCAGCAGCTGGTCGCCGGAACCCCGGCCCGCCATCTCGGTTGGGTCTGCCGGTGCGGCGAGGTCGTGTCACGGTCGCTCGAACCACCAGCCTGTCTGCTGTGCCCACGCTGTCACGAGGAGTCATCATGATCCCGATCACGCGGGTCGAGCTCGCCGCCGACACCGAGGCCCGGGTGCTCGCGGTACTGCGGTCGGGTCAGCTGGCCCAAGGCGAGGTGGTCGAGGAGTTCGAGCGTCGGTTCGCGACGCTCCACCAGGTCGGCCATGCCGTCGCCGTGAACAACGGAACCACCGCGCTGGTGGCGGCGATGCAGGCGATCGGTCTGCGCCCCGGCGACGAGGTCATCACCACCCCGTTCACGTTCATCGCCACGCTGAACGCGATCCTCGAGGCCGGCGCCACCGCCCGCTTCGCCGACATCGGCGACGACTACAACGTGCTGCCCGAGGCGATGGAGCACCTCGTCAACGAGCGGACGCGGGCGCTGCTGCCGGTGCACCTGTACGGCTATCCGGTGGACATGGACGGCGTGCGGGCCGTCGCCGCCCGCCACGGCCTGCCGATCGTCGAGGACGCCGCCCAGGCGGTCGCCGCTTCCTTCGACGGCCGACCCGTCGGCGGTGCTGGGGTCGGCTGCTTCAGCCTGTACGCGACCAAGAACCTGTCGACCGGAGAAGGTGGGGTGGTCACCACCGATGATGACGCGATCGCCGACCGGTTGCGCCTGTTGCGCAATCAGGGCATGCGGGAGCGCTACGTCTACGAGATCGCCGGTCACAACTACCGGCTGACCAACGTGGCCGCCGCGATCGGTGTCGCCCAGCTCGGCGAGCTCAGCGACAAGACCGCACGCCGCCAAGCGAACGCCGCCCGGCTGACCGCCGGTCTGCGCGGGGTGCCCGGGCTGTTGGTCCCACCCGACCCCGACGAGCGGCGCACGCACGTGTACCACCAGTACACGGTGCGTGTCACCACCGACGCGGCGATCGAACGTGACGAGGTGATCGAGCGGTTGACGGCCGCCGGCATCGGCTGCGGGATCTACTACCCGCGGTTGGTCAACGACTACGAGTGCTACGCCGACGACGCCCGGGTGAGCGTCGACGACACCCCGCACGCCCGACGGATCGCCACCGAGGTGCTCAGCCTGCCGGTCCACCCCTCCCTGACCGATGCCGAGCTCGACACGATCGTCGACGCCGTCCGTCAGGCGCTGGGATCGTGAGCGCGCTGCGTGTCGGGGTGGTCGGCGCCGGGATCATGGGTGCGAACCACGCCCGCGTCGCCCGCACGACGCCGGGTCTCGAGCTGGTGGCCGTCGTCGATGCCGACATCGATCGGGCCCGATCGGCCGCCGGCGGGGTGGCGTTGGCGCTGTCCGCGCTGAGCGAGCTTCCGCCGCTCGATCTGGCCGTGGTGGCCGTTCCCACGCTCCACCACGTCGCCGTCGCCGACCACCTCGTCGAGCGCGGTGTCCCGCTGTTGGTGGAGAAGCCGTTGGCGGCGACGGCCGCCGAGGCACGGGCGTTGACCGGGCGGGCCGCCGAGGCCGGCGTGTTGCTGGGGGTCGGGCACGTCGAGCGGTTCAACCCGGCGGTCATCGAGCTCGGTCGGGTGATCGATGAACCGCTCCACCTGCGGGCCAGCCGGATCGGCCCGTACTCGGCGCGCATCGGCGACGGGGTCATCCACGATCTGATGATCCACGATCTCGACATCGTGATGTCGCTGGTCGGCGATGTCGAGGTCGTCGCGGTGAGCGGCGTGGCCCGTCACCATCACGGGGGCACCGAAGACCTCGCCGTGGCCAACGTCGAGTTCGCCAACGGCGTCACGGCGACGTTTGAGACCAGCCGGTTGGGACAGGAGAAGATCCGTGTCATCGAGGTCACCCAGGCCGACAGCGTGATCGTCGCCGATCTCGTCCGCCAGGACCTCCTGGTGCGACAGATGAGCCGCTCGGAGTACCTGTCCGACGATGGGGTCCGCTACCGCCAGTCCAGTGTGATCGAGATCCCATTTCTCGAGACCCGCGGTGAGCCGCTGATGCTGGAGCTGCGACACATGGCCGACTGCGTGCAGCTGTCGCAGCCCCCGCTGGTGGGCGGGGCCGAGGGCACGCGAGCGATCGAGCTGGCCGATCGCATCGCGGCCGAGGTCCGCCGGGTGCGTCGCCCATGAGCCAGGAGGGATACGACGAGCTGTCCGCCGCCGACGTGATGCGTGGCGTGCGGCGGCGCTGGGTGTGGATCGTCGTCGTCGCCGCGCTCGGGGCCGTCGCCGGCTGGGTGCTCGGCGGCGGTGGCGGGTCGGTTCGGGCGGCGTCGGCCACGTTGGACGTGACCTTCAACGACTACTCCTCGTCGGCCGAGGCGATCGATCTGCCCCCCGACATCGTGAAGCCGATCTCCCCGGCGGCCGAAGCGCCGCGTGTCGCCGATCGGCTGAGCGACCTGGCCGATGTCGAAGAGCCCGACGTGTCGTTCACGGTGACACCGGTCAGCGCCGAGTCGCGTGTGGTGATCACCGCCACCGGTGACGTCTCCGAGGACCGGCTGGTCGAGTTGCTCGGGATGTTCAGCCTCGACTACCAGGCGAGCTTCGATACCGACCTCGCCGATCGGGTGTCGGCGGTTCGGGCGGTGCGCGACGCCGAGTTGACGGTGCTCACCGATCGCCGCGACGAGCTCGTCGGCTCGGGTGGTTCCGAGGTCGAGCTCGCTCTGGTCAGTCAGTCGATCCTCGATGTCCAGGCCGACCTTCAAGGCCTCGACTCGCTGGAGGCCCTCGTGACGGGTCGGACCATCGAGTTCGGACCGATCGAGACCGAGAGCAGCCGCCCGGCCCGGCCGATCCGGTTGCTGATCGCCGGGGCCTTCGGGTTCGGGCTGTTGGCCCTCGTCGTGGTGGTGGTGCGCGTCATCGTCGACCGTCGTGTCCGGCGCCGCGTGCAGGTGGCCCGGGTCCTGCCGGGCGTGCCGGTGCTCGCCGTGTTCGGCCGCGGGGATCCCGCCGCCGACACGGCATGGGATGGCTACCGGCGGGCGCTGGCACACCGGCTGGGGGAGCTGGACATCGCCACCGCCGCCGTCGAGGCGGTCGGTCCGGCGTCCTTCGCCGAACGGCTGCGCCCCACCGCGGCGGGCCACGACACCGAAGGCGACGGCGTCGTGTTGGCGGTCGGCTTCGGGGCCGTGACCGAGGACCAGCTCTCCGCGGCAGCGCAGACGGTGGTGCTGGCCGGGCGACCGCTGGCGGGGATCGTGATCGGTGACGTGCCGGCGGCCGATGTCACCTGGGCGGCCGCCGGTTTCGGCGTCGAGCGAGGAGGCGTGCTGTGACCACCTTCGACCCGGACGTGTGCGTCGTCGGGCTCGGCAAGATCGGACTGCCCCTGGCCGTGCAGTTCGCCGGTGCCGGGTGTCGGGTGCGCGGCGCCGACATCGATCGACGCGTCGTCGACCTGGTCAATGCCGGGCGCGAACCGTTCCCCGGCGAAGCCGACCTGGGGACACGACTGGCATCGGTCGTCGCCGCCGGCATGCTCAGCGCCGACACCGACACCACCGCCGCGGTGGCCGAGTCCGACGTGGTGATCGTCGTCGTGCCGTTGGTGGTCGATGGCGCCGGCGTCCCCGACTTCGCGGCGATGGATGCGGCCACCGCGGCGGTCGCCGCCGGGCTGCGGCCGGGCACCACCGTGATCTACGAGACGACGTTGCCGGTGTTCACGACCCGGCGTCGCTTCGCCCCGGCGTTGGCGGCCGGTTCGGGTCTCACGCTCGGTGTGGACCTGCACGTCGCGTTCAGCCCCGAGCGGGTGTTCTCGGGACGGATCTTCGCCGACCTTCGCCACTATCCCAAGCTGGTCGGCGGGCTCGACGACGTCAGCGCCGAACGGGCGGCGACGTTCTACGAGCGGGTGCTGG
Source organism: Desertimonas sp. (assembly GCA_047972065.1). Taxonomy (GTDB): domain Bacteria; phylum Actinomycetota; class Acidimicrobiia; order Acidimicrobiales; family Ilumatobacteraceae; genus JALZMG01. Next base: position 7,215 of record JBKEAH010000216.1, read on the forward strand.
ACTTCGACGAGCGCGCCGACCTGGAGCGTCCCAACGGGGTCTGGGACCTCGGTTCGGCGGAGGCGGCCGAGCTGGCCAAACTGGCCGAGACCACCTACCGCGATCTCAACATCGCCTACGCCAACGAGTTGGCCGCGTTCGCCGAGACCGCCGGCATCGATGTGTACGGCGTGATCGATGCGGCCAACAGCCAGCCCTTCAGCCACATCCACCGGCCGGGGATCGCGGTGGGTGGGCATTGCATCCCGGTGTACCCGCGGTTCCTGCTGCAGAACGCGCCCGATGCCCGGCTGCCCCGCGTCGCCCGCGAGATCAACGATGCCGCCCCCGAACGGGCCGTCGAGTTGCTCGCCGGCCGGCTCGGTGGTCTCGATGGCGCCCGGGTCGTCGTGCTCGGAGCGGCGTACCGGGGCGACGTCAAGGAGACGGCGTTCTCGGGGGTCTTCGCGACCGTCGACGCGTTGGTGTCACGGGGCGCGGTGGTGACCGTCGACGACCCGCTGTACGACGACGACGAACTGCGGGCGCTGGGGTTCGAACCGCACCCGGTCGGTGACGCCGTCGTGGCGGCGGTCGTCCAGGCCGACCATGCCCGCTATCGAAGCCTCGTCCCCGCCGACCTGCCCGGCGTGCGTGTCGTGCTCGACGGTCGCGGGGTGCTCGACGCCGCCGCGTTCGACGCCGCCGA
>JBKEAH010000223.1:0-67315 GCA_047972065.1 Desertimonas sp.
TCGCCGCCGCGACCACCGTCTGACGGAACTCGACAGGAAACGGCTTCGGCATGACAACATCCTCTCAGCGAAGCATCCATACTCCGCAGTCTAGATGTCGCCCAGACCCAGCCCGTTCCCAACCACGTCCACCGCCACGCCGGCATCGGGCTCCACACGCCGGCATCGGTCCACTACGGCACCGCCACCGAGATCCGCGCCGCTCGAGCCGAGACCCTCACCGCCGCCTACGCCGCGAACCCCGCCCGATTCCGCCACCGTCCGCCCACGCCGCCGAAGCTTCCCGAGGTCGCGTGGATCAACGAACCCAACCGGGAAGCACTCATCCAATCCGCATAGGAAGTTGTCTCATCTCCCTTGACACGTTCCGTGCGGGCGGTCTCAGCCCTGTTCGAGTAACGCAGCAGCACCCCGACCAACGAAACCCCTGCTCACGGGCTTGCTAGAGCGGCCCGGGCCAGGGGCTTTGTGGGAGCTTGTCAGCAAGTTCGTCGAGGAGCGCTTCGACCGTGGTGCCACAGCGCGCAGCCTCAGCATTGAGTCGCTCTGCAAGCTCCTCCACGGTGATCGACATGGGGCCAGTGCATGCCGGACCGCCAATGTGGCAGCGGCGCGGTTGATGTCTTGATGACTCGTTCGACCAGGTGGGGAACGGGCCTGCTCGGTCCACGACCGGCCACAGGTCGGGCAACGCCAACGGTGCTTGCGCCACACCAACCGGACCGGCCGGCCGAACGCCGGCAGATCGACCAGCATCACCTCACGGACGCCGTGACGATGCCCCCGCCGACCGCAACACGACGGGCGCTCGACGTCGACGGTGATCACGATCCGCGGCCACTGCGGCCACTGCGGCCACTGCGGCCACTCGCCGACACCGACCACGATGACGTCGGGCAGGCCGACCAGCAGCGAGCACATGCGCATACCGTCCGTTTCCAAGCAGGGGCTCCTCGAGACTCACGACGTCGAACATCGCTGAGAATCGCAGAGCCCCTGCGCCGCGCCCGGGACCCCTACCCGACCATCACCCCCCCTCAGATCCAAAGCGCCGGATACCGTGCCGACGTGGAGCTGGCCGAGCTGCAAGACGTCATCGAACGCACCTTCGGCGGCCGTGATCGCGACCGGGGTGTGCCGGCGACGGTGGCCTGGCTGGCCGAGGAGGTCGGCGAGCTGGCCCAGGCCGTCCGTAAGGGCACGCCCGACCAGCAGCGCCACGAGTTCGCCGACGTCCTGGCGTGGGTGGCGACCCTCGCCAACCAGATGGACATCGACCTCAGCGAGGCCATCCAGCGCTACGCCGACGGCTGCCCCCGCTGCGGCACCGTCCCCTGTACCTGTCCCTGATCGCCCGAGGGTGCGGCCTTCGTCGCAACCTTGCCTGGCAGACTGGCCACCGTGTTCGCCGTGGTGGGACTGATCGGGACGGTGCTTCTCGTGCTGTTCCTCGTCTTCGACGACGTGTTCGACGGCATCTTCCCGGACGCCGACTGGATCTCGGGGCCCGTGCTCGGGGCGTTTCTTGCCGCCTTCGGCCTGTTTGGCTGGGTCGCCGAGGAGGGGTTCGACGCCCCCAACGGCGTGGCCGTCGGCATCGGCATCGCTGGTGGCGTCGGCCTCGGTTGGTTCGCCGCTCGTCTCGCCAAGGCCCTGATGCACCAGCCCACCGATGCCACGCCGACGACCCAGTCGCTGATCGGCACCGAGGGCAAGGTCGTCACCGCGATCAGCGACGGACGCCCCGGTGAGGTGCTGCTGCAGCTGGCCGGCCAGCCCTACAAGATCTCGGCGACGGCCGATGACACGCTCGCGGTGGGAACCGAAGTGGTGGTTGTCGACGTCGCAAGTGCAACCCGGGTCATCGTCCAGTCCGCTACGCGGTTCTGGGAGCTCGACCCATCCACCGCCGACGGCTGAGGCCGGCGGCTTTCGACGGAAGGAACACCCGCATGGGCGTCTTCGGCATCGGCATCCTGGCCCTCTTGGGCCTCATCGTTCTGATCGTGGCGTTGGTCGTCACGCGGATCAAGGTCGCGGGCCCGAACGAGGCGTTCATCGTCACCGGACGCAAGGGTCGCGCCGTCACCAATCCCGAGACCGGTGCCGTCTCGACGGACCTGTCCGGTCAGAAGGTCGTGATGGGTGCCAGCGTGTTCGTCCTCCCCGTCGTGCAGAAGCTGGCGTCGATGGACCTGTCGGCTCGTCAGATCTCCGTGGGGGTCGGTTCCGCCGTCTCCGCCCAGGGCATCAAGTGTTCGCTCGAAGGCGTCGCCGTCGTCAAGGTCGGCGGCACCGAGGACTCGATCCGCGCTGCGGCCCAGCGGTTTCTCGGCCAACAGAACTCGATCGACAGCTTCACCCAGGAGGTGCTCGCCGGCTCGTTGCGCTCGATCGTCGGACGTCTCTCGGTCGACGAGATCATTCGTGACCGCGCCGCGTTCGCCCGTGAGGTGTCCGAGGAGGCCGAGTCATCGCTCACCAACCAGGGGCTCGTGCTCGACACCTTCCAGCTCCAGGACATCCAGACCGAGGGCAACTACCTCGTGGACCTCGGTCGGCCCGAGGCGGCCCGGGCCGAGAAGGTTGCCGCGATCGCCGAGTCGGTCGCCCGTCGCGAGGCCGAGCAGGCGCGACTGAAGGCCGAGGAGGAGATCGCCGTGGCCAACCGTGAGCTCTCCTTGCGCAAGGCCGCCATCCAGGCCGAGACCGACGCCGCCCAGGCGGAGGCGGAGGGCGCCGGGCCGATCGCCAAGGCGGCGCGCGACCAGGAGGTGCTGACCGCACAGGAGTCCGTCGCCGAACGCCAGGCCCAGCTGCGCGAGCGCGAGCTCGACACCGAGGTCCGCAAGCCGGCCGACGCCCAGCGTTACGCCGTCGAGACCAAGGCCGAGGGTGAGAAGACCCGGGCACTGCGCGAGGCCGAAGCCGAGCGGGCCCGTCGCGAGGCCGCCGCCCAGGCGTTGCGCGCCGAGGGCGAGGCCGAAGCCGCCGCGATCCTTGCTCGGGGTCAGGCCGAGGCGACGGCGATGGAGAAAAAGGCGACCGCATATGACGGCTACGGCGACGCCGCGGTCATCGATCTGCTGTCGCAGATGTTGCCCAACCTCGTCAAGGAGGCGGCGGCACCGATCTCGGCGATCGACAAGGTCACGGTCATCTCCACCGACGGCGCCTCGCAGCTCACCAAGAGCGTGGCCGGCAACGTCACCCAGGGCATGCAGATGGCCAACGACCTGATGGGCATCGATCTCGGTGCGCTGTTCCAGCGCCTCGCCAAGCAGGGCGGTTCGACGCTGGCGGCGCCTTCGTTGCCGGTGCCGACCGATGTCGCCCCGGACTCACCGGCCGGTGCCGCCGAGGCGGCGACCGACGAGGGCGACGTGGGGTCGGGCGAGCCCGACGCCTGAGCGCGCCAGGGCTCAGGCCAGCGTGGCGTCGTCGTAGCTACCCGACTCCCAGAACTCGCGCAGGGCGAACTTCTGGATCTTGCCGCTGCCGGTGAGCGGGTACTCGGTCACGCCGAACCACGATGAGGGCGTCTTCTGCGGCGACAGATGCTGGCGGGAGAAGGCGCGCAGCTCGGCGACCGATGGCGGGTTCATGGGATCGGCAGGCCGGATGAAGGCGGCCACGATCTCACCGAAGCGCTCGTCGGGGAGACCGACCACGGCGGCCTCGGCCACACCGGGATGACGGAACAACACCTCCTCGATCTCGGCCGGAAACAGGTTTTCGCCGCCCCGGATGATCATGTCCTTGAGCCGCCCGACGATGCGGCAGTAGCCGCGCTCGTCCATCGTGGCCAGATCCCCGGTACGGACCCAGCCGTCCTCGGTGAGGGTCTCGGCGGTCTCGGTCGGCTTGTCGAAGTAGCCGACCATCGTCAGGTAGCCGCGGGCCCACAGCTCGCCCGGCGTGCCGAGCGGTGTGGTCTCGCCGGTCAGCGGATCGACGATGCGGACCTCGGTGTGCGGGAGCGGCTGCCCGACGGTCGATCCCTTGTCGGCCGGCGAGTCGGCGCGTCGCGTGTTGGTGATCACGGGTGAGCACTCGGTCTGGCCGTAGACGATCGTGAAATCGATGCCCAGGGTGTCTTCGATCCGCCGCACCAGCGTCTCGGGCACCTGGGCCCCGCCCGACACCGTCGACTCCCACGTCGACAGGTCGCGGGTCGCGGCACCGGGGTGATCCATCGCCGCGATCAGCATCGTCGGCACCCCGGCGGCGAACACGGCCCGCTCCTCCTCGATGAGCTGGAGGAACAGGCCGGGCTCGAAGGCCGGCATCAAGATCAGCGTTGCTCGGCGGTTGAGCGCACCGAGGACCCCCATCACACAACCGCCGGTGTGGAACAGCGGCATCGGCGACAGCCAGCGGGCGCCCTCGGGGATCTCGACCCAGTCGGCCCACATGCGGGCGTTGTTGACCACGCTGCCGTGCGTCAGCGACGCCCCCTTGGGGAACCCGGTGGTACCGCTGGTGAACTGGATCTGGGCCAGCGCCTCGGCAGCGACGGCGGGGAGTTCGCCGACCCGGTGAGCGGCGGCGTCGTCGAGAAGGCGATCGAGCCGCAGCACGGTTCGCAGGTCGGGAAGCTCGGCGCGGATCGCCTCGATGTGGGCGGCCAGCGGGTTGCCCCGCACCTCGGGCACCAGGATGAGCCCGGCCGATCGTGACTGACCGAGCACGTACGCAGCCTCGGCCGGCTGGAAGCTGGGGTTGACCGTGACGATGGTGACCCCGGCCAGCGCGGCGCCGTACTCCAGCACGACCCACTCGGGCAGGTTGTGGGCCCACACGGCGAGCCGTTCACCCGGCTCGAAGTGGTCGAGCAGCAGCCTGGCCACGGCCTCGGCGTCGCCGAGCAGCTGGGCGTAGCTCCAACGACGCCGCGTGGGGCTCTCGGCGATGCCCTCCACCAGCGCCTCGCGGTCGGGGTGCTCGGCCGCCACCTCACGCAACAGGTCACCGATGGTCATGTCCTCGAGCAGCGCCGGCCCGTCGCCGTCGGGCCGGACGTGGGATTCGGTCAGCGGGGTCATCGTCGCTCCGGTCGTGGTCGGTCGGGTCAGGCGCGGATCTCGACGGGCATCGAGGAGATCCCGGCGAGAGGTGATCGATGCTCGCCCCACCGGACCGGTGAGTCGTGACCGGGCGGCCGTCGCGCCGGATCACCCCGACGGGGTCGGGCATCGGAGCGAGGTCCCGGACCAGCAGCGTCGTCTGACCCCCGGCCCGGACGATAGGGGAGCTTTCGAGGTCCGGGCTCGGGTCGTGGGCCAACCCGTAGGCAGACTGACGCATGGCGATCGTTCGCGAGACCAAGCTGCCGGGCATCGGCGTCCGTCAGGAGTTCATCACCGACGACGGGACCACCGTCGGCGTGCTCGCCTATCACGACGGCCGGCACGACGTGCTCGTCTACGACCGCGACGACCCCGACGTGTGCACGGCGATCCTCCAGCTGGAGGACGAGGACACCAACACGCTGGCCCAACTGCTCGGTGCCAGCCAGCTCACCGAGGGCATCGGTGCCGTGCAACAGCAGATCGAGGGGTTGCTGTTGGAGTGGATCGCGCTGCCGCTGGGTTCGCCGGCGGTCGGCACCACGATCGGTGAGGGCATGTATCGCACCCGCACCGGGGCGTCGATCATCGCCGTCATCCGGCGCGGCACATCGATCCCCGCGCCCGGGCCCGACTTCGCGTTGAACGCCGACGACACGATCGTCGCCACCGGGACCGGCGACGGGGTCGCCGCGCTGCGCGAGCTGTTGGTTCCGTGATCGTCGCGGCCACGACGGCCGAGGCGTCGCTGGCCTTCATCGAGCTGGGTCTGCTGGCCATCGCGCTCGCCGCGATGGCCCGTTTCGCCGGCCGATTGGGCATCACCGCCGTCCCGCTCTACCTGCTCGGCGGGCTCGCCGTCGGTGACGGTGGTGTCGTCACGCTCGATGTCAGCGGCGAGTTCCTGGAGCTCACTGCCGAGATCGGGGTTCTGTTGCTGTTGCTGGCGCTCGGCTTGGAGTACGACCAGGACGAGCTGCGCTCGGGTCTACGGACCGGGGTTCCCGTCGGCGCCGTCGACTTCGCCGCCAACGCCATACCCGGCTTCGCGGTCGGACTCCTGCTCGGCTGGGACCCGCTGGCGGCCGTCCTGCTGGGCGGGGTCACCTGGGTGTCGTCGTCGGGGATCGTCTCCAAGGTCTTGTTCGACCTCGACCGGATGGGCTTCCGCGAGACGCCGTCGATCCTCAACGTGCTCGTCATCGAAGACCTCGCCATGGCGGTCTATCTCCCCATCGTTGCCGCCTTCGTCGCCGGGGGCGCGGCGGGTGACACGGCCGTGGCGGTCGGTGTCGCCGTCGGCGCCGTCGTGTTGATCCTGGCCTTGGCGTTCCGCCTCGGCGAACCGCTCAGCGCCCGTCTGGGCAACTGGTCGAACGAGTCGCTGCTGCTGTTCGTGTTCGGGCTCACGCTGCTCGTCGCCGGTCTCGCCCAGCGCATCGAGGTGTCCGGCGCGATCGGTGCCTTCCTGGTCGGCCTGTCGCTGTCGGGCCGGGCCGGGGAGCGGGCGATGACCCTGATCACGCCGCTGCGCGATCTCTTCGCGGCGACGTTTTTCGTGGTGTTCTCGTTCCGCATCGACCCGGCCGACGTGATCAGAGCGCTGGTGCCGGCCATCGGCTTGGCGCTGCTCGGGGTCGCCGGCAAGGGTGTCACCGGGTGGTTCGCCGCTCGCCGCGCCGGAGTGGGCGAGCGGGGCCGCCGCCGCGCCGGTGCCGCACTCGTCCCGCGGGGCGAGTTCTCGATCGTCATCGCCGCGTTGGGTTCGACGCTGGTCGACGGTCCCGATCTCGAGGCGGTCGCCGCCGCCTACGTGCTGATCGTCGCCGTCGCCGGTCCGCTCCTCGCCCGCGCCGCCCGTTGAGCCTCCGGCGGGGTGTCATCGAGAGGCGGCGCGCTCAGATGAGCAGCTCGGCGATCTGGACGGCGTTGAGGGCGGCGCCCTTGCGGAGGTTGTCGTTGCTGACGAACAGCGCCAGCCCCTTGCCGCCGTCGACCGTCTCGTCCTGGCGGATCCGGCCGACGTAGCTGGGGTCTTGACCGGCCGCCTCCAGCGGGGTCGGGATGTCGGTGACGACGACGCCGGGGGCGGCGCCGAGCACCTCGATCGCCCGCCCGACGCTGATCGGCCGCTCGAACGCGGCGTTGATCGACAGCGAGTGGCCGGTGAACACCGGGACCCGGACACAGGTGCCCGACACCAGCAGACCGGGGATGTCGAGGATCTTGCGGCTCTCGTGGCGCAGCTTCTGTTCCTCGTCGGTCTCGAACCGCTCGTCGTCGACCAGCTTGCCGGCGTAGGGCACCACGTTGAAGGCGATCGGCCGGACGAACTTCTCGGGGGTCGGGAAGTCGACCGCGGTGCCGTCGTGGGTCAGCTCGGCGGCGCGGTCCACGACCTGGCGCGCCTGCTTGTCGAGCTCGTCGACGCCGCTCAGCCCGCCACCGGAGACCGCCTGATAGGTGGCGGTCACCAGGCGCGCCAACCCGGCTTCGTCATGCAGCGGCTTGAGCACGGGCATCGCCGCCATCGTCGTGCAGTTGGGGTTGGCGATGATCCCCTTGCGAGCATCGGCGATGGCCCCAGGGTTGACCTCCGAGACGACCAGCGGCACGTCGGGGTCCATGCGGAACGCCGAGGAGTTGTCGATGACGGTCGCACCGGCGGCGGCAAACGTCGGCGCCAGTTCGCGCGACGAGGTGGCGCCGGCCGAGAACAGGGCGATGTCGAGCCCGGAGGGGTCGGCGATGGCGGCGTCCTCGACCGTGATCTCACCGTCACCCCATGGCAGCGTGGTCCCGGCCGAGCGGGCCGAGGCGAAGAACCGGATCTCGTCGACCGGGAACTTGCGCTCGGCGAGCAGACGCCGCATCACGCCACCGACTTGACCCGTTGCACCGACGACACCGACACGCATGGCGTCACAGGCTACGAGCGTCGAGTCGCGACGGAGCGGCCGGTTTCCCCACCTCGGACGGCCGTCGGCCAGGGCTCGGACCTGCTGGCGACGTGACCCGGTCGCGCCGGCGCGCTCAGATTGCCAACCAGACGGTGCCGTCGGCCGGCACCTCGGTGGCGGTGGCGTCGGGATCGCTGGCCAGCAGCAACTCGCCGGCCAACGCGGTCGGCACCGTCTGCGGTCGGTCGGTGGTGTTGGTGACGCAGGCGAACCCCGGCTCACGGGTGAACGCCAGCACGCCGACGGGCGCATCGACCCAGTTCATCGTGCCGTCACCCAACGCCGGATGGCGGCGGCGTTCGGCCAGCGCCCGTCGGTAGAGCGACCACGTCGAGCCGCGGTCGGCCTGCTGGGACTCGGCGGTCAGCGTCGCCCACGACCCGGGCTGGGGGAGCCACGTGGTCGGACCCGGCCCAAACCCGAACGGCGACCGTTCACCCGACCACGGCAACGGCACCCGACACCCGTCGCGGCCGAGTTCGGCGCCGCCGGTGCGAGCGAACATCGGGTCCTGGCGGGCGGCGGCCGGCAGATCTACCACCTCAGGCAGTCCGAGCTCCTCACCCTGATAGAGGTAGGCGCTGCCGGGGAGCGCGAGCATCAGTAGCGTCGCCGCTCGGGCCCGTCGGGTGCCCCGGGTGAGGTCACCGGCGCCGTAGCGCGTGACGTGGCGGATGACGTCGTGGTTGGACAGCACCCAGGTCACCGGCGCGCCGACCCGGGCCGTGGTCTCGATCGACTCGTCGATGGCCGCCCGCTGTGACGACGCGGACCAGTCGGCCTGCAGGAAGTGGAAGTTGAACGCGGTGTGCAACTCGTCGGGACGCAGGTAGTCGGCGACCCGCTTGTTGCTCTCAACCCAGATCTCGCCGACGAATGCACGGTCGCCCGGATACTCGTCGATCACCCGGCGCCAGCCGCGGTAGACGTCGTGGACGGCGTCCTGATCCCAATGGGGGTGACCGAGGCGGGCCTGGCCCGAGGCGACGAAGCGCCCGTCGATGTCGGGCATCTCGGGGTCCTTGGCCAGCCCGTGGGCGACGTCGATGCGGAAGCCGTCGACACCGCGGTCGAGCCAGAAGCGCAGGATCGACTCGAACTCCGCCACGACCTCGTCGTTGGTCCAGTCGAGGTCGGGCTGCTTGGTGTCGAACAGGTGCAGATACCACTGGCCGGGTGTGCCATCGGCGTCGGCCACCCGCTCCCAGGCGCCACCGCCGAACACGCTGGTCCAATCGTTCGGTGGCTCGCCACCGTCGGGCCCGCGACCGTCGCGGAACAGGTAGCGGGCCCGCTCGGGCGAGCCCGGCCCGGCCGCCAACGCGGCTCGGAACCAGGGGTGGGCGTCGGAGGTGTGGTTGGGGACGATGTCGATGATGACCCGGATGTCGAGGGCGTGGGCCTCGGTGACCAGGGCGTCGAAGTCGGCGAGCGTGCCGAACATTGGCTCGACGTCGCGGTAGTCGGCGACGTCGTAGCCGGCGTCGGCCTGTGGCGACGGGTAGAACGGGCTCAGCCAGATGGCATCGACGCCGAGGCGGTGCAGGTAGGTCAGCCGCGACCGGATGCCGGGCACGTCGCCGACCCCGTCACCATCGCTGTCGGCGAAGCTGCGCGGGTACACCTGGTAGATGACGGCGTCACGCCACCAGGGCGTGTCGGTGGATCGCATCGGTCCTCCTCCTGCTGGTTCGTCCGCGACGGTGGGTCGGCGAGCGGTCAGGCGACCGTGGCGACGAGCCACCAGTGGTTGGGGTTGATCACCTCGAACGACGCCACCCGGTCGGCGCGGGCGATCGCCGCTTGGCGCTGCGGGTTGCGCCACACCGTCGTGTCGCCGACCTGGCCGTTGAGGTGGCGGAGCACCTGGACCGGATCGAGCCGGTTGGCCTGCCAGGCAAGTCGGGTCGCCCAACGCCGTCGTGACAACCAGGTGCCCACGGCAGGGACGCGGAACAGCCCACGTATCGCCGCGCCCGCCGGGAGGAGCAACGGGTCGGCGGCACCCCAGGCGCGAAAGTTCAACACGATGCGGCCGCCCGGCTTGGTGACCCGCACCGCCTCGGAGACCAGGGCCAGCGCGTCCTCGCGCTCGCAGTGCTGCAACGTGATGTAGCTGAAGGTCACATCGGCCGTTCGGTCCGGCACGGCCAGCGAGCGGCCGTCGGTGACCTCGATGGTCTGCAGCCGGTCGACGTGGCCGAAGCGGCTGACCGCCTCGCGGCAGCGTTCGAGGAAGCCGCCGTCGAGGTCGCAGGCGTACACCGATCCGTAGCGCCGCGTGAACTCACAGGTCATGCGCCCGATGCCCGAGCCGATCTCGACGAGCGTGCGGGCGTCGTCGTCGGGCCGCTCCAGCCCGAACGCCTCCCAGTACACCGGCACCTCGGCGTCACCGGTGGCGACGAACTCCGCCAGCGTCAGCGTCTCGCCGGTCTCGTTGTTGAAGACCCAGCCGGTCTCGCGCACGACCCGGTCGGTGTCGCGCTCGCGCTCGGTGAGGCGCCCGGCGACCTTCCAGGGGATCAGTTGGGAACGCAGCCGCACCGGGTGATTCTGTCAGCACGCGGCGGCGTTCTGGCACCGTCGCGGCGGTGATGTGCCGGGCGATGCGTCAGCGGCGTTCGGGCAGCGGCGCGGCATAGTCGCTGCCGGCGTCGAGGCCGAACGCGGTGTGCAGCGTGCGGGCCGCCCGCTCGACATCATCGATGCCCACGACGACCGACACCCGGATGGTCGACGTCGAGATCATCTGGATGTTCACCTCCTCGTCGGCGAGGGTGCGGAACATCTTGGCGGCGATCCCGGGCGTCGACTTCATGCCGGCACCCACCAGCGAGACCTTGCCGATCGAGTCGTCGTGGGTGACGCCGGCGGCCCCCATCTCCGACGCCACACGGGTGACGACGGTCTCGGCGACACCCATGTCGGCCGACGGGACGGTGAAGCTGATGTCGGTCGTGCCCTCGGTCGAGGTGTTCTGCACGATCATGTCGACGTTGACGTTGGCGTCGGCCAGCGGCTCGAACAGGCTGGCCGAGATTCCGGGCCGGTCGGGCACCTTGAGGACGGTGACCTTGGACTCGCTGGTGTCGGTGACGACACCGGAGATGATCGGGTCTTCCACGCTCTGCTCCTTGTCGGAATCGGGGAGGTCGACCTCGTCGGCGACCCAGGTGCCGGGTTCCCAGGTGAACGCCGAGCGGACGTGCAGGGCGACACCGTGGTTGCGGGCGAACTCCACCGACCGCAAGGCCAGGACCTTGGAGCCGGCGCCGGCCATCTCGAGCATCTCGTCGAAGCTGACGCGGGCCAACTTGCGGGCGCGCGGGACGATGCGCGGGTCGGCACTGAACACACCGGTGACGTCGGTGTAGATCTCGCAGGCGTCGGCGTCGAGAGCCTTGGCCAGGGCTGACGCGGTGAGGTCGGAGGCGCCGCGGCCCATCGTCGTGATCTCCTTGGACTGGCTGACACCCTGGAACCCGGCGATCACGGCGACCTTGTCATCGGCCAACGCCTGGCGGACACGGTCGCCCTTGACGTCGACGATCTTGGCCTTGCCGTGCACGTCGTCGGTGATGATCCCCACCTGGCTGCCGGTGAAGCTGACCGCCGGCACACCGAGGTCGGCGAGCGCCATCGTCAACAACGCCGCCGAAACCCGTTCGCCGGTGGTGAGCAGCATGTCCATCTCGCGTCCCGGCCGGGTGTTGGACACCTGCCCGGCGAGGGCGATCAGGTTGTCGGTGGCCTTGCCCATCGCCGACACCACGACGACGACGTCGTGACCGTGCCGCTTGGTGATCTGCACGTTCTCGGCGACGGCTCTCATCCGATCCGGATCGGCCACCGACGTGCCGCCGTACTTCTGGACGATGAGGGCCACGAGTCGGTGAGGCTACCGAGCCGGTCGTGGACGCGAGCGGGCCGATTCGACCGCCCGGTCGGGACCTCAGTCGCCGGCCGGTTGGTCGACCAGCTCGACGACCTCGAAGGCCAGCAGCGACGCACCGGTCGACACCGGCTTGCCGTCGGCGGACTCGGCGCGGGCGTGGCCATGGGCGAAGGCCTGGCTCTGGACCCAGTTCTGGAACGAGTCCTCGCTGTCCCAGCGGGTGTATACGAAGTAGCGGTCCTCGCCCTCCACCGGCCGAAGGAGCTGGAACTCCTCGAAGCCCGGCATCTGCTCGACACTGTGGGCACGGGCGGCGAAGCGGGCTTCGAGCTCGGCGCCGGCTCCGTCGGGGACGCTGATGGCGTTGATCTTGACGACACTCACGCCATCCAGTCTGCCCATCGGTGCGGCGCGCCACACCCGAGCGGGTGGACGTCTACGATGACGGGCCGAGGTGGATGTCGCCAAACGGCGGCCACGGCGGAAAGGGCAGCAGCGATGACGTTGATCCGGGTTGAACCACAGTCGGTGATGACCTATGGGAGGACCGCTCAGACGAAGTTCACCGAGATGCGCACCCAGCTCTCGGGCTTGGTGACCGACGTGGTCGCGGTGCGCTACTTCGGACCCAACAGCGTGACCTTCAAGGTCCAGTCGGGGCAGCTCGCCGCCCAGTTCGCCAACGCGCTGTGGGCCGACATGGGGGCGATGGCGGCGTCGGTCACGGCGTCGACGTCCAACATCGCCGCCTCGCTGGGTGGCGCGCCGATCACGATCCAGATCGACGGCGAGCCGATCACCCCCGATGCGCCGACGGTGGTCGACTACGTCGATGTCGACACCGCAGCTCTCGAAGCGCTCATCCCGGTGGTGGAAGGGCGGTTCACTGGTCTGCGTGAGGGGCTGGCCGCCCATCAGACCGCGCTCAACGGAACCGACTGGCAGGGCACCGCCAAGGAGACCGCGGTCGAGGCCGTCGCCACGTACACGACGAGCGCCACGGGGCGTTGCGACAACGCCCAAGAGCAGATCACCACCTTCATCCGCAACCAGATCAACGCGGCCGTCACCGCCGACCACTGATCCGGTGGTTCGGCGCGCCGTAAGGTCCGGCGGCTCGTCGATCTCACGAGCGAGCGGGTTCGGTCGATGGAGCTGATCCTGCGGGCTTTCGACGAGGGCGGCGGCGACGACGTCGTCATCGATGCCGACCCCAGCCACACCATCGGCGAGCTCGCCGCCGCCCTCGGCCGACACCTCGGGCTCGGCGACGGCGAGCACTCGATCAGCCATCTGCGCACCGGGCTGGTGCTGGACCCCGACGACCTGGTCGGGGCCAGCGGGCTGATGTCGGGCGACGACGTGGTGGTCGGCGCGCCGCACCAGATGGCGCGGATGCCGGCGATCCCGGTGCGGGCGGTGACGCTGGACGTGGTCGCCGGACCGGATACCGGTACCAGCCTCATCCTCCTGCAGGGCTGCTTCGCTGTCGGTCGGGACGGTGCCGCCGTCCGTCTCAGCGATCCGACGGTCTCGCGGCATCACCTCGACGTCGAGGTCGCCGCCGACTGGACGATCGCCGTCGAGCCGCGACCCGGCGTCGAGAACCCGGTCCGCCTGAACGATGTGCCCCTCACCGAGCGAGTCGTGGTCGGGCCCGACGACGTGGTCCACCTCGGCGCATCGGGGCTGGCCTTCCGCCCGTTCGTGCGAGCGCCTTCGGAACGCATCGATCGGCTTGGCCAGGTCGAGTTCCAGCGCACGCCGTATCGACTGCCGGTGGTGGCCGAGCGGGCGGCGGCAGAGCTCGGCGTGGTGCCGAAGGCGCCCGAGCCGAGGCGGTTCCAGCTGCTCACGGCGATCGCGCCGCTCGGCGCCGGGTTGACGTTGTTCGCGTTTTCCCGGCAACCGCAGTTCCTCGCCCTGACCCTCATGACCCCGCTGGTGTTCGTCGCCAACTGGATCGAGGACCGGCGCACGGGCAAGCGCCGGTTTCGCCAGGACTCGGCGCGGTTCCGCGAGGCGGTCGAGCGACGCCGCGGCGAGCTGTCCGGTCTGGTGATCGCCGAGCGGGTCGAGCGTCGTCGCGCCGCCCCCGACCTCGCCGAGCTGGCGCGGCGGGCCGAGCTGCGAACCGCCGACCTGTGGGCGCGAGGGCGCGCGGCGGATGACTTTCTCCGCTTGCGGGTGGGTCTCGGGCGGGTCCCCTCGCTGGTGACGGCCGACGTCGACCGGGGCGGCGACGACGAGTTGCGCGAGGAGGCCATCGATGCCGGTCGTGCGTCGACGACGGTCGACGGTGTCCCCTTGACGGTGGATCTGGTGACCAGTCCGGTGATCGGGCTGCACGGTGCCACCGACGGGGTGACCGACGTCGCGGCGGCGTTGGTGATCCAGGCGGCTTGCCTCCACAGCCCGGAGGACCTGACGATCGTCGCGATGCTCGACCAGAGCCGGTCGATGGTCGGTTGGCTGAAGTGGCTCCCGCACCTTCGTTCGGTGACCTCGCCGCTGGCGGGCGCCCACGTCGCCAGCGACCACGAGACCGGCACCGCGCTGTTGCATCACCTCGCCGAGGTCGGCGCGCACCGCCGCGCCCGTTCCGAGCGCGAGCGCGAGTCACGAAACTGGCCGCGCATCCTGGCGGTCGTCGATGCCCGTGTGGGTCTCGATCCGGCGACGCTCGCCCAGGTGCTCGACGACGCCGGCGACGCCGCGATCAGTGTGGTGTGGCTGGCCGATTCAGCGGCCGAGATCCCCCGCCAGGCCGGCGAGGTGGTGGCGATCAGGGCCAGCGGCCTCACCCTCAGTGGCACCCTCTGGTCGATCGATCCCGCGGTCCCCGATCGGCAGGTCGACATCGAGCGGATCCGCGTCGACGTCGCCGCCGGGATCGCTCGCTCGATGGCCCCCGTGCGCGATGCGTCGACGGCATCGCTGGCCACGTCGATCCCCCGCACGGCGCCGTTGCTCGACGTGCTCGGCGGGCGCGACGTCAGCGCGCAGTGGGTCATCGACCGGTGGTCGGCGCCGCGCTCGTACGGGTTGGCCTGTCCGGTCGGCATCGGCGCCCACGGGGTGTTCGAGCTCGATCTGGTGGCCGACGGGCCGCACGCCCTGATCGGTGGCACCTCCGGGGCCGGAAAGAGCGAGCTGTTGCAGTCGATCGTCGCCGGTCTGGCCAGTCGCACCCCGCCGACCCATCTGAACTTCCTGTTCGTCGACTACAAGGGGGGCGCCTCGTCGAACGTCTTCGCCGCGCTTCCCCACACCGTCGGTTACGTCACCAACCTGAGCGCTGAGCTGTCGCGCCGGGCCCTCACCTCGCTGCGTGCCGAGCTCGACCGACGGATGCGGCTGCTCGAGGGGCGGGCGAAGGACCTCGCCGAGATGCTCGAGCGTCACCCCGACGACGCGCCGGCGTCGTTGGTGATCGTCGTCGACGAGTTCGCGACCCTGGTCAAGGAGGTGCCCGACTTCGTCGCCGGGATGGTCGATATCGCCCAACGCGGTCGGAGCCTCGGCATCCACCTGATCCTGGCCACCCAGCGTCCGTCGGGGGCGGTGAACGACAACATCCTGGCCAACACCAACCTGCGGATCTCGCTGCGGATGCTCGACCGTCCCGAGTCGACGGCGGTCATCGGCTCGCCCGACGCCGCCGACATCCCGGTCCCGCTGAAGGGTCGTGGCTACGCACGGATGGGACCCGGACAGCTGGTGGCCTTTCAGAGCGCCTACTGCGGTGCACCGCTGGTCGGCGACGATCACCGCCGGGTGTTGGTCGCCCCGTTCCGCCAGACCGACGACTCGCCGCGGGCACCGAGCGGTGATGATGCGGCCGGGCCGACCCACCTCGACACGCTGCTCGGCGCGATCGGCGAGGCCAATCGACGTCAGGCCCTGCCGGCCCCCCGACGCCCGTGGCGCGAGGTGCTCCCGGACCGCTTGAGGATCGCCGAGGTGCTGGCCGACCCCCGCGCCGACGGGGTGTGCGACGCGCCCGGGCGGCTGGTGGCGATCGGTCGGGTGGACATCCCCGAGCAGCAAGATCAGCGCCCGGCGATCGTCGATCTCGAACAAGGGGCCGGTCTGGCGATCTTCGGCTCCGGTGGCGCCGGGAAGACGACCGTACTCCGCACGATCGCGGCCTCGATCCTGGCCACCGGTGGTGAGACGGCGGTCGTCGCCTTCGACTTCGGTTCGCGGGCACTGACCTCGATCGCCGCGCTCCCCAACGTGATCGACGTCGCCACCGGCGACGACCTCGAAGCGGTCACCCGCCATCTCGCCGTCCTCACCACCGAGCTGGCCCGCCGTCGACGACTGCTCGGCGATGCCCGCGCCGAACACCTCACCGCCTACAACACCCGGCACGACCCGCTCCCGCGGATCGTCCTGCTGGTCGATGGAATGGGCGCGTTCGGCGCGACGTTCGCCGGTGGCACCGGGTCGTTGGGCATGCTCGTCCCACCGGAGGCCTGGCTCGACCGATTCGTCGAGATCGCCGTCGAGGGCCGGCAGGTGGGTATGCACGTCGTGATGACCGCCGACCGGCGCAGCGCGATCAACACCCGGCTGCACGCGGCGATCAGCAACCGGCTGATCCTTCGCCACGTCGACGAGGTCGGCTACACCGAACACGGCGTGCCCACCTCGGTGGCCAAGGCGCTCGATCTTCCGCCCGGGCGCGGGTTGTGGAACGCCGCCGAGACCTTGCAGGTGGCGGCGGTGTCCGCCGACGCCGCCGCCGATGCCCAGGCGAGCGCGCTCAACGACGCCGCGGCGGCCGCCCCTGCCGCGGCCGGCCGGGCCGCGAGCACCCTGCGCAGCGCACCGCTGCCCGACGAGATCGGCACCGACCGGCTGCCCGTTGCCGACGTGGCGTTGACCGCTCCCTTCGGGATCACCGACGTCACCGGCGAGATCGCCGTGCTCGACCTGACCTGGTCCAGTGCCATCGTCGCCGGTGCCGGCCGCAGCGGTCGGTCGTGGGCGCTGTCGACGCTGGTCCAGGGTCTCGCCAAGCACCAGGATGTGTGGGCGGTCGGCTCCAGCGCCAGCGGGATGGTGCGCGAGGGCATCCACGACGCCGCCTTCGGCCGCGGCGACATCATCGCCCCGGTGCTCGAGCGGCTGGCGACCACGCTGGATGCCGGTCCCAGCGACCGGCCCCGGATCTTGGCGATCGACGATCTCGACGCACTCGACGACCCCGCGCTCAACCCGCTGTGGGATCGCCTGTCCCGCCACGACGAGCTGCGGGTGGTCGCCACGATGGAGCTGCGGGCGATGGCCGGTTTCACGACCAATCCGTTGATGAACGCGGTGCGGCGGGCGAGACGGGCCTTGATCCTGTCGCCCGACGACAGCAACGAGATGCTCCAAGCGGTGGGGGTCAAGTCGCCGGTCCGGCCGGGCCAGCGTCTGAGCCCCGGACGAGGGGTGTTCATCGCCGACCGCCGCCCGATCGTCGTCCAGGTGGCGACACCGAGCCAGCGGTAGGCTCGGGTGATGTCCAAGGTGGGGACGGCGTGAGGCTTCGCCGCTGGGCGCGGCGGATGCAACCGCGGGCGGTGATCGTCGCCGTGGTGGTCGCCGCGCTCGTCGCCGGTGGGCTCGTGGTGGCCTTCGGTGACCCGCCGGCACGGCTGACCCACGCCGAGGTCGATGGGCGCACGTGGTTGCCGGTCAGTCGATCGGCGGGGGACTCGCTGGTGCTCGCCAACGGCATCTCGGGGCTGGTCGAGGCCGAGGCGATCAGCGACGACGAGATGCCCGGAGCGGTCGGCTTCGCCGGTTCGGACCGTCGCAGCACCCTGATGCGCGGCGAGGGCGC
This sequence comes from Desertimonas sp., assembly GCA_047972065.1. GTDB lineage: Bacteria > Actinomycetota > Acidimicrobiia > Acidimicrobiales > Ilumatobacteraceae > JALZMG01. The sequence continues at coordinate 17,767 of JBKEAH010000223.1, forward strand.
GGCGGTGGTCGTCGCCGACGGCATCCATCGAGCCTCGGTCCTCGAGCTCGACGACGATGTGGCGGTTGCCATCGTCGGTGGCAGGCTGCTGACGGTCGGAGCGACCAGCGAGCTGCGCACCATCGAACCCGACGGCAGCCTCGGTGCACCTCGACCGATCGCCATCACCGGCCCGGTTCGAACGGGCACCGACCCGGTCGTCGATGACGACGGCACCGCCTGGCTGCTCACCGATGATCAGCTCGTGAGCGTCCACGCCGACGGGAGGGTCGGCCAGCGCCGAGCGGCCCCCGACGGCGCCACCGGCCTGATGCTGGTCGACGGGCAGGCGTTCATCCGCAGCGCCGACGCGATGCGCTCGGTCGATGGTTCCGGGCGGCGGGCCGGTGCCGGACCCGACGGCGTGGCCCCGGCGGTGGCGGTCGGCACCGCCGATCGGTGGGCGGTGGGCGATGGCTCGACGATCGTGCTCGGCGACGACCAGCGCGTCGATGCCGGCGGTCAGGTCGACGGTCTGGCGGTCTGGTACGGCGCGGTGTGGTGGTCGAGTGTCGACGGGGTGCACTCGTTGATCGGCACGGCCGTCGACACCGTCGCCGACCTGCGGGGGCCATACCGCGTGTTCCACGACGGCGGCCGGCTGTGGTTCGTCGGGCCGTCCGGCGCCGTCGCCGTCGACGATCGGCAGGCGGCGACCGTCTTCCGGCTCACCAGCGTCGATCTGTCGCTGTGCATCGACGACTGCTCACCCGACGATGCCATCGATCGCTCCGAGGACCCGAACACACCGACCACCACGTCGCCCGACGCCCCGCCACCACCGACCATCACGCTGCCACCGGTCCTGCCGACCGCGCCGACCACCACGACCACCACTACGACGACCGAGCCGCCGTCGACCACCGAACGATCGACCACGACGACCACGACGACCACCCCGGCCACCGACGCGCCGGCGGCCTCGACGACGGCGGTGGCAACGACGACGGCGGCCGCCGCGCCGACGACCTCGACGACCGCGCTCGAGACCGTGCCGGTGAGCGCTTCGCTCCCGACGGTCCCGCCGCTGGTGCCGACCCCGGAGCCCCCAGATCCGCCGGCGCCACCAGGTCCGCCCGATCCGCCCGATCCGCCGGGTCCGCCCGATCCGCCGGCGCCACCGGTGACCACCGCGCCGCCGCCGGCCACGACCGTGGCCCCAGGGGGCGGCAACGTGATCCTCGCCATCGGCGGGTCGGATCCGCTGCCACCGGGCACTGCGAGCATCGCCGTCGGCTTCGACGGGACCGTCGAGCAATGCCAGGCCAACGGCGGCGCACCGGTTGGCGCCAACGCCCTCGGCATGTTGCAGTGGAGCGGCGCCGGAAGCGGCGCCCGCACGGTGTCGGCCCCCGTCGGTGGCTCGGGCAGCGAGTCGATCGATGTCGGCGCCGGCGACCTGACGGTGACGTTCTCCATCTGCGGTCTCAGCGCGACGGCGACGCGCCGCGTCGCTGCCGCCGAGCCGACGATGGGCGAGATCTCGATCTCGGGTGTCCCGACGGTGGGCGAGACCTTGACGGCGGCCGTGGCGTTCGACCCCGGTGTCGGCTGGTCGGTGGCCGGTACCGTCTGGAGCGCCGGCCGCTGCCCGCCACCCACCGTCGGCCCCGGTTCGACCGGTGCCACCGGCAGTTCGGTGTCGTTCACCCCGGCCGAGCCCGGCCGCCACTGCGTCAGCGTGGTCGTGTCCTTCGTCGCCGACGGTGGGGGCGAGCGGTCCGAGACCCGTTCGGCCAGCGTCGAGGTCGATGCCACCACGACCACCACCGCTTCGACGACGACCACGACGACCACGTCAACCACGCCATCATCGACCACCGCGGCGACCTCGACCACCGTCGGGTCGACGACGACGGCTCCGGTGACCACCGCGGCCCCGCCGACGACGGCTACCCCGACGACCGCGGCCCCGCCGACGACGGCTACCCCGACGACCGCGGCGACGACCACTACCCAACCGGCGATCACCACCACCACGATCTGAACCCACGAAGGGGAGCCGTGACCACACCAATGCCTCCGTCGACGCCACGCGTCATCACCGGTGCCGACGTCCCGAGCGGCTCGGCACCGCGTGGCGGTCCCGCGGCCACGTCGGTCAGCGACGCCGAGGTGAATTGGTTCGGCGAGATGTTCGCCCGGCTGGCGGCCAACGTCGGGCTCCGCATCCAGGGCAAGCAGGATCAGGTCGCCTACGCCCTGATCGCGTTGATCTCCGAGGGTCACCTGCTGCTCGAGGACGTGCCTGGTGTCGGCAAGACCAGCCTGGCGCGCTCGCTCGCCGAGTCGGTGTCGGGGAGCTGGAACCGTGTCCAGTTCACCCCAGATCTGCTCCCGGCCGATGTCACGGGGGTGTCGATCTTCAACCAGGGCACCCGCGAGTTCGAGTTCAGGCCGGGACCGATCTTCGCCAACATCGTGATCGGCGACGAGATCAACCGGGCGTCACCGAAGACCCAGTCGGCCCTGCTCGAGGTGATGGAGGAGCGTCGCGTCACCGTCGACGGCGTCGGTCATCCGGTCCCGCGGCCCTTCGTGGTCGTCGCCACCCAGAACCCGCTCGAGATGGACGCCGGCACCTATGCGCTGCCCGAGGCGCAACTCGACCGCTTCCTACTCAAGATGGCGATGGGCTACCCCGACGCCACCGCCGAGGCCCGGATCGTGCAGGGACGATTCGGCGGCCCTCCCGGGCCGCTGCAGCCGGTGCTGGAGATCACCGACATCGAACGCATGATCAGCATCAGCGCACACGTGCGGACCGACCCCCAGATCGTCGACTACACCATCGGGCTGGTCCACGCCACCCGTCACACGCCCGACGTCCGCCTCGGTGCCAGCCCGCGCGGGTCGATCGGGCTGCTGCGCGCCGCGCAGACGATGGCCGCCGCCGAAGGGCGTCCCTACGTGATCGCCGACGACATCAAGCGTCTCGCGGTCCCGGTGCTGGCCCACCGGCTGATCCTCGCTCCCGACGCCCAGTTGCGCGGCGCCACCGCCGAGCGGGTCATCCACGACGTCCTTCATCGGATGACGGTGCCCGGTGGCGAGCTGTCGTGAGCGGGCCGACCGAACGGTGAGCCGGCGGTGCGGCTGACACCGCTCGGCGTCGGGGTCCTCGTCGTCGCCGTCGCCGGCGCCGTCGTCGGTCTGGTCACCGGCACGGCCACGGTGACCGCGCTCGGGATCGCGCTCGTGGTGCTCGTCGGCGCCGCCGCGGTGATGGTGGCCGAGGTTCCACAGGTGCGCCTCGACCGCCTCGCGTCACCACCCGAGGTGTCCCGCGGTCGCGCCGCCGAGGTCCGGCTGCACTTCACCTCGACGTCGCGAGGCCGACCGCGGACCATGACGGTCATCGAGGCGGTGGCCGGCGTCGACCACATCACGACCGTCGGCCCGATCCCGCGCGAAGGGTCGGCGAACGTGGCGTATCCGGTGCCGACCTCGCGCCGGGGCATCATCATCGCGGGACCGCTGGTGGTGCGCCATCTCGATCCGTTCGGTCTCGTGGTGGCCGACCGCAGGTTCGGCGGGACGTGCATGGTGCGGGTCCGGCCACGGCGGTTGCCGGTGCGCCTCCTCCCGGCCGGGCGGCGGCGCGAGCTGGAGGGCCCGACCCGCGAGCGTTCGGAGGGTACGACGGCCTTCCACCAGCTGCGCCCCTACACGCCGGGCGACGATCTACGCCGCATCCACTGGCGCAGCACCGCCAAACACGGTGACCTGCTGGTGAAGCAGATGGTCGACACCAGTCAGCCGGAGCTGGTCGTGTTGCTCGACAACCGGGCCGAGGTCATCGGCGCCGACGACTTCGAGGAGGCGGTCGACATCGCCGCCTCTCTGGCGTCGGCGGCCGAGGCCGAGGGCTATCCCGCCGACCTGGTGTTCACGGCGGACCCGGGCCTCGACGGCGACGGGCGGCGGTTGCCCGACCTCGACCGGCTCACGGCCGTCCACACGGTGATGGGTGCGTCACTCGCGGAGGTCGCTGACCGGCTGCGCGTCCGCGGCCATGGCCTCGTCGTCGTCACCGGGGAGCCGACCGGGCCCGACCTCGTCACGTTGACGTCGCTGGCCCGCGGCGCGTCGCCGGCGTTTCTGGTCTCGGTGCGACGCGAGCGGTTCTCGCCGCTGGTGCCACCGCGCGGGATGCGGCCGATCGCCTGCCGTGACGCCATCGATTTCGTCGCCCAATGGAGCGAACGGCGGTGAGAGCGCCCGTCGTCAACCGGCCGGTGCGGGTGGCGGTGCTTCCCGCCCTGCTCGGTGCGGCATCCGGGCTCGGGCTGTGGTCCTCGATGGCCACCGGTGCGGTGGCCGCCGGTGTCGCCGCCGGGCTCGTCACGGGGACCGCGGCCGGTTGGGCGGCAACGGTGGCGACCGCCGGCCGCCTGGCGCGCCGCCGCTGGCTCGCCGCCGTGGCCGGCACGGTGGTCGCCGCGTTGGCGCTGGCCGTGGCGCCGATCATCGCCACGTTCGATCTCGGTGCGCCCGGTCGGGTTCGCGACGTACTCGGGACGTTCCTCGCCGTCGCCCTGCCGGCGCGGGGTCTGCCCGATCTCGCCGTGGTGGTCGTTGCGGTGGTCACCCCGGCCGTCGGCTTCGCGGTATGGGCGGCGTTGCGGTCGCGCCCGTTGGTGGCCCTGATCGCCGCCTGTAGTGGCCTCGCCGTGGCATGTGTACTGGCCGGCTCCGAACAGCCTCCCTGGTGGGTGGCGCTGACGGTCGCCCTGCTGGCCGGGCTCCACCTGCTCGTCGTCTCGCGCACCTACTACACCGATCTGCCACCGCTGATCGGCACGGCGACGGCGGTGCGGCGGCGGCTCCCGTGGTGGCGGCCGGCGCTGGTCGGTCTCGTCGCTGTCGCGGTGGCCGGTGTGGCGGCGTTCCTGCCCAGCCGGGACACCGTCGATGTGCGCCGGTACGTCGAACCCGACACCGTCGTCGCGGCCGACCAGAACCCGTTGGCGCAGGCGGCTCGGTTGCTCGTCGATCCGCCCGAGCGCGCCCTCGGCGTCGATGTGACCGTCGACGTCATCGGGCCCAGCCCGGGTCGTCTCCGTCTGGCCGTGCTCGACGAGTACCGGGACGAGGGCTGGATCCAGCAGGCGTCCTACGCGGTGACCGGTGAGGTGCTGCCACCGGCTCCCGTCGAGACGAACGACGACGGCTTCGCCAGCGACGTGCGAGTCGTCGACGGTCCGGCCGACAGCGGATTTCGGGGTGTCCCGACCGCCGGTGAGCCCCGCGAGGTCGCCAATCCGAACACGGTGCGCTACTCGGCCGACGCCGGCGTGCTCCTCGCCGTGGCGGGCGACGAGGTCGCCTACTCGACCCGACCGTCGGCCGGCGCGGCGCCGCCCGACGCGCTGGGCCCGCCGGTCGGATTGCCGGCGAGCCTGTACGAGTGCCGCGCCGGATCGGTGACCGAATCGTCGGCCCGCACGCTGACCGAGGGCACGGTGACGTCGCGTCAACGCCTCGAGCGCATCGAGTCATGGCTCAAGTTGACGAAGATCTACGACCCCGAGGGCCCCGGGGGGCAGACCATCGGCAGTGTCGAGCAGTTCGTCGGGCAGCCCTACGCTCGGGGCAACCTTGAGGTCTTCGTCTCGGCGTACGCGCTGTTGGCCCGCTGTGCCGGGGTCCCGGTCCGGGTGGTGGTCGGGTATCCAGCCCCGCCGGCCGACGAGGCGACCGACTACGAAGCCGAGCACATCATGGCGTGGGTCGAGACGCCGATCGAGGGTGTCGGATGGGTGGCGCTGGATCCCGTCCCGACACCCGCCGAGCAGCAACGCCAGGCCGAACTGGCCGCCCAGGATCAGCAGCCAGCCCAGCAGACACCGGACCCGCCACCCGAGACCACCGAGGTGGCTCCGACCGCACCCGATGCGGGGTGGGGGTGGGACGACACGCTCGTGCTCGCCGCCATCGTGGTCGCTGTCCTCATGGCGGTGGCGGTGGCGGCCTGGGCCGTGCGGGCGCTCGTGCTGCGCCGTCGTCGCCGTGTCGCCGATCCCGCCGCCGCAACCCGCTTGGCGTGGCGCTCGGTGCTCGAGGCGGTCCGCGATCGTGGTGTCGAGCTCGGCCCCCATCTCACCGCCCGCGAGACGGCGCGTGCGGCGCAGGGGAGGACGCCCGGATCGGTCTCGCGGCTGATGTCCGAGCTGGCGGTGCTCGCCGACCGGGCCCACTTCGATGCCGCGGCGACGACCGACGACGACGCCGACCTGGCCTGGGGGATCGCCGACGAGGTGTTGCGTCGCCTGCCATCGGGAGCGCGGGTCCGCCTCGACGTGGTGCGACATCCGGGGCGGGCGTGGCGCCGTTGGCGCAGCACTGCGCACGAGCCGCGCCGAGCCACGGCCTGGACGGCAGGGGTGCCTTCGACGATGCTCGTCGAAGGCGCCGAAGGGCTGCCGTCGATCCCCGGATATCGCCTGGAAGCCAAGATCGGCGATGGCGCCAGCGCGGTGGTGTATCGCGGTGTCGGAGCCGATGGCCGCCCGGTCGCGGTGAAGGTATTCCATGCCGATCTGGTGAACTCCGACCTCGACCGCCAACGCTTCGAGTGGGAGGCCCGGGTGGCGGGGCTGGTGTCGGGCCAGGATCACCTTCCCGAGGTGTGCGACGCGGGGGTCACCGACGGTGGTCGCGCCTATCTCGTCTCGAAGCTCTATCAACGCGGAACGTTGCTCCGCCGTGTCCAGCGGGCCGGGCCGTTGTCGCCGGGGGAGGTCGAAGCGGCCGGTCGTCAGCTGTCGGTCGCACTCGAGACGCTCCACCAGCACGGCCTGATCCATGGCGACGTCAAACCCGAGAACGTGTTCGTCGATGACGACGGCACCTTGGTGCTCGGCGATCTGGGTTCGGCGTGGTTGTGGGCCGACGGCGGGCCATCGGCGGCGCCGACGCCACCCTATGCGGCGCCCGAGGTGTGGCTCGGCCACGCACCGAGCATCGCCTCGGATCTCTACTCGCTGGGCCTCACGTTGATGTTCGCCGCGTCGGGGCATCGTCCGATCGCCGGCTCGCATCCGACCGTCGCCGAGGCCCGGGAGGCGTTCGGTTCCGACGTCGCTCTGGCGTTGCTCGAGGTCGATGCCCGGCGTCGGCCGCGGCGGGCCGCCGATGCGGCGGTGCTCTTCGGGGCGGACCCTGACGCCAGCCAGGTCATCGTGGTGCGGGCGTTGCCGACCCCGTCGTTCACCGTGCGTCGCGGTTCGGGCTGAGCCGGCGAGGGGTGGGCGGCGTCAGGTCTCGGCGACGAAGGCGGCTTGGCGGACGTATCCGTCGTTGGTGAACTCGGTGATCTCGATCTCGATAGTGATCACCGGTCGCACCCAGGTCGCGTCGCGTCGGTAGGACGCCGGTGGTGCCGGGTCAAACGGACACTCGCCAGTCGTCAGGTCGCCGAGCCGTGGTGTCCACTCGTCGAGCATTCGGTTGGTGAACCCGCTGCCCACGCCGCCGGCGAACACCAGCGGCCCGTCAGGATCGCCGACTCGCCGGCCGACGAGCAGCGCGCCGAGCCGCCCGTGTCGTGCCCCCGTGCCGGGGGTGAAGCCCCCGACCACCACTTCGACCCGGCGCCGGTGCTTGACCTTGCGCCATTCCCTGGTCCGGGTGCCGGGCCGATAGCGCGAGCCGAGACGTTTGGCCATCACTCCTTCCAAACCCCCGGCTGCGGTGGCCGCGAACAGCTCGGCACCGGCACCGATGCGATGGGCCGGGACCATCCAGTTGTCTCCCGCCTCGACCAGCTCCGCCAGGAGGCGTCGCCGGTCCTCGTAGGCGAGCCCGATCGTGTCGTGTTCGTCGATCGCCAGGACGTCGAAGACGTACAACGCCGCCTGCCGCTCGTGCCGTTGGATGAGCTCGAAGCGGGGCCGCCCGTCGTCGTCGAGCACCACCAACTCGGCGTCGAGCACCGCCCGGGTGGTGGCCACCCCGTCGGCGAGCGCGTGGAGCTCAGGGTACTTGGCGGTCACGTCGAGCTGGTTGGAGCTCTGCAAGCGCACCCGACCACGGTCGACGAACGCCAGCGTGCGGAAGCCGTCCCACTTGATCTCGAAGGCCCACTCCTCGTCCTGCGTCGGCAGCGAGCCCAGCGTCGCCCGCATCGGGGCGACCGGGAACGACAGCGTCACGACGCCGATGATGGCACCGTGGGGCGCCGTCAGCCGTCAGCCGTCAGCCGTCAGCCGGCGGGCGGTGGGATGCGGCTGGACAGCACGCCGTCGGATTCCAGGGTCTCGATGGTCGCATCGTCGTAGCCGAGCACGTCGCGCAGCACGTCGGCGTTGTCCTCGCCGCGATAGCGGGGTTCGCCGCGCGCTCCGACCTCGGCGTCGCTGAAGTGCCATGGGGAGTTGGGGATGCGGATCGACCCGCCGGCGCGATCGGACACCGACACGATGGCGTTGCGGGCGGCGGCCCATTCGGTGTCGGCGATCTCGCGAGCGTCGCGCAACACGCCCGAGGCCAGCTTGTGGGCGGCGAACTGCGCCTCGAACGTGTCGGAATCGGGGATCGACCGAGCCCGTTCGAGCATCGCCGCCCGGAGGTCCTCGAAGTTGGCCAGCCGGGCGGCGACGTCGACGAAACGGGGGTCGTCGCGGATCTCGTCGAGCCCCAGCGCGGCGACGAACAGCTCGAAGGTCCCGCGCTCGGCCGGGTGGCCGCTGACGATCATCTGCGTCTCGTCGGCAAGCCCGAAGACGAGGTAGTCACCGTTGCCGAAGCTGCGGATCAGGGAGGGGTCGACGTCCTCGTCGTAGAGCTGATCGTGGACGTGTTCGTTGACGTACAGCAAGGTCTCGGCCATCGAGATGTCGATCCACTGGCCGCGCCCGGTCTGCTCGCGCTGGTAAAGGGCCGCCAGGATCGCCGCCGCCCCTTCCATGCCCGTGTACACGTCGGCGTGGCTGTGGGGGTCGTTGGCATAGCGTCCGCCGCGGGCATCGCCCTGGCTCTTGGTCAGGCCCGCCTCGGCCCCGACGACGGGGGCGTAGGCGCGCCGCGTGGTCCACGGGCCGGTGGCGCCGTAACCCGAGAGCGAGGTGTACACCAGTCGTGGGTTGCGGGCGCACAACACCTCGTGGCCCAGTCCCATGCGGTCGAGTACACCGGCGCGGTAGTTCTCGATGAGCACGTCGCTGCGGTCGGCGAGCTCGGTGGCGATCTCGACCCCGGCGGGTTGGCGAAGGTCGATGGAGATGTTGCGCTTGCCGACGTTCTGTTGGGCGAAGTAGGTGGCCATGCCGTGCTTGCGGGGGTAGCTGAACCGGGTGAGATCGCCGGCGGGGGGCTCGACCTTGATGATCTCGGCGCCCATGTCGCAGAGCATCCGGGTGGCGTGGGGGCCGGCGAGCACCCGGGTGAAGTCGAGCACGCGGACACCGTCGAGGGGACCAGGCATGCGCCGACGTTAGGGAGATCGGGCGGTCGGCGCAGGATCGGCTGTCCGCCTTCAGGCAACCTTCAGGCGCGCGCTCATCGTGGAACCGCGACCTCGAGTTGCCAGTCCTGGTGGAACTCGACCGGCCACGAGGGGTCGCCGCCCGCTGTCGATCGTGTGTCATGACGGGCGGCGCGCGGCGGCAACGTGCCGACCCCGAGGACTGACAGTGGAGCGCGCCCACCCCCGCCTTCACCAGGAGGTCCTCGACATGCTCCTCGCACCGCTGCTGTGTGTTCCCGTGATGCTCTCCGCCCTCACGTTCGCCGATCGCGCCGGTGCCGCCCGATTCGCATCCTCGCCCATCGAGGGCCGGGCTGCGGCGACGCTCACGGCGACCGAGCCGCCTCCCGCCCCGGTCGCCGTGCGCAGCGGCCCCCGCGTCGTCGCCCCACCGTCGGGTTCGTCGCCGCCCTGCCAGCTGACCGGGTGGGTTCGCGAAGGATCCGACGGCGCGAACGCCGCCTGCGTCGAGCAGTTGCTCGACTGGTACGGGCTTCCGGTCATCGCCGACGGGGTGATCTCGGCCGAGGACGCCGCCTTGATCCGGATCATGCAGACGCACCTCGGGGTGGTCGTCGACGGGGTGGTCGGGCCGCAGACCGCCGGAGCCATCGGCGTCTGGGCCCCTCCGCCGCCGCCACCGGCGCCGGCGCCCGGCGGTGATCGCTGGTTGTCGATTCCGGCGATCGGTCTCGAGAAGTCGGTGGTCAACGGCGGACAGGGCGCCATCGATGCCGGTCGGGTGGTCAACTACAGCGGCTGCCGACCGGGCGGTTGCACCGTGCACCTCGCCGGTCACCACTCCACCCACGGGGCGGTGTTCAACCAGGTCGACGAGCTCGGCGTCGGTGCCCGCGTCACGTTGTGGTGGGACGGGGCGCGACACGACTATTCGGTGGTCTCCAAGGACCTCGTGGGCCAGAACAGTTCGTACGACAGCGTGATCTACGGCGACGCCGTCCTCCAGACCTCGAGCGGATCGGGTCGCGTCTGGCTCCTCTACCTCGACGAGCGCTGACGCCACCGCCGGTGCCCGCCGGGCTCGCGGGCACCGGCGGGGTCGTGGCGCCTACAGTCGTGGCGGACCCGGTCGAGCGCGGAGGTGGGTGCGGTGTCGGATGGCGGCGAGGTCTGGATCTCTCCCAACTACTTCTTCTACGTCGTCGGAACCATGCGGACGCAGACGGCCCTCGGCGAGACGACCTCGACCCTGACGGTGCCGACCACGGGGATCACCGCCGGTGGAGCGTCGCTCGAGGCCTTGACGCTGGCCGTCGACGAGGCCCGTACGATGTATGCCGCCAGCATGGAGGTCGCCGGCCGAGCGCTGACGATCGCCGGGACCCAGGTCACCTCGGCCGACATGGTCGAGGAGGACGTCAGCCATGTGGACGGCCTGCCGGCCCCACATCAGTGGGACTTCACACAATCCGCCGAGGAGCGTGAGGTCATCCAGCAGCGCTACGACGCGTACGCAGCAGACCTTCAGGATTTTCTCGACGCCACCCCTGCCGAGGAGGGCTGAGTGTCGGTGTCGGCGTGGCTGCTCGAGCATGCGGCCAGCCAGCTCGGGACGTTACGCGACGGCCTGTCGACGCGCGCCGACGACTTCGATCGCGCCGTGCGAGCCGGGGGGAGCGGGATGGATCTCATCGAGCAGAGCTGGCGGGGGCCGTTGCCCGACACGATCGACGGGCAGGTTCGGGCCTACCTCACCGCCGTCGCGGCCGCCCCGGGGGCGGTGGCGTCGGCCCGGGACACCATCGGGAGATGGGCGACGGCGGCGACCGAGGCCGCCGGTCGTCTGCGCACCTACGAGTCGTCGTTGGCCGGGTTGGAAGGCCAGTTCGCCACCGGGGTGATCGATGCCGCCAGCGCCGAGCGCTGGACGGCGGTGCGCTCCTCGATCGACCAGGAGGACGAAGGTTGGCGGTCCACGTGCCAGAACAAGGCCGCCGAGTTGCAAACGGCGATCGAGACCTTGCAGCGGTGCGCGCTCGCCCAGATGGGCACCGCCGAGCAGCGAGCGCAGCTGCTCGGCGGTGGCTACTACGTGGCCCTGGCGGGATGGGCCACGATGACCGGTACCGACTTCGACTACCTCGACACCACCGGCGGGCTCAGCGCCGAGGCCGAACGTCGGATGTCAGAGTTCACCGACGACGAGCACGCCGATCTGATGTTCGCGGTCATCGAGACGATGGACCAGGCCGACATCGACAAGACCGACGGGCACGCCTCGGGTGACGACTGGGCGTTGGCGTCCGACGTCGACGCCGTGCGATTCCGGCTCCAGATCGCCGCCGAGCTGGCCGGCGTCGATCTGACCGACGACCAGCTCGACGCGATGACCGCCGAGATCGCCGTCCTGGCGCTCTTCGGGCAGGGGGCGCCCGGAGGTGCCCGAGACGCGGTGAACGACTCGTTCGACGAGCACGGCGCGATCAAGACGGCGGTCGACGCCGGCGGCGACACCGAGCGCGACTGGGAGTTGCCCGACCACCCGACCGAGACCGACGAGTACATCGAGGAATGGCTCGACGCCGAGTGGAACAACGATCCCGGGTTCTTCGACTACGTCGGGATGGTCGTGCTGCCCGACTTCGAGGTGATGAACCCCTGGTCGGACGAGTTCAGCCCGGGCTGGGCGATCGTCGAGGTCATCGGCATCATCCCCTGGGGCAAGGTCACAAAGCTCGCCCGGCTGGGCCGGCTGGCGTCGTTCAGCGACGAGGTCGCCGATGTCACCAACCTCGTCGACGAGGGTGCCGACATCCTGTCCGGGTCCGGTCGCCTCGCCGATGACGCGCTCGGCGGTCTCGACGACGTCGGACGTGTCGGCGACGACCTCGTCGGGGGAGTCGATGATGTCGCCCGTGTCGGTGACGACGCCGCCGGAGGGGTCGACGACCTCGCCCGGCGACCTCGCGTCGATCCGCTGGTGACCTCCCGGAGCGACGAGATCGGCACCCAGCTGGGCACCGATCTCCAACCCCGGATCGACGAGTTCTGGGCCGATGCCCGCCAGGCTCTCGGGCCCGACGCCTCACCCCAACAGCTCGGCACCTACACCCACACGCAGCTCGATCACTACATCCAGGACCACGCAACGCAGCTGATCGATCCGTCGACGGGGTATCGGGTCCGTTCCGAGGTCTCCTTTGGTGAGACGTTGCTCGACGATGGCAGCACCGCCTACGGACAAGTCCCGCGGTGCACCGCGGGGTCGATCCGTCCCGACGTCATCGTCGAGCGGCGCATGGTCAACGCCGAGGGTGACGACGCCTGGGAGGTCGTGGGCGTCTCGGACCTCAAGACCGGCAACGCAAGGATCACGACCTCCTGGCGGGGCCGGGTGGAGACGATGGTCGGTGACGTCCCGGTCGACACGCTGCGCCCCGGTCAGGCGGTCCCGCGCTGAGACGCACCACGACGCTGGCTCGACGGTGGCTCGCCGGTGACACCATCGTGACGTGACGCCGACGATGAGCGACAACGATCACCGATAGGTTCGCCGTCATGTCGAATGGTCGGCGGATGGTGGAGATCCTCACGACGCTGGCATCCGAGTTGCCGGGTGATTGGACGGTGCGGGGCCGGGGGATGAAGTCGATGCTCCTCGGGGAGCCGCTCGGCTGGGCCGTGCGATGGATCGGCGCGTCGAAGGCGTCGTCGGTGCGGATGCACTCGGGCGTCGCTCCGGCGGTCGGAGCGAACGTCAGCTTCGCGATGGGTGTCTTCGGTCTCGACATGTCCGAGCTGACCGACGGGCCCCGCTCGCTCGCCCTCGGCACCCCCGACGATCTGGGTCAGGCCCGGGTGTTCGCCGGGCGGGCGATCTCGCGGATGAACGAGCTGACGGCGGCGCGTTACGCCGAGCGCGCCGAACGTGCGCTGCAGGTGTTGGTCGACGGGGGGAACCCGACGGCGGCCTATCTCGCAGCCGCCCCGGGCTGGCGGGTCGTGACCGGGGATGCCGATCCGGTCGAGGCGATCGAGACGATCCGTCGGCTCCGCCCGACGCCGTCGCCGGCCGAGACGCCGAGTCGGACCAGCACGTTCTACGACACGTTGGTCACGCGCTGGACCAGCGGCGGCCGCCAATCGGCGCTGGCGGTCCTCACGGAGTGCCGAGACGCCAGCCTGGTCGAGCAGGGCTACGGCCCCGACTCGATCGTCGCCTGAGCCGCGACCCTGCCGACCGGGTCGCGGCCGCGGTCGCTACGGTGCCGAAGGTGACCGGCGGCGACGCGATGACCGATCCAGGCGACGATGGCGTCAGCGGGGTGCGCGCCGCGTTGTCCGACCTGCTGCCGGTGCTGTTACCCGGCGCGCGCTACGAGCCGACGACCGACGAGGTGATGATCGCCGTCCAGGACGGGCGGGCGCGTGTGTCGGTCGACTCGTTGGTGCGCACCGCGGCACAGCAAGCGTCGACGGCGTGGCCGCGGCTGGTCGAGGCCTGGTGCACCGCGGTCCTCGAACAGCTCCACCTGCCGATCCCGGCGATCGACGCCGAGGGCTTGCGGGTCCGGCTCGTACCCCGCCACGACGTCGACCCGGAACAGCTCATCGTCCGCCCGTATGGCGCATACTTCCAGCTCGAACTGATGATGGATCTGCCGCAGCGTCGGATCTGGGTCGGTCCGGGCCAAGCGGGCGAGCTCGGTCTCGGCGCCGCCGCCGCGTTCGACGCCGGGCTACGCAACACGATCCAACGCGAACTGGCCACCCTCGGAACCCGCCGGCACGAGATCGGTCCCGGCTTGTCGATCGATGTCGCCGCCGCCGATGACAACCCGTGGGTGTCGGTCGGTCTCACCTCGATCACCAACCTCTTCCGCATCGAGTCGATGCCCTACGGCGCACTGGTCGCCGTGCCCCGGCTGAGCACGGTGATGTGCCACGTGGTCGCCAGCGACCAGGTGCTCGGCGATGTGCAGGTGGTGGGTCGCCTGGTCGCCGACATGCACCGTGACGCCATCGACCCGTGCTCGCCGGAGCTCTTCTGGTTCCACGGCGGAGCGCTCTACCCGATCCGCCGTGGCGACGGCGCGAAGGTGACGCTCCCGGTCGAGCTGCAGCCCCTGATCGCCTCGCTTCCATCCCACCCCATCGAGGGTTGAACGTCAGACGAGGGTCGAGCGCACCACCCTGGTGCGCTCGACCCTCGTCTGACGCCCCGCCAGAGGCGACACAATGAACCGGTGCACGATGACAGCGAGCTGGTCGAAGAGCGCATCCGCCGCGAGCTGATCGAGCGGGTGCTCCCGTTGGTCCATCCGCGGCGGCAGCCCTTAACCGTGACCGCGGGGCCATCGGCCACCGAGCAGTTCGCCTTCGAGGTCGGCCAGCCGTGGGGAGCGCCGTGGGGCACCACCTGGTTCACCTTCACCGGTGACGTGCCCGTCGAGTGGGCCGGCCAGCGGGTCGAGGCGATACTCGACCTCGGCTTCGCCCAGGATTCGCCCGGCTTCCAATGCGAGGGCCTGGTGCGCGATGCCGCCGGTCGCCCGGTCCAAGGCGTCCACCCGCGACGCCAGGCCGTGCCGGTCGACGATCACGGCCGGGTCCACCTCGTCGTCGAGGCCGCATCGAACCCGACGTTTCCGCAGTTCGTCCCGTCCGAGCTCGGCGATCCCGATACCGCCGGTCACGAGCCGCTGTACACCCTCGACCGGGCCGAGCTGGTGCTGGTCGATCCCGACGCCGAGGCACTGCTGATCGACCTCGACATCGCCGAGCGCTTGATGCGCGCCCTGCCGCCGGGACAGCAACGACGCGTCGAGCTCCGCCGAGCGACCGAGCGGAGCTTGGATGTGCTCGTCCGTCCCGACGGCCGCCGTGACATCGCCGGTGCTCGCCGCGCGCTGTCGCCGGTGCTCGCCGTTGGCAACCGCGATGGTGTCCACCGGGCGATCGCCACCGGGCACGCCCACATCGACACCGCGTGGTTGTGGCCCTTGCGCGAGACGGTGCGCAAGTGTGTGCGCAGCTTCGCCTCGGCGGTGGGGCTGATGGACCAGCGCCCCGACTACCGATTCGCCTGCTCGCAGGCCCAGCAGTACGCCTGGATCGAAGCGAGCGAACCCGACCTGTTCGAGCGGATCCGCACGCACGTCGCCGGCGGGCAGTGGATCCCGGTCGGGGGCATGTGGGTGGAGCCCGACATGAACCTGCCGTCGGGCGAGTCGATCGTCCGCCAGATCGTCCACGGCCAGCGGTACTTCGAGGAGCAGTTCGGCGTGCGCAGCACCGAGGTGTGGATCCCCGACGTGTTCGGCTACCCCGCCGGCCTGCCGCAGGTGTTCGCGGCCGGTGGGATGCGCCGGTTCGTCACCCAGAAGCTGTCGTGGAACCGCACCAACCGCTTCCCGCACAGCACGTTCTGGTGGGAGGGGGTCGACGGCACCCGGGTGCTGACCCACTTCCCGCCGGTCGACAGCTACGGCGCCGAGGTCGAGCCGGGTGAGCTGGTGGCGTCGCTGGGCCGATTCCGCGAGCACGACTGGTCGCGGTGGTCGCTGGTGCCCTACGGGTACGGCGACGGCGGCGGGGGACCGACGCGCGAGATGTTGGCCCGCTCCGACCGGTTGTCCGATCTCGACGGGGTGCCACCCGTGCAGCTCGGCTCGCCGGCCGACTTCTTCGACCGCGTCGACGCCGAGCTCGCCCACGGGGCGGAGGCGCCGGTGTGGCGCGGTGAGCTGTACTTCGAGACCCACCGCGGCACGCTGACCAGCCAGCTCGGCACCAAGCTCGCCAACAAGCGCTGCGAGAGAGCGATGCGTGCCGTCGAGCTGTGGCTGGCGGCGACGGGCGGCGACCCCGGCGAGCTGGATGAGGACTGGCGCACCGTGCTCACGCACCAGTTCCACGACATCATCCCGGGCTCGTCGATCGCCTGGGTGCACCATGAGGCCGAGGCGACGCTCGGCGCGCTCGCCGAGCGGCTCGAAGCACGTGCCGCCGAGCTGGTTCGCTCGATCGCGCCGGCCGGGCCGGCCCTGGCCAACGTGGCGTCGGTCGCCCGCGACGAGATCGTGGTCACGACAAATTCGGAATCCGACCCCCTGACCGTCGGGGCGGAGGGTTCGGTGCAGGCGTTGAGCGATGGCCGTGTGGCGTTCCGGGCGCTCGCGCCGGCGCTCGGTCTCGCTCCGGCCGTCGCACAGCCGGTGGCGGATCGTGTCGTGGTCACGGACCGCTCGATGGTCAACGGGCATCTCGCGGTCACGTGGGATCACACGGGTGCCCTGCGCTCGGTGATCGACGTCGCCCACGCCCGCGAGATCGTGCCCGGGGGCGCGTCCGCCGCCGTCCTCGAACTGTCGGTCGACCAGCCGGTCCGTTACGACGCCTGGGACCTCGAGCACTGGGCCCGCAACGAGCGCAACACCGAGACGTTGACGACCCCCGAGTCGGTCGAGGTGCTCGCCGACGGCCCGCTCGTCGGGGAAGTTCGGGTCACCCATCGGTTCGGGCCGTCGCGGGCGGTGGTGACGTATCGACTCCGTGCGGGATCGGCCCGGCTGGACATCGCGATCGATGTCGACTGGCACCACGACGAGCGGCTGCTGTCGATGGCCTTCCCGCTCGACGTTCGGGCCGACGACGCCGTCTGCGGGATCCAGTTCGGGGCGGTCCGGCGGCCGATGCACCGCTCCACCTCGTGGGACGCCGCCAAGTTCGAGGTGTGCGCCCATCGGTGGGTCGACGTCGCCGAGCCCAGCTTCGGCGTCGCCGTGCTCAACGACGGTCGGTGGGGTCACTGTGTGTTCGACGGCGCCGTCCGGGTGAGCCTGGCGCGCGCCGCCAAGTACCCGGACCCCGGCCAGGATCACGGGCCGCACTCGGTGACCCTGGCGCTGTTCCCCCATGGCGGCGATCGCGCCGAGGTCGTCGCCGAGGCCGAGCGGCTGGACCACCCGTTGATCGTCCACGGCGGTGGGGCGCCCGGTGCTGACCGCACCACGGCACCCCCCGAACCGATCGTCAGTGTCTCGGGCCGCGGCGTCGAGGTCGACGCCGTCAAACCCGCCGACGACGGCTCGGGCGACCTGATCGTCCGGCTCCACGAGACGGTCGGTGACCGCACCGCGATCACGATCCGGACCCCGGCGGGCATCGCCTCGGCGGCACGGTGCAACCTCTTGGAGGAACCCGAGGGCGCCTACGAGGTCGGCGATGGCATCGTCGCCGCCACCCTGCGCCCGTTCCAGCTGCTGACCCTGCGCCTCACCCGATGCTGACACGCGGGCCGTTCCTGCGGACGGTGACGCTGCGCGACGACCACCCGGTGGAGGCGTACCCGTACGGTCTGCCGGCGATCGCCGACCTGGACCTCGCGTTCGGACCGGTGACCATGCTCGTCGGCGACAACGGCACCGGGAAGTCGACGCTGACCGAGGCGATCGCCGTCGCCGCCGGATTCAACGCCGAGGGCGGGAGCCGCAACCTCCGCTTCGAAACGACACCGACCCACAGCGATCTGCACCGGCATCTCGATCTGCGGTGGCGGCAGCGACCACGGTGGGGCTGGTTCCTGCGCGCCGAGACCTTCTACGGCATGGCCACCCATGTTTCTCGTGATGGTGAGCTCGCCGCCGGGCTCCCATCGCTGCACGATCGATCACACGGCGAGTCGTTCCTCGACCTCATCGACTCCCGCTTCGACGGCGTTGGCCTCTACGTGATGGACGAGCCCGAGTCGGCGCTGTCGTTCCAGGGTCAGCTCCGCTTGCTCCGCATCATCCGTGACCGCGCCCGCGAGGGGTCGCAGTTCCTCATCGCCACGCACTCGCCGATCCTCATGCGTGCCGCGGACGCGACGATCTACGAATTCGCCGACCACGGGGTTCGGTCGGTGGAGTTCGACGACGTCGTCGCCGTCGGCCTGTGGCGACGCTTCCTCGACGACCCCGACCCGATCCTCGACGTGCTCTACGCCGATGACGAAGACGAGCGCTGACGGAGCGCGGTCAGCCGACGGCGGGGAGCGCGCCGAGTTGTTGCAGGGCGACGGCGGTGTAGGTGGCGATCCCGGTGACCATCGCCGACTCGTCGAAGTTGACCCGGTTGGAGTGGTTGGGCGGCGCCTTGGCCGGGTTGACACCCTCGGGGGTACCACCGAGGAACATCATCGAGCCGGGGACCTGCTGGAGCACGTAGCTCCAATCCTCGGCGCCCATGATCGGGTGGGGCAGGCGCACCGTCCGGTTCGCACCGGCCACCTCGGCGCCGGTCTTGAGCACGCGCTCGGCGAAGGCGTCGTCGTTGACGGTGACGGGGTAGCCGACGTCGACCTCGACATCGACCGCACAGTTGTGCGCCGCGCCGATGTGCTCGGCCACCCGCTTGATGCCATCGTGCACCTTGGCGCGGGTCGCTTCGCTGACGGCGCGGATGGTGCCGTCGATCAGCGCCGTCTCGGGGATGACGTTGTTCGTCGTCCCCGCCGCGATGTGGCCGATCGTGACGACGGCGGGATCGAACACGTCGATCGAGCGGGTGATCATCAGCTGGAGTGCCTGGACGATCTCACAGGCGACCGGAATCGGGTCGATGGCCCGGAACGGCTCGCTGGCGTGGCCGCCTTTGCCCGTGACCGTGATGATCAGGTGATCGGCCGAGGCCATGATCGACCCACCTCGGCACGACAGCCAACCGGCGGGCATCGACGACGTGATGTGGATGGCGAACGCGCCCGTCACCGGTGACGGCGTCCCATCGGCCAGCGCCGGGACGTCGAGCAGGCCCTCTTCGAGCATGTAGCGGGCGCCGTGGTGACCCTCCTCGCCGGGCTGGAACATGAACAGCACCCGGCCCACCAACTCGTCACGGTGGCTGGTGAGTTGCTTGGCGGCGTGCACCAGCATCGCCGTGTGGGTGTCGTGCCCGCAGGCGTGCATGTGTCCGTCGACGTGTGACGAGAACTCGAGCCCGGTGTCCTCGGGCATTTCCAGGGCGTCCATGTCGCCGCGCAACAGGATCGTCGGGCCCGGCTTGGCCCCGGTGAGGAGACCGGCGATGCCGCTGGTCGACTCGTGGATCGTCAGGTCAAGCGGCAACCCTTCGAGCGCCGCCAGGACCTGCTGCTGGGTCGTGGGCAGCTGGTTACCGATCTCGGGCCACTCGTGTAGCGAGCGACGCAGTTCGATGGCGTCATCGAGGAGGTCCCGGGCCTCGTCGACGAGCTCGGGTCGAAGCGATCCGGTGTCGGGCATGACGAGATGGTAGGCACGGATCCGTGAGCCCGATATCCGCCGAGACCGGTGCGGAGCTGGTCGAGGGTCGGTGGGCACTCGGCTGGGGCGGAGTGCGGTGTGTCCCGGGGTGGGGCGTGCGGCACTCGGGTCGGTGGGCACTCGGCTGGGGTGGAGTGCGGTGTGTCCCCGGGTGGGGCGTGCGGCACTCGGGTCGGTGGGCACTCGGATGGTGGTGGACGGGCGAATCTAGGATCGGTGTCGTGCAGGAGCTCGAGTTCACCATCGAGCCGTTCGTGGAGGGCCGACCCGGCCCGCACGTCCAGGCCGCTCTCGATGCCGTGAGCGCGGTCGGTGCGGTCGTCGAGTTCGGTCCCTTCGGCTCGACGTGTCGCGCCGGCTCCGATGCGATGCCCGAACTCGTCGCCGCGGTCACCAAGGCGGCGTTCGCCAACGGGGCCACGCACGTCACGCTCCATGTGAGCGAGGTCCGGGACTCGTGAGCTCCCACCCGCTCGTCGCCGCCGTGCAACCGGTGGTCGATGCCGTCGGCGCCTCGATCGTCACCGCCGACCAACAGGAGGGCGGCGACGTTCCCCTGGTGTGGCAGGGCGAGGTGGTCGCGGCGGTGCGGATGCCGCCCTTGCACGGTGCGCTCGACCGCCTGGTGGCGGCGGTCGAGTCCGAGCTCGGCGGCCCGTTGCCCCAGCTGGGGCGCGAGGACAAGCAACGCGCCGTGCGGATGCTCGACGAGCGGGGGGCGTTCATCCTGCGGCGCGCCGTCGAGGACGTCGCCGACGCGATGGGCGTCAGCCGCATCACCGTGTACAACTACCTCAACGCCATCCATCGATGAAGACGGTGGCGAGATGACCGCTCGCTTCGACGTGGTGGCGTTCGACGCCGACGACACGCTGTGGCACAGCGAGGACTCCTTCGACCAGACCGAGAACTGGTTGGTGGACGCGCTGGCGCCGTACGTGCCCGAGGGTGTCGACGTGCGTGAGGCGTTGCGGGCCACCGAGAAGGCGCACATCCCGGTGTCGGGCTATGGCGTCAAGGCCTACACGCTGTCGATGGTCACGGTGGCGGTCACCGTCACCAACGGCGAGCTGCCCTCGACGCTGTGCGGCGAGATCGTCGAGCGCGGGCTCGACATGTTGATGGAGCCGGTTCGGCTGCTCGACCACGTGCCCGAGGTGCTCGCCGCGCTCGGCCGTCGGTACCGGCTGGCGTTGGTGACCAAGGGCGATCTGGTGCACCAGTGGCGCAAGGTCCGCACCTCGGGTCTGGCCCATCACTTCGAGCTGATCGAGGTGGTGATGGAGAAGGACGTCGACACCTACGCCCGGGTGATCGACCTCCTCGGCGTGGAACCGTCGAGGTTCTGCATGGTCGGCAACTCGGTGCCCAGCGACGTGCTGCCGGTGCTCGCCCTCGGCGGTCACGCCGTCCACGTGCCCTACCACATCACGTGGGACCACGAGCTCGCCGATCACGACGAGGACCTCGACGAGTTGGCGTCGATCGATCAGCTCCCTGAGTTGCTCGGGCGCCTGGACACGACCTGACGCCAACGACTCGCCGGCGTCCTACGCTCGAGCCGTGGACGGCATGCTCACCCAGGAACGCTACGTCGAACTGCTGGCCGAGGACGCCGCCGCACTGTTGGCGGCCGCCGGCGCCGCCGATCCGGGTTCGGCGGTCCCGACATGCCCGGGCTGGAACACCATGGATCTCGTCTGGCACATCGGCGAGGTGCACGCGTTCTGGGCGACGGTGCTGGAAGGGATGCTCGCGGCGCCACCGGCCGACTGGCCACCGGCGCGCCCCGACGACGCCGACGGGGTGTGGGCGTTCGCC
This sequence comes from Desertimonas sp., assembly GCA_047972065.1. Lineage (GTDB taxonomy): Bacteria > Actinomycetota > Acidimicrobiia > Acidimicrobiales > Ilumatobacteraceae > JALZMG01. Next base: position 39,343 of record JBKEAH010000223.1, read on the forward strand.
CGTCAGTCCGCCGAGCGTGTGATCGCCGCCGTTGCCGTCGCCGACCCCGATGCCACAGTGTGGACGTGGGCCGAGGGCGCCGACGACGCCGGGTTCGTGATCCGCCGGATGGCCCAGGAGACCGCCGTCCACCGCCTCGATGCCGAACAGACCGCCGGTCGCGAGGTTCGCATCGACACCGCGCTGGCCGCCGACGGGCTCGACGAGTTCCTGGTGCGCTTCTACCCGTTCACGGTGCGAGCCGGCAGGCACCCCGGCGGTTCGATCCACCTCCACTGCACCGACACCGAGGGCGAGTGGACGCTCGACGCCGCCGGCGCCCTCAGCCGCGGCCATGCCAAGGGTGACGCCGCGCTCCGGGGCTCCGCGCACGACCTGCTCGCCGTCGTCTGGCGCCGCCAGCCGATCGACAGCATCGAGGTGTTCGGTGATCAGGACCTGGCGTCGAGCTTCGTCGATGCCACGCGGTCCGGCTGACGATCTGGGGAAGCGGCGGAGCGGGCTCGGCCGGCGTCACAGCTTGCGGAGCTGGACCTCGGTCACCCGGTGATCGGCGTCCTTGCGCACGATCAGCGACGCCCGCTCCTTGGTCGGCTCGATGTTCTCCTTGAGGTTCAAGCCGTTGATCGAGTCCCAGATCCCCACGGCCGTCGCCTCGGCCTCCTCGTCGGTGAGGTGGGCGAAGTGCTGGAAGAAGCTGTTCGGATCCTGGAACACCGTCTCGCGAAGCGAGAAGAACCGTTGTACGAACCACTGACGGATGTGGTCCTCGGAGGCGTCCACGTAGATCGAGTAGTCGAAGTAGTCGCTGACGAACTCGGTGGCCCCGGTGCCGACCTGGAGCATGTTGAGGCCCTCGAGGATGACGATGTCGGGCTGTTCGACCACGACCTGCGCACCGGGAACGATGTCATAGACGACGTGGCTGTACACCGGGGCCTTGACGACCTTGGCACCCCCCTTCAGCTGGCGCAGGAACTCCAGCAGCCGACGCGTGTCGTAGCTCTCGGGGAACCCCTTGCGCTCGCTGATGCCCCGCTCGGCCAGCACCGCGTTCGGGAACAGGAAGCCGTCGGTCGTGACCAGATCGACCTTCGGGTGATCGGGCCAGCGGGCCAGCAACGCCTGGAGGATGCGGGCGAAGGTGCTCTTGCCGACGGCGACGCTGCCAGCGACGCCGATGACGTAGGGAACCCGAGGCGCCATCGACCCGAGGAACGTCGACGACACTCGGGCGAGGTCCTGCGACGCGCTCACGTAGAGGTTGAGGAGCCGAGACAGCGGCAGGTAGATGGTCGCCACCTCGTCGAGGTCGATGCGGTCGTTGATGCCGCGAAGTCGGGCGAGGTCGTCCTCCCGCAACGTCATCGGCGTCGCGGCGCGCAGGACCGACCAGTCGTCGCGACCGAACGTCATGAACCGGCTCACCGCTGCCGTCACGGGAGAAACCCTAGGCTCGGCTCGTGGCGACGGCGCAAACGGGGACCGGCGACCGCGCCGGACGCCGCTCCCGTGGCGACTTCCCGACCCCGCCGGCGCTGATCGAACGGGTCCTCGATCACTGCATGCCCGAGGTCGCCGCCGGTCAGGTGGTGCGGGTGCTCGACCCCACGTGCGGCGACGGCCGGTTCCTGATCGGCGCCGCCCGTCGCATCACCGCCGCCGGTGGGGTCGCGGTGCTCCACGGACTCGACGCCCACGCGCCCGTGGTCGAGCACGCCAACGCGATGATCGCGGCGGCCGGCTGGGGGGCGACCAGCGAGATCGGCGTCGGTGATGTGCGTCGACACGTCTGGCCCGATCAGCCCTACGACTTGGTGGTCGGCAACCCACCGTTCCGCTCCCCGCTCAGCGCCGGTCATGCCGCCGGCGCCGGTTCCGGTCCGTACACCGACCTCGCCACCGAGGTGCTGGCCGTCGCCACCCGCCTGGCGCGCCCCGATGGCGGCCGTGTCGGGCTCGTGCTCCCGCAGTCGGTGCTCGCCGCTCGGGATGCCGGCCCGGTGCGGGCGGAGGTGACCGCCCAGGCCGCGTTGACCTGGTCGTGGTGGAGCCCGCGTCGCCTCTTCGACGCCGACGTGGTCGTGTGCGCGGTGGCGCTGGAGCGACGAGACGACCGGCCGGCCGGGTCGCCACGACCGTGGAACGACGTGGTCACCGACACCCTCCGGATCCCCGCTACCGGCGCGTTGGCCACCGACGGCGTGCTCGGTGACCATGCCCGCGTCACCGCCAACTTTCGAGATCAGTACTACGGGCTGGTCGGCGCGGTGACCGATGCCGACATCGACGGACCCCCGCTGGTCACCAGCGGGGTCATCGACCCGGCGGTCTGCCACTGGGGCGCACGTCGGATCCGGTTCGCCGGGACGGCCTACCAGGCGCCGCGGGTTCGGCTCGACCAGCTCAGCGAGCCGATGCGGCGTTGGGCCGAGGCGTTGTTGGTCCCCAAGGTGCTGGTGGCCAACCAGACACGGGTCGTCGAGGCCGTCGCCGATCCGCACGGTCGGTGGCTGCCATCGGTGCCCGTCCTGACCGTGCGGCCGAGGTCGGCCACGGCGGTCGAGGACGTGGCGGCCGTGCTGACGTCACCGGTGGCCGCGTCGTGGGCCTGGCATCGGGCGGCGGGGACCGGCCGGTCGGCAACGGCGATCCGGCTCGGGCCCCGCTGGTTGCCCGAGCTTCCGTGGCCGGGTGGGCCGCTCGACGACGCCCGGGCGGCGCTGGCGGCCGGCGACATCGTCGGGTGTGGGCGCGCCGTGCTCGCGGCCTACGGGCGCGACGACCCCGAGCAGCTGGGATGGTGGCAAAGGTCGCTGCCCGGTCGCCGCCCGCACACGGCAGACTGAGCGTCGGCATGAGTCCCGAGCCCACCCCCCGTTGGACCCTGCGCTCGCTGATCGCGATGACCGCGCTGGTGACCGGTCTGGTGGCCTGTGGCGACGACGACACCGGGGGTCCGGAGCCGTCGCTGTCGTCGGTGGCCGCCATCGGGCGTGAACTCGCTCAGAGCAAGGGCTGCGCGTCCTGCCACGGTGGCAGTGGGCAGGGCGGTGTGGGCCCGTCGTGGATTGGGCTGGCGGGGAGCGAGGTGCAACTCAGCGACGGCTCGACGGTGATCGCCGATGAGGCCTACCTGACGAGGGCGATCACGGACCCGAACGCCGAGATGGTCGACGGCTACACCCTCCAGATGCCGACGAACTCGCTGACCGCCGACGAGGTGGCGCAGATCGTCGACTACATCACCGCCCTCGGCGGACCAGGCGAGACCGGCGGGTCCACCGTCGCGACCACCGCCGACTCCTAACGTCGGTTCGTGCGACTGACGGGGCGACGAGTCTGGGCGGGGTTCGCCATCGCGCTGCTGGCGCTGATGGCGGGTGCCGGTGTGGCCAACGCCGACGCCGCCGGACCAACCGACTACCGCTCCACGGTGGTCGCCGTGATGCCTGAGACACCGGGCGTCGAGGTCGGCATCGAAGGGTTCGACGCCTTTCTGGCGATCGCCGTCGAACCGGGGACGACCGTGGACGTGCTCGGCTATCAGAGTGAGCCGTTCATCCGTGTCCTGCCCGATGGCACCGTCGAGGAGAACGAGCGCTCACCGTCGGTGTACGTCAGCCGCAGCCGTGACGGCAACACCGATGTGCCCGAGTTCGCCGACCCGACGTTGCCGCCGTCGTGGAAGGTGGTGGCGTCCGGTGGCAACTACGCGTGGCACGATCATCGGGTCCACTGGATGAGCCCCGACGCGCCACCGGCGAACCCCGGTGATGTCATCCAGACCGGCAGCGTCCCGATGGTCGTCGACGGGGTCAGCGTGACCGTGGTCGTGGAGACCACCCTGGTGGCGCCCCCCGAGACCTGGCCGGTGGCGGTCGGTGCGATCGCCGGCCTGGTGCTGATCGTCGGTGCGCTGCTGACCCGGCGGCTGGTGGCGTGGGCGTTGCTCGCCGGTGCGTTGGCCGCGCTGGCGATCGGCTGGTGGCAGTTCTCGTCGCTCCCCGCGGTGACCGACCCGTCTCTCGTGTGGTGGCTGCTGCCCGCCGTGGCCGCGGTGTCGGCGCTGCTGGCGATCGTGGCCGGTCGCCGGATGGTCGCCTACGGGCTCGTCGTCCTCGGCGCGATCGAGCTCGCCGTGTGGGTGTTCCTGCGGCGTGACGGGATCTGGAAGGCGCTGATCCCCACCGACGCACCCCAGGCCGCCGACCGGGCGGTGATGGGCTTCGCGGCGGTCGCCGCGCTCGCCGCTGCCGTCGGCGGCGTCATCGGGCTCTACCGCACCGGCGACTGAGACGTCCCCACCGCCACCCCATCGAGGGTTCGAGTGCAGACGAGGGTTGAACGCACCACGTTGGTGTGCTCAACCCTCGATGGCTTGCTCCAGGTCGTCGACGGTCATCGGGCCGAGGTGGATGTCGACGATGGTCGACTCGTCGTCGAGCACGACCGTGATCGGCAGGTTGGCGACCCCGAGGGCGTCGGTCAGTTCGGAGTCGGGGTCGCCGTACTGCTCAAACACATCGGTGTCGACGTCGATCTCGGCGAGGAAGTCGAGCGCGTTGGACGCGTCTTCCCCGATGTCGACGCCGATGAATCGGACGTCGGTGTGGGCGGCGCTGACCTGCTGGAACGCCGGCAGCTCGCGTCGGCACGGCTGGCACCATGTCGCCCAGAGGTTGACGACGGCCGGCCCGACCAGATCGTCGAGCGGCAACGGTTCGCCGTCGTCGGCCAACGCCGGGAGCTCGATCGACGGCAGCGTGCCACCGACCGCCACCGCGTCGCCGGAGTCGTCGCCGCCGCACGACGTGGCGACCAGCGCCGCCGCCATGATCACCGTCACCCGCCGGCGCATCGTCGGCTCAGCGGTCCCAGGGCGCCGAGGGCGACACGGCGCCCGGCCCGGCGGTCAGCACCTCGCAGCCGTCGTCGGTGACCACCAGCGTGTGTTCGAACTGGGCGGTGCGCTTGCCGTCGGCGGTGACCGCCGTCCAGTCGTCGTCCCACATCTTGTGCTGCCAGCTGCCGAGGCTGATCATCGGTTCGATCGTGAAGGTCATCCCCGGTCGCATGATCAGCGAGTTGCGCGAGTCGTAGTAGTGCAGGACCTGGATGTCACCGTGGAACAGCTCGCCGATGCTGTGGCCGATGAACGCCCGGATCACGCCGTAGCGGTGGCGGTCGGCGTGCTCCTCGATCGCCCGGCCGATGTCGCTGAGCGGCCGCCCCGGCTTGACCGCCTCGATGCCGTGCCACATGCACTCCTCGGTCACGGTGACGAGTTGGCGGCTCACCGGGTCGACGTCACCGACGAGGAATGTGGCGTTGGTGTCGCCGTGGACCCCACCGATGAACGACGTGACGTCGAGGTTGAGGATGTCGCCGTCCTGGAGCAGACGGGAGTCGGGGATGCCGTGGCAGATCACCTCGTTGGCCGAGCTGCACACGCTCTTGGGGTAGCCGTTGTAGTTGAGCGGTGACGGGTAGGCGTCCCGTTCGATGTGGAGTTGGTGGACGTACCGATCGATCTCGTCGGTGGTGATGCCGGGCCGCACGAACTCGCCGGCCAGGCGGAGGATCTCGGCGGCGACCGAGCCGGCGCGACGCATCCGCTCGATGACGGCGGGGTCCTTGATCCGCGGCTCGTCCCAGTCCACGGGGACACCGGTGTCGGCGTAGCTGGGTCGGGGGATGTGTGCCGGAACCTCGCGCATCGCCGACACCTCGCCGGGCAGGACGCGACCCTCGGACTTCTTGTGACAACGCTTGTACTTGCGCCCGCTACCGCACCAGCAGGGATCGTTGGCCTGGGGGAGCGTGGATGGGGCGTTCGCCATCGTGCGCATTCTCCTCAGGATACGGGGAGGCCCGCTGGCGGGCGCCTCGCGAGCTCGGGCATCGCCGGCGGGTGCCAGGTGACGGCGATGGGTGAGCTCGCTTTCCCCTTTCGCCGCGAGGGTGCCCACTGGTGTCGTCGTGGGAGCTTCTGACGACACCGTGGTCGGCGCGACGGCCTACAGTGCCAGTCCACAACCAGGCGGAGCGAGGAAGGGGCTGCGGTGGCGACGGCGGGGATGATCCTGCCCGAAGCACCGAGGACAACCGGTGCGGTGACGGCGGTGGTCGCGGCGTGGAGCGCGCGCTCGCGGTGGTGGCGCGCTCTGGTGACGGTCGGCGTCGCGGGGGCGGTGTCGTGTTCGTGGTGGTGGTTGTCGGCGACCTCGAAGGTCGATGCCACGGCCGCCGGCCTGGCCCTCGTCGCCCTCGGCGCGGCCGCGGTCGTCGATTCGGTCGAGCACCGGCTGCCCAACGGTCTGCTCCTCGCCGCCGCCGTCCCGGTGGTCATCGCCGTCGTGGTCGATGAGCTCGGCACCCGGTCGAGCCTGGGCGGTGCGGTGACGGGTGCCGCGATGTCCGGGGCGCCGCTGCTCGTGGCCCACCTCGTGTCGCCGGCCGGGCTCGGTTTCGGTGACGTCAAGGCGGCGATGGTGCTCGGTGGCGCCCTGGGCCTCGGCTCGCCGCTGGTGGCGCTCGTCGCGCTGGTGGCGGCCCTGGTGGTGGCGGCGGCCACGGCGATCGTCGGCCGGCGCCGGGAGGTACCGCTGGGTCCGTCGATGATCGCCGGGGCGGCCCTTGCCGCACTGATCGCCGGGGCGACGGAGGTCACGCCATGGTGAAGCTCGACCCGTCGTCTCACGAGCCCGAGCGTCCGAGCACCGCGGGTTCCGACGCCAACCGCACCCGCCGACGTCGGAGCCACCGGCGGGCCGAGCCGGTCGCTCGCGTGGCCACCGGACGGGTCGGCGAGCCGACCCATCGCAACCCGGTCTGGTTGCTGGGGGGTGTCTTGCTGGTCCTGGCGTCGGCGATCGGCGGCATGCTGCTGTTCCAGGCCGGCGACGAGCGGGTCGAGGCGCTGATCTCGGCCCACGACCTGGCCCCCGGCGAGACGGTTGGTCGCGACGACTTCCGGATCCGACGGGTGTCGATCGACGGCGTCGACATCGTCGCGCCGGGTGACGTCGATGTGCTCGTCGGGCAGCGAGCCGTCGGCCCGATCCCGTCGGGAGCGCTGGTCCACCCGGGGATGTTCAGCGCCGCCGATCCGATCGGACCCGACGAGATGGACGTCGGCGCCGCCCTCGAGCCGGGCGCCTTCCCCCGTTCGGATCTGACGCTCGGTGCCGCCGTCGAGCTGCTGGTGACCGATGTCGCGGCCGGTGGGCTCGCGCCGGCCGTCGCCGTGCCGGCGACCGAATCGGTGCCGTCGAGCACCGTGGTACCGGCCGCCGACCCGTCGGCGGGGGGAGAAGCCGCGGCGGCCGCCGGTGCTGCCATGTCCATCGGGCGTGGCACGATCGTCGGGGTCGAAGAACGCGCCACCGGCGAGCTGTTGGTGACCGTCCGGGTGCCCCGGGCGATCGGGCTGAGTGCGTCGCAGGCGGCGGCCGACGGCCGGCTCCGGCTGGTCCTGGTCAGCGGGGTCGGTGAGGGATGACCGTGATCGCGCTCGGGTCGATCGCCGGGGCGCCCGGGGTCACGTCGCTCGCCGTGGGGCTGGCCGGGGTCTGGCCCGACGATCGACGCCGGGTCGTGGTCGAGGCCGACCCCGCCGGTGGGCGCCTCGGCGCCCAGCTCGGCATCGGGGTCGAGCCGGGTCTCATGACCCTGGCCCTGGCCGCCCGATCCGGCCGGTTGGGAGCCGATGAACTCCTGGTCGCCGGGGCGGCGCAGGTCGGCTCGTGGTTCGCCGTGCCCGCCCCGGCCTCGGGCGAGCAGACCTGGTCCGCGCTCAGCCATGCCGGCGCGGCGTTGGCCGAGCTGATGGGTGTCGCCGACGGCGACGTCTGGATCGTCGACGCCGGTCGCCTGTCGACCCGTTCGGCGGCGCTGCCGTTCGCCCGGGTCGCCGACCACACCGTGCTCGTCACCGGTGGCAGCTTCGACGCGTTGCAGCTGGTGCCCGATCGGGTGGATGCGCTGCGGCGCGTCGGTTGTCGGGTGGGGGTCGTGGTCGTCGAGCCCACCGACTGGTCATCGGCCGAGCTCGCCGAGTTCGCGGGTGCCGATGTGCTGGCCGTGATGCGCCATGTTCGTGGTGGCCGAGCCACCGATCTGCGCTCGATGCGCGGTGCGGCGTGGCGACGCTGGTGGCATGACGTCGAGCGGCTGGCGGTCGTCCTCGATGGTGACGAACCGCCGGTGCCGCCGGTGCCGGCGGGGTCGACGGCCCCGTCTGACGAGGTCGATCCGGCGATCTCCCGCCGGGGGCGGCCGATCGCCGCCGATCCCGCTGTCGGCGCCCCCGATGATGGCCCGCCGCGCCGCATCGGCTCACTGCCCGACGCCGAGGCGGCGCCCCCGCCGGCCACGGCGGCGCCGTCCTGGCTGAGCCCGGAGTGGCCGGGATGAGCCTCGCCGGGAGCGAGCCGGTGAGCGTCGACGAGGTGATCGAGGCCATCCAGGAGGCGCTGGTGGGCGCCGAGGGTCACGGTGCGACGTGGGATGCGCTCGAGCGGGAGGCGTTCGCCCACGACGCGGCGGCCGACTACGTCGCCCGGCGAGCCCGCCGGGCGATCGAGTCGAGCCGGGCGCCGATGTCGGTCGCCGCCGAGCACGAGGTGATCAGACGGGCGCTCGCCGCGTACTTCCACGCCGGGAAGTTCCAGACCCTGCTCGACCTCGACGGGGTCACCGACATCATGGTCAACGGCGCCGATGCGATCTGGGTCGAGTACGTCGATGGCCGGACCGAGCGCTATCCGCATCGGGTCTTCCGAACCGATGACGAGCTGCGCGAGGAGGTCGCCCACCTCGCCCGGCGCACCGGTGGCACGGAGCGCCGCTTCGACGACGCCCGGCCGATCCTGGTGCTGCGGCTCTCCGACGGCTCGCGCCTGGCGGCGATCATGAACGTGTCGGCCGCGCCACAGGTGTCGATTCGGCGCAACGTGCTCCACGCCGTGACGATCGACGAGCTGGTCGGGCGGTCGACGCTCGATCGGGCGATGGCCTCGCTGCTGACCGCGGCGATGCGCGCCGGATTGCGGGTCGTCGTGTCGGGCGAGACCGGTGCCGGAAAGACCACGCTGATCCGAGCGATGACCAGCGTGCTGCCCACCGAGGCGCGGATCGTCGTGATCGAAGACACCCGCGAGCTCAACCTGGCCAGTGACCCGGCACGTCGCGGGGCGGTGCTGGAATGGGAGACGCGGGAAGCGAACATCGAAGGTGTCGGCGAGATCACCCAACGCGAGTTGGTTCGCCACGCCTTGCGGTTCAACCCCGATTGGCTGATCGTCGGCGAGGTCCGCGACGGCGACGCCGCCCGCGAGATGTTGTTGGCGATGCAGCACGGCCATCCCAGTCTCTCGACGGTGCACCACCACTCGGCCTCGTCGGCCTGGAAGAAGCTGGCGCAGTACGTCGCCCAGGGCGCCGATGCCGTCGAGTTCTCGATCGCCGCGCTGCTGATCTCCGATGCCGTCGATCTGTTCGTCCACCTCGATCGGGACCGTGACGGTCGCCGGGTCGTCGCCGAGATCTGCGAGGTGGCGGGGTGGAACGGCGCCGAGGTCCAGCTGAACCGGTTGTTCACCCCAGGCGAAGACGGCCGCGGGCGGCCGCGCGCCCATCTGTCCGACGCCCGGCGGGTCAAGCTGGTCGCCCACGGATTCGACGACCAGCTGCTACTCAACGAGGCGGGATGGTGGGAGCCATGACGTCGTCGCCGTTGTTGGGTGGCGCACTCGGGGGAGTGCTCGGCGTCGGCGTCTTCGTGATCATCGCCGCCTGGCATGGGCAGCTTGATCGGCCGGCGCGACCCGACGGCCGTCCCGGGCGCGGAACGTGGGATCGGCTCGGGATTCGCGCTGCCCTTGCGGTCGCGGGGATGGCGGTCGCGGCGGTGTTGACCGGGTGGCCGGTTGCGGTGGTCGGGGCTGGGTGGCTCGGCTGGGTGATCCCGACCTTCGCCGGTGTTCGTGGCGTGCGTCGCCGACGGTTGGCTCGCGCCGAGGCGATCGCCGTCTGGGCGGAGATGTTGCGTGACCTGCTGGTGTCGAACGCCGGGCTCAACGAGGCCATCGGCAAGTCGGCTCGGGTCGCGCCCGAAGCGATCCGCGACGAGGTGCAGGCGCTGTACGTGCGCGCCCAGCGAGGCGACTTGTCCGGCGCGCTGGGTCGGTTCGCCGACGAACTCGCCGAACCGGTCGCCGACACCGTCGTCGCCGCGCTGCAGATCGCCGAGCGCCGCGCCGTCTCCGATCTCGGTTCGATGTTGGCGGCGGTCGCCACCTCGACCCGCGAGATGGTCGCCATGCAGCTGCGCGTCAACGCCGCCCGGGCCCGCACCTATCGAACCGCCCAACTGATCGTGGTGATCGTCGGCTTCTTCGTCGGGCTGCTGCTGGTCGCCAACCGCGACTACATGGCGCCGTTCGGGACCGCCACCGGCCAGGTCGTGTTGGCGGTGGCCGTGGCGCTCGTCGCGCTGTCGCTGTGGGCGATGGTCGCGCTGTCCAAGCCGGCGCAAGCCGATCGCCTGTTGGCGGTCGGCGCCGGGCGGCGGGTCGAGCCGTGATCGTGGCCGGCGTGCTGGGAGCGGCCTTGGCGGCCGGCGTGTGGTTGATCGCCCGGGCGCTGGTTCCACCGGCCCGGCCATTGCGCGTGCTGTCCGACGAGTTGGCGACGCCGCGGGCGGCGGTCAACCTGCGCGCGAGCGCGGCCGGCGCCGATCCGCTGCGCGCCTGGTGGCGTCGAACGGCTGGCCGGCTGGCCGGTACGCCGTCGCCGCGCCTGACGGTCGATCTCGCGGTGCTGCACAAGAGCCTCGCCCGTCACACGCTCGACCAGCTGGGCTACGCCGCGGTCTTCGCCGCGATGGTGGTGCTGGCGGCGGTGACTATGCCGTTGGCCGGGGTGGCGATGCCGCTGTTGCCGGCGGGACTCGCCGTGTTGTCGGCGATCGCTGCGGGATGGATCTATCCGGGGATCGAGGTCCGCTCGCGCGCGGCGCGGGCTCGTCGGAGCTGGGGGCAGACGCTGACGGTCTACGTGGACGTGGTCGGCATCTCCCTGGCGGGTGGCGCCGGGGTCGAGGACGCGCTGATGACCGCGGCCCGGGCGGGCGACGGACCGCAGTTCGCCGAGCTGGCCGAGACGCTCCGCAACGCGCAGACTCGCCGGCGCCGGCTCTGGGACGCGCTCGAAGACCTCGGGTCGCGCGGCGACATCGCTTCGTTGCGCGAGCTGGCGGCGGCGATCGAGCTGGCGGCCGAGGCCGGCACCCGTGTTCGCGAGACGTTGATCGCCAAGGCGGCGGCGATGCGGGTCCGCCAGCTCACCGACATCGAGGCCGAGGCGCAGAAGTCGTCCGAGACGATGGGTGTCGCCCCGGCGTTGATGGCGGTCGCCGCGGTGTTGCTCATCGGCTACCCGGCCCTGGCCCGGTTCTTCGAGGGCTGAGGATGGGTCCCACCGCGCCTCGTCGCCCGCTGGTACCCGTCGCGATCCCCGGCGAGCGATTCTCCAACCCGATGTCGTTCCCAATGGCGGACGGCTCTCACAGCAAGGAAACACGGCACCATGCAGACACTCTCAGTCCAGATCATGACGGCGTGGCTCGTCGCTCGACAGCGGTTGCGCGACGCCTACGACACGGTCCGCGACGACCGTGGCGAGTTGACCGGCAACGTGATCCTGTTGGCGGCGCTGGCCGTGGCGGCGGCCGCCGTCGGGGCGATCATCGTGGCCCGGATCAACTCCAATGCCGAGAAGATCCCCGGCGGCTGAACGGTGACCACGGTGTGCTGGCGACGGTGATCGTGTTGCCCGCCGTGCTGCTGGCCTTCTGGCTGGTGTTGCAGGCGGCGATCGTGATGCACGCCCAACACCTGGCCCAGGCGGCGGCGCAGGACGCTGCCGCTGCCGGGGCGATCGGCGGCGACCCCGGGGCGACGGCGCGGGCCCTGATGGCGGGCTCGACCTCCTGGGTTTCCAACGTCGGTGTCGGCGTCAGCGTCGGCGCCAACGAGGTCACCGTGCGGGTGAGCGCCGACGCGCTACAGATCTTCCCGTTCGGGTCGTACTCGGTCGCGGCGTCGGGGGCGGCGCCGATCGAGGAGTTCATCCCGCAACCGGAGCGACTATGAGCACAAGGTTGGGTCCGCGTCGGCGCGGCCGGGGGGAACGGGGTGACGCCGGTCCGCTCGAGGCGGTGATCCTGCTGCCCGTCCTGTTGATGTTGTTCGGGTTGGTGCTCGCCTTCGGTCGTGCGGCGACGGCGGACACCGACGTCGCTCACGCCGCCCGGGTCGGTGCCCGAGCGGCGGCCGCGGCCCAGACGATGGGCGGTGCCCAACAGCGGGCCACGGTCGTGGTGGACAACAGTCTCGTCGACAGTGGGCTGGCGTGCGTGCGGCGCGAGGTGGCCGTCGGCGGGGGGCTGCAGCCCGGCGGCCAGGTGACGGTGACGGTCACCTGTGTCGCCTCGCTGGGTGACCTGTCCGGTCTTGGGCTGCTCCCGGGCTCGCGGACGCTGACGGCAACGGCCACCGAGGTGGTCGACGTTCACCGAGGTGGCCGATGAGCGCGACCCGGTCGATCCGTCGCGCCCGGGGCGATCGCGGCAACGTCTCGTTGCTCATCGTGATGGTGCTGCCGGCCCTGTTCATCGCCGCCGGACTGGTCCTCGACGGTGGACGGCAGATCGAGATGCGACGGGCGGCCCACGGCCATGCCGCGGCGGCGGCGCGTGCCGCGGTGCAACTCGGCGATGTCGAGGTGCGCACCGGCGTGCTCGACCCGGCGATGGCCATCGCCCGAGCCTCGGCCGAGCTGGGTCGTACGGGCGCCGACGGCGTGGCCAGCGTCAGCGGTCAGACGGTGACGGTCACGGTGACCGCCACCGTCGACTACGTCCTGCTGCCCGGTGGCGGCGCGGTCCGTCAGACGGCGACGGCCAGCCCGGAGCGGGGCGTGACCGGAGCGGGGCCATGACCGCCCCGGGCCGGCGCGGCGAGGCCGGCCGCCCGCGGCGCATCGTTGGCGGGCTGGCGGCCCTGGTGGCGCTGATCGCGCTGCTGGCCGGTGTGCCCGCGCTGCTGGTGGCCGGTGTGGGCAACCCGTGGCCGGGTGCCGACCGGTTCCAGATGGCCGACACCGGGAGCATCGTGCTCGGCGGCGTCGCCGTGCTGGCGTGGCTGGTGTGGGCCCGCTTCGCCGCCGCGGTGGCGGTCGAGGCGGTGGTGCAGGGCCGGGAGCGGGGCGTCGAACGCCGCCGGTCGCCCGGCCGGGCCGTCCCGCCATCGCCGCCGACGAGGAACACCGCTGGGATCGGGCTGGTGGCGGCCCGGCTGGTGGCCGCCGTGCTGGTGTTGATCCCGCTGGGGGCCCGGTCGATGCCGGCCGCCGCGATGCCCCTCGTTCGGTCGAGCACGCCGACGGCGGTGATCGTCGACGCCGCACCACCCGAGTCCTCCGGACGGTTCGACCCCCCGATCGCGGGGACCGCTCGTCAGGCCGCGCCGACGACCGTCGGCCTGGTCCGAGTGACCCAGGGCGACACGTTGCGCGGGCTGGCGCGCCATCACCTCGGCGACGCCGAGCGGTGGCGGGAGATCTTCGACCTCAACCGCGATCGTCCACAACCCGGCGGTGCCCGCTTGACCAGTCCGAGCGCCCTGCGATCGGGCTGGAGCCTCGAGCTGCCCGGCGGTGGTGCACCGCCCACCGTCGTCGGCGGGGACGAGCCGGGCGTCCCCGAGCCACCGGCGTACGCGGCGGCCACCACCGTCACCGTGATCGACGGCGACACGCTGTGGGATCTCACCGGCACACGTCTCGAGTCGGTCGGTCTCCCGAGGACCGATGCCGCCATCGTCGGGCATCTCGACGAGGTGATCGCGGCCAACCGCGACGTGGTCGAGGATCCCGATCTGATCTACCCGGGCGAGCAGATCGTGCTTCCCGCACTCGGCACTCCGCCACCGACGCTCACGCCATCCGAGGAGGCCCGGCCGGCCGTCGCCGACTCGCCGTCGGCGGAGCCGTCGGATCTGCCGCCGCCGCCGCCACCTCCACCGCCGGCGGTGCCGGCCACCGACCGCGACCGGGCTCGGGAGGCGACGGCGACGACCGAGGTCGCGCCGGCGGTCACGGTGGAGCGCCCACCGGCGAGCGACCGCGCCGAGTCACCGCCGACGACCGCACCCGGCGACGAGACCGAGACCTCCGAGTCACTCGTTCCCGCCGTACCCGATGTCGGTGATGCCGACCGGGCCGGGCGCGGGCCCTCACCGATCGGGCTCGGGGAGGCGGCGCTGCTGTCGGGCGGCGTCGTCGCGTTGCTCGCGGCCCGGCGACAGCGACGGTTGCGAGCCGCCGAGCCGCGCGCCCGCCTGCCCGAACCACCACCCGAACAGGTCACCACCGAGCGACGGCTGCGGGCCGTCGACGCCCGCGAGCGTCTGGTCCGCGTCGATCTCGCCGTTCGCGCCGCGGCCGCCTCGTTGATCGACGTCGAGGCCCAGCCGGTGATCGTGCGGGTCGGCGGTGACGGCGCCGTCGAGCTGATCTTGACGGCCGATGCCAGCCTCCCGCCGCCGTGGGTGGCGTCGCCCGGCCGCTGGGTGCTGCCCGGTGCCGTCCCGATCGAGGCCCTTGCCGAGGCGGCACGGCGGGTCGGTGCGCCGTGCATGGCGTTGAGCCAGCTCGGCGTCGACGACGACGAGCGGGAGGTCCTCGTCGACTTCGAGGCGCTTGGTGCGCTCACCGTTCACGGCCCCGAGACCCAGGTCGAGGCGGTGATCCGCGGTGTCGCCGCGACGCTCGCTTCGTCGATCTTCGCCGAGCCCGCCAACCTGGTTGGTGTCGGCGTCGACGAGTTCGTCTTCCTCGATCACGCCTTGGCCCGACACGTCGACGATGTCGAGGCGGCGATGGAACTGGCGGCCACACTGGTCGGCTCCACCGGTTCGCGGCCCCAGAGCACCTTCGTGCTACGCGCCCGCCACACCAGCGGCGAGACCTGGGAACCGTCGGTCGTGGTCGTCGGGACCGACCACGCTCACGAGGTGAGTCCCGAGCTGCTCGAGTCGGTGACTCGACGTCGCGGCGGCATCGCCCTGATCGCCGGTGGGGACGTGCCCGAAGGCCCGTGGTCGCTGATCGCCGATCGGGACGGGTGGCGGTTGGAGCCGCTCGGCATCCGGCTGACCCCGGTCGGTTTGTCGGTGGAGGACCTGGCGGCGGTCTACGAGCTGCTGCACCACGCGGCGGCACCGTTGGTTGCCGACCCGACGGTCCCCGACCCGACGGTCCCCGAACCGATCGGGGCCGATGCCACCGACGGTGCGTCGGACCCGCCGTGGTCGCTGCTGGTGCGGCTGCTCGGCGACGTCGACGTCGTCGATCGACACGATCGTCCGGTGGCGTTCGACCGCTCCAAGACGTTGGAGCTCGTCGCCTGGCTGACCCAGCACCGCGAGCAACCGACGCGCCGCGGGGCGCGCACCGCGTTGTGGGATCTCGATGTACGAGATGCGACGTTTGCCAACGTGGTGTCCGAGGCTCGTCGGGCGCTGGCCCGTCACGTCCCGCCGCCGGAGGGCGAGGAGTGGCTGGCCCGCACGCTGACCGAGAGTCTGCCGCTCCACGACCTCGTGATCGCCGATGTCGACCTCCTGCGCGCCCGGCTGCTCGAGGCCCGGGCCCTCGACGGTGCGGCGGCGATCGAGATCTTGCGCCCCGCCGTCGCGCTGATCCGCGGTGCCCCTTTTTCCGGGACCGGCTATCTGTGGCCCGACCCCGAAGGGATCACGTCCAACCTCGTGCTGGTGGCGATCTCGGCGGCCACCGAGCTGGCGCAGCACTACCTCGCAGCGGGTGATGTCGACGGGGTGTTCTGGGCGACCGGGCAGGGGCTGCGCGTCCTGCCGGGCCAAGAGGAGCTGATCGCCCTGCGGATGCGGGCGCATCACCACGCTGGTGACCTCGCCGGTGTCCGCTCGGAGTGGGAGTCCTACGAGCGGTCGCTCGACGGCGACACGTGGGGTGATGGTGAGCCGGCACCCAAGTTGGTCGACCTACGCCGGGAACTGATGCGCCCGACCTCGAGCCCCGGTGTCAGCGGTTGAACTCGTCGACGAGCGGGGCGAACCCGTCGAGCTGGTGAAGCGCCCGATCTCGATCCAGCGGGTCGATGTTGAGTGTCACCCAGTTGGCGCCGAGCGCGCGCAGTTCTTCCAATCCTCCGCGCTCGGGTGCGGCGCCGAACACCCCCAACTGCAGGGTCGAGCGGTCGCGGCCGGCCTCGTCGGCGGCGGCGAGCACCTTGGACCAACCTTCGGTGACCGGGAAGCGACCCGGCAGGGGCATCCAGCCGTCGGCGTACTCGATGATGTGGCGAAGATGCACGGGGGTCGCCGCGGCGCCGATCACGATCGGTGGATGCGGCCGTTGGAGGGGCTTCGGCCAGGCCCACGACGGCTCGAAGTCGACGTGCTCGCCGTGAAACTCGGCCTCGTCCTGTGTCCACAGTGCTTTGCAGGCGAGGATGTGCTCGCGGGCGACGTCGCGTCGGCGCTCGATGTCGACGCCGTGATGGGCCATCTCCTCGTGATTCCAGCCGAATCCCATCCCCAACACGAAGCGACCGCCCGACACCTGGTCGAGGGTGGCGACCTCCTTGGCCAACCAGAGCGGGTCACGCTGCGCGACCAGTGAGATGCCGGTACCGAGTGTGATCGTCGACGTCACCGCGGCGGCCGCCGCCAGCGAGACGAACTGGTCGAAGCCGTGCCAGTAGTAGGGCGGCAACTCGGGAGCGTCCTTGCGGCCGCCCCACGGGCTACGTCGGCTCGTCGGGATGTGGGAGTGCTCGGGAACCCACAGCGACGCGAACCCGCGCGCCTCCACCTCGGCCGCCAGCTCGACGGGCCCCAGGCCGGTCTCGGTGGGAAAGGCAACGATGCCAAGTCTCATGGTGCTCCGATCATCCCAGGCGGTAACCGACGGCGGCGGCGGCGACGCCGGCGATCATCGACATCGCAACGTAGGCCAGCGCGTCGCCGGCGCGGTCGGTGCGCAGCAACGTCCAGGTCTCGTTGGAGAACGTCGAGAACGTGGTGAAGGCGCCGAGGAAGCCGACCGTGATGGCGGTCGTCGTCTCCGTCGACCAGTCGCGCTGCAACGCTCGCTGCACGACCCAGCCCAGGGCGAACGAGCCGACGAGGTTGATGCCCAGGGTTGCCCAGGGAAACGCCCGTGGCCCGATGGCCCGGCCGACGCCGTAGCGGCTGACGGCGCCGATGGCGCCGGCTACGGCGACCAGGATGACGGTCACTGCCTCACACCGCCTTGAGGGCTTCGCGGGCGGCCTGGGCCACGGGGTCCCAGACCGACGAGACCGGCGGCGCGTAGCCGAGGTCGAGATCGGCCACATCGGCCACGGTCATGCCGGCGCTCAGCGCCGTGGCGACGATATCGATGCGCTTGGCGGCGCCCGGCCCGCCGAGGACCTGGGCGCCCAGGAGCCGCCCAGCGCCGCGTTCGGCCGTCATCCGCACCGTCATCGGGTGAGCGTCGGGCATGTAGCCGGCGCTGGTGGTGGTCTCGATCGTGACGTCGACGGCGTCGAGCCCGGCCTCGGCCGCCAGGGTGCTGGTCAGGCCGGTGCGGCCGATCTCGAGATCGCACAGCTTGGTGACGGCCGTGCCGCAGACCGGCGCCGAGCGGGCATCGCCGCCGGCGATGTTCACCCCGGCCACCCGGCCGTGCTTGTTGGCGTAGGTGCCGAGCGCCATGTACACCTGGGTGCCGGTGGTGACGGCGGTGCTGGTGGCACAGTCGCCCGCCGACCAGACACCGTCGACACTGGTGGCTTGGCGCCGATCGACGGCGATCGCATCGCTGACCCCGAGCGTGATGCCAGCATCACGGGCGAGATGACTGCGCGGCGCGACGCCGATGCCGAGGATCACCAGGTCGGCATCGAACGTTCCGTCGCTCGTGATCACCCGGCCGGGCTCGAACGCCTCGACGGTGGTGCCGGAGCGCACGTCCAGCCCGAACGCCGCCAACCTGGCCGCCACGACGGCGCCGAAGTCGGCGTCGAGCAGTCGCAGTGGCTGCGGCCCCCGATCGACGAGGGTTGCCGTGCACCCCCGCTCGATGAAGGCCTCGGCCATCTCCAGCCCGATGTAGCCGCCGCCGACGATGACGATCCGTCGGCAACCGTCGCCGGCCAGTCGGAGCAACCGTTCGGCGTCGCCGAGGGTCTGGACCCCCTGGATGAACGGGAGCTCGATACCCGGCAGCGGCGGCCGGATCGGCGCGCCACCGGTGGCGATCATCAGCTGGTCGTAGCCCAGCGTCGTCGTCGCCGTCGCGTGGTGATCGAACACCTCGACGGTCCCGGTGGCGGTCTCGATGGCCATCGCCTCGTGGTGGGTGCGCACATCGATCCCCCGCTCGCGGTGCTCGGCCGGTGAGCGGGCGATCAGCGCCGCGACGCCACCGCCGACCACCCCACCGACCACGTAGGGGATGCCGCACGCCGAGTAGCTCGTGTAACGCCCCATCTCGACGACGACGACCTCGGCGTCGGGACGCCGGGCGCGCACCCGTCCGGCGGCGGTCATCCCGGCCGCGTCGCCACCGATGATCACGACCCGGTGGGTCACGGCGTGTCGTCCATCTGCTCAGCTGTACTGGTCGAGGATGGTCGACTCGGTGACCCGCTCGAGCGTGTCCTTGATGCTGATGGCCGTCGCCTGGTCGACGTCGTCGACGGCCATCAGGTCGGCGATCGTCGCCCGTTGCAGCTTGGCGAGGCCACCGAAGTGGTCGGCGATGCTGGCGGCCTGGTCGGCGGGCAGGCGATGCACGCGGTGGAGCAGCCGCAGGCCCTTGGGCGCCACCTCTTGGTCGAGGTCATCGGTATCACCCTCGCGGTGGAGGGTTCGGGCGGCGATCCGCGCGTCGAGCACCTCGTCGTCGTCCAGGCGCGACATCTCGGCGGCGGTCTGGGCCGCCGTCCGCCCCGCGGTCAGGTAGTCGGCGACCACCAAGTCGAGCTCGTCGTCGACATCGGCGCTGATCTCGTCGAGCTGCAGGCGCAGCAGCCGGGCATCGACGCCGAGCTCGATGATCATCGTCTCGATCTCCTCGGAGATCCGGTGGACCATCTCGCCGCGCTGGACGACGGCGACCACGTCGCGCAGCGAGACCACGTCTTCCAGTTCGACCCCGGTGAGGTTGGCGATGGCGTCGTCGAGGCGGGCCTTGTAGCGCTCGAGGGTCTGGAGCGCCTGGTTGGCCCGGTCGAGCAGCCGGCTGACGTCCTGCAGCTGGTGCTTGGAGCCTCCGGCGTAGACGTTGATGACGCCCATCTCCTCGGACGCCGACACGACCGGCACCTTGAGTGAGCGGGCGACGCGCTCGGCGGTGCGGTGCCGGGTCCCCGTCTCGCTGGTCGGCACGGTCGGGTCGGGCACCAGGTGGACGTTGGCCCGGGCGATGCGGCTGCCATCGGTCGAGATGATGATGGCGCCATCCATCTTCGCCAGCTCGGACAGCCGTTGCGGGCTGTAGGGAGCGTCGACCAGGAAGCCACCCGAGCAGATGGCGAGGACGTCGGGGCTGTCGTCGATGACGAGCAGCGCGCCGGCTTTGGATCGCACGACCCGATCGATGCCGTCACGCAGCGGGGTTCCGGGGGCGACACGCGCCAACGCGGCCCGCATGGCGTCGTTGGCGCCGCGGTACCGATTGGGCATCTGCCGATTCTAGGTGCCCGAGACCGTCGGTCTCCTGCCGCGATCGAACAGCGACGTCGCGAGGGCTCCCGCCCGAGGGCACCGGGCCGGGGTGGTCAGGTGCCGCAATAGGCGACCAGGCGTTGCAGATCGTCGGTGGTGCCGACGGCGATGATCACGTCACCGGGGTCGAGTTGGTGGTCCGAGGGGGGATTGGCCATGAAGGTGCCGTCGGGCTCGCGCACCGCCAGCACCAGCACGTTGGCGTGGGCCCGCAGGTTGGCCGCCCGCAGCGACCGGCCGGCGAGGGGCGAGTGTTCGCTGAGCGCCACCTCCTGCATGCGGAATTCCATCGACCGCTCGTGCATCACGACGTCGACGAACTCGGCGACGTTGGGCTGCACGACGAAGCTCGACATCCGCGCCGCACCGAGCTCCTGGGGGTTGACCACGCGATCGGCGCCCGCCTGCACCAGCTTGGGGACGCTGTCTTCGACACGCGCCCGAGCCACGATGAACAGCTTCGGGTTGATGGCCCGCGCCGAGAGGGTGACGAAGAGGTTGGCGGCATCGCCGGCGAGGGCCACGACCAGCGCGCTGGCGCGGTCGATCCCCGCCGTGCGCAGGGTGGTGTCGAGGGTGGCATCCCCGATGATGACCGGCAGCAGGGTGCCCTCGAGGCGCTCGGCGTCGCCATCGATGATCACGATGTCGCAACCGGCCCGTTGGAGGTCGTCGGTGACGGCTCGGCCCACGCGGCCCCAGCCGCACACGATGACGTGGTCGGACATCTCGGCGATCTTGCGCTCCATCCGTCTCCTCCCGACGAGCTCGCTGAGTTGGCCCTCGACCACGAACTGGACGACGGCCGTGAACGTATACAGCACCGTGCCGACTCCGAGCACGATGACGACGATGGTGAACGACTTCTCGACGGCGCCGAACTCGGTGACCTCACGGAACCCGACCGTGGTGATCGTGGTGATCGTCTGGTAAAGCGCGTCGAGCAACGACAAGCCGAGGATCAGGTAGCCGACGGTGCCGCCGACGACCACCAGCCCGAGCAGGGTCCCGGCGGTTCGCAGACGCTGCACGGTTCCGCTCACACGGCGGACGCTAGTGAGTCGTACCGGTGAGTCGGGCCCTCGCCAGCGCTTCGGCGACGGTGCCGACGCGCTCCAGCCTGATCGACGGGCCGGCCCGCTCGGGTTCGGGACAGGATGCCGGCACCAGCGCCCGGCCGAAGCCCATCCGCGCCGCCTCGGCCAGTCGACGCCCGGCGTGGGCGACCTGACGTACCTCGCCGCCGAGGCCGACCTCACCCATGACGACCAAGTCGGCGGGGAGCGGCCGGTCGACGGTCGCACTGGCCACCGCCAGGGCGACGGCCAGATCGGCCCCGGGTTCGGGAAGCCGTACGCCACCGACGCTGGACACGTAGACGTCCTGCTGGCTCACCCGGACGCGGGCACGCCGCTCCAGCACGGCGAGCAGCAGCGCGAGCCGGTTCCCGTCGACACCGGTGGCGTTGCGTCGCCCCGGCACCCCCGGTGCGATCGGGACCGTCAACGCCTGGACCTCGACCAGCAGCGGCCGTCGTCCCTCCATCGCCGGGACGACCACCGAGCCGGCGACGGCGGTGCGGCGGTCGGCGAGGAACAGCTTGGACGGATCGGGGACACCGGCCAGCCCGCCGCCGGTCATCTCGAACAACCCGAGCTCGTTGGTCGAGCCGAATCGGTGCTTGACGGCGCGCAGTAGACGCAGCGCGTGGTGCCGTTCTCCCTCGAAGGACAGCACGGTGTCGACCACGTGCTCGAGCACTCGCGGCCCGGCGAGGGCACCGTCTTTGGTGACGTGACCGACCAACACGACGGCGACGCCGCGAGTCTTGGCCTCCTGCACCAACCGCTGGGCACAGGCTCGCACCTGGACGACCGAACCCGGCGCCGACGACTGCTCGTGGTCGGCGATGGTCTGGATGCTGTCGACGATGACGAGCGCCGGGTCGACCCGGTCGATGGCGGCGAGCACGCCGGCCAGCGAGGTCTCGGCGGCGACCCAGAGATCGCTGCGCACGGCCCCGAGACGCTCGGCCCGCAGCCGGACCTGCTGCGGGCGCTCCTCGGCCGAGACGTACAGGGTCGTGCCGGGCCACCATGCCGACAGTTGGAGCAGCAGCGTGCTCTTGCCGATGCCCGGTTCGCCACCCAACAGGGTGACCGACCCGGCGACGAGGCCTCCGCTGAGCACCCGGTCGAGCTCGCCGATGCCGGTCGGCTGGGGCTGGGCCAGCAGCGCATCGATGTCATCGAGCAGACCCAACTCGGCGATCGCTGCCGGTGGAGCAGCTGCGGCCGGCGACACCGATGGCAATACCTCCTCCTCGAGGGTGTTCCACGACCCGCATCCGCCGCACTGGCCGGACCACTTCGGGTGGTTGGTGCCGCACTCGGTGCAGACGTGGGCGGTGCGGGTCTTGGTCACGCCTCCGAGCCAAGCAGATGGGTGTGACAGCACCGGAGATCGTGTCCTCCGAGGGCGGGCGGCGCCACCGTGGCGCGGTCAGCCCTCGTCTGCACTTGAGCCCTCGATGGGGTCAACTGTTGGCGCGGGCGGCGATGGTGGAGACGGTGCGCCAGTTGCGCACGGTCGAGGCGGCACCAAAGCGGCCGTTGGCGAAGGCCGCCGCCAGCTTGCTGCGACCGATCCCATCGGGCAGCAGCAGGTAGGTCTGGCGGCCGCCGACCGCCCACTTCTCGGGTTCGAAGTCGCTCGGGTGAACGGTTGGCGCCATCCGATGGGCCCCGTCGACCAGAAAGCTCACGTGGACGTTGTCGGTGTCGTCGAACGGGCATCGCTCGACCACCGAGCGCATCTGGGCCGCAGTGCGCGAGGCGATCGCCGGGGCCACGCTGGTCGACGCGGCGATGGCCTCGCGCAGCCGTTCGCCGGCATCACCCACCGGGCCGTCGACGGTGGCGATCAGGTTGCCGCTCTGGACGTACGTCTCGACATCCTCGAAGCCGAGGCCGGTGGCGATGGCGCGGAGATCGGCCATCTTCACCACGGACCTGCCGCCGACGTTGATGCCGCGGAGCAGATACACCGCTCGGGCCATGACCGCACCGTAGACCCCCGTCGCCCGGCGGGCGAGCGAAACCTCAGCGGAATCTCGACAGCGACCGCTCGCGACGCGTCGCCCGGCGTCGCCGGGCCCGGACGACCGCGGTGCCGACCGCCGCCACGACCAGCAGCCATGCGACCAGCGCGGCGAGCGCCAGCCATGACAGCCCGACCGCCCAACCCGGGCGGCGATCCGGTCGCTGCTCGGTGATGGTCGACAGGTCCTGGGCGGTTCCGTCCAGCGGGGCCTCCCAGGTCACCGTGTTGCCGGCCCGGCTCCCGGTGGTCTCGACGAGCTCGCCGGGCAACTCGGTGCGCAGCTCGATCGACATCGACGCCGCCGGGGTGGCGCCCGACGCCGTCAACTCCGCCGAGTACGGGTTGTCACCGGTCGCGGCGAGCACGCCGCTGTCGGCGAACGCGTTGAACCCGCCGTTGAGCTGGAGCTGACCGCTCAGCACTAGCGTCACCTGCTCGGGATCGTCGTCGTCGACCTGGCGTTCGAAGCGGACGTTGACGAACGGCGGTCCGAGGCTGGCGAGCGCGTTGTTGGCGTCGGCGACGGAGGTGACGGGATGCCTGATCGTCACCGTCAGACCGCCGTCGGTGGTCGTCCCCGGCCCGTCGACCTCCCACCCGGCGGCGACGGCGTCGTCGAGCCGCAGATCTTCGGCCAGCCCGGGAACCCGTTGCACCAGGTCGGCGTCGGCGACCGCGGTGACCACGACCTCCCCGGTGCCGTCGGGCCCGATCTGCACGATCACGTCGATGTCGACGCGACATGCGGCCAAGGTCAGCCCGGCAAGCAGGCCGAGCAGGAGGGTCACGAGGCGCCGGCACACGGCTGACCAGGATGCCGGATCGGCGGTCGAGCGGTGCGGACCCCGCCGCCCGAGCGGGTCAGAGGACCGCCGGGGCGACGATCTCGATGATCGTGTCGAGCCGTTCCTGGCGCTGCGACCCGGTGCCCAGCGTGAAGTCGGGGACGATCACCTCGTCGACCCCGGCGTCGCGCCAGGCCCCGATCGCCTCGATCATCCGGGTCGTCGAACCGCCCAGCGCCGGTCGGGGCGACACCTTGGCGATCAGCCCGTCGACGGTGGCATCGTCGCCGAAGAACCACAGCGCCTGGGTCGACCGGGCGATCGTGGCGGGGTCGCGGCCGAGGCGCTCGCACGCGGCGTCGAGGGCACGGCCGCGTTCGGCGAACTCGGCGGCGAGCGACCACATGTTCCACTCGTCGGCGTAGCGAGCGACGACCCCCATCATCCGATCGCCCTTGCCGCCGATCAGGATCGGCAGCGGGTCCTGGACGGGCTTGGGCTCGGCGACGGCGTCGGTCAATCGGTAGTGCCGGCCGTCGACGGTGGTGACCGGGTTCCGCAGCAGCCCGCGGATCACCTCGAGCGCCTCGACGAACCGGTCGATCCGTGCCCCGGGCGGGCCCAGCTCGATGCCGTACTGCTCGTGCTCGTTGAGCTGCCAGCCGGCGCCGACACCGAGCAGCAGGCGGCCGTCGGCGATGTGGTCGGTCGTGACGGCCCAGTTGGCCAGCACCGCCGGGTGCCGGTAGGTGATGCCGAAGACCAGCGAGCCGAGCCGCACCCGCCCGGTCGCCACGGCCAACGCCGAGAGCGCGGCGGTCGCCTCGTGCATCGGTGTTGCCGGGGCGCCGGTCGGGCCGTCGGCCATGAAGTGGTCGGCGACATAGACGCCGTCCCAGCCCGTCGCCTCGGCGTGCTGGGCGACCTCGAGCACCTCGGTCCACGACTGCGACAGCGAGGGCCACACCGAAAAGCGCATGCGCCGACCCTACGCGCACCGGCGCGAGGTTGGGCGAGGGAGAGGCTCCGGAGGGCCCGACCGAACTCGGGTGGCGAAGCTGGATCCGGCGTGGCCGGTCGGGTGGGGCCCAGGGTGTCAGCCGGCGAGGAACCGGGCGAGGCGGGGGTAGACGGCGACGTTGTGGGCGAGCCCGCTGTGGCTGCCGGAGACCTCGACGTTCTCGCCGTTCCACACCTGGCTGGCGGCCGGTCGCACGATCGGGTCGTCGCGACTGGTGAACGAGATCACCTTGGTCGCCGGCGACAGCGGTCGTCGGATGTCGTCCGGATAGGGGCAGCCGCAGTGGGGCACGTTGCAGTCGGGGTCGAACAGCTTGGTCGCCTGCGCACCGGCCCGGGCCACCGACGAGTGGGCCACGCTGCGGGGCGACATCACGCCTTCCTCGCGGAACATCGCCACCACGGCCGGCGCCGGTGAGCCGAGCAGCGCCAGGTGCGAGACCCGGTCCTGGAGACGCGACGCGATCGCCCAGGCCAGCATCCCGCCGCGGCTGTGGCCGATCAGCGCGATCGGCCCGCCGTGGCGTTCGAGCTCTCGGTCGATCGGCCGCTCGACCTGCTCACGCAACCGGTTCGGGCAGCCGGCGTTGATCCGCAACGACGACGCCACCGGCCGGTAGCCGATGCGCCGCAGCCAGCGCCGCATCGGGGTGAGGTAGATGTCGTTGCCGAACAGACCGGGCAGCACGACCACCGGACGCCCGTCGCCGCGCGGGATCCCATATCCGTAGAACACCGGCGCCGCCTGGAGCTGGGCCAGCTCGATCCCGGCCCGAGCCTCCACGCGGATGGGATCGGGTCGACCGCCGGCCATCGCCGCACCCTACGACCGCCGGAAAACCGGTTCTGCACTGAGCAACCGGCCCGCACGGGCCGGTTGCAACATGCACAACGGTGACTCACGACTCGAAGTCGGCGTTGAAGTAGACGACCGTCGGACGGCCGCCGACGATGTCGACCGCCGTGACGCGGATCGCGAAGGACACGAATTGATCCACCGGCAGCGGCCCGTCGGAGACCTGGAGCCGATCGGATCCTTGGATGACGACTCCGGGCGCCCCGGTGGCCTGAAAGAGCACACGATCGGCCGTCGACGCGGAGGTCGTCCACGACGGCGATCCGAGGGCGATGAGTTGTTCGAGGAGCGCGGCGTCGTCGGCGCCGCGCTCGATGATCGGCAGGACGTCGATCTCGTAGTGCTGCGCCAGCTGGGTCAGCAGTTGCACGAGCACGGGGCCGGGAGCCGTTGCGTCGACTCGCTCGTACCCGTCGGCGACCGCCCGCTCCCCGATCACCCCGACCGTGACGTCCTCGTCGAGCGAGACCTCGAGCGTCCGGTACTGGGCGGTCGAGTACCCGATTGAATCTGGACCAGGGGCGCCCGACCAGCAGCCGACGAGCTGATTGGGCCGGTCGGCGCACGACTCGAACGGGTACACGACGATCGAGATGACGGCGGGATCGGTGGTCGACCATCCGGCGGCCCCGGGCGCGTCAAGGCCGTCGTCCCCGGCGGCGTAGCGACCATCCGGGAGCGGCGCGGTGTCGTCGGCCGGGAACGGCGGGCTGGGCTGACCGATGATGTCCGAGCCGCAGCACGGCCCGTACGCCTCCGACGGCAGGGATGCGGGCGACCACCCCGGGGCCGCCGCTGGCGTCGTGGTCATGGTCGTGGTGGTGGCAGCGGTCGTCGTCGGGTTCGTCGTGGTCGCCGTGACCGCGAACGTCGGCGCCGGGGTGACGACGCGGTCGGACGGCTCGTCTCGCGTGAGCGCGAACCACAGCCCAGCGGTCGCGGCGGTCATCAACAGCGCCGCCGCAAGCAGCCACGACCGACGTCGCTCGTGCGGGCGGGGTGCCGGCCGAGACACGCGCGTCGTCGCCACCTCGCGTCGCAGCCGGGCGACGAAGGCGGGGTCGGGCTCGGCCGGTTCGAGCACGTCGTCGATCCATGGCTCCATCACGCGCCTGCCTTTCGAACTCGGGCCCTGGCTCGCGCCAGCAGCGACTCGGTGGCGCGCACGGAGGTACCGAGCGCGTCGGCAATCTCGGCCACGGTGAGGTCGTCGACGTAGCGCAGCGTCAGCGCGGCGCGTTCACGCCCGGACAGTTCGACGCCGTCGAGCGAGCCGAGATCCGACGACGCCGACGCGTCGGCGTGACTCGACCAGACCAGTCGCAGACGCCGCTCCTCGCGGTCGGCGGCTCGAACCTGGTCGAGCACCCGGTGGCGGACGGCGAGCATGATCCAGCCGGCGCCGACCTCGACCACGCGGCCGTCGCGGGCGGCGCGCACCAGCTGGAGATACACGTCCTGGACAACGTCCTCCGAGCGGGCCCGGGAGCCCGTCAGCCGATGGGCGTAGCGATGGGCCGCGGCGACGGTCGCGTCGTAGCACGCCAACAGCCCGGCCTCGTCGTCCACCCGCCACCGGGTCTCCGCCTGATCGCGCACCGCCATCACCTTGCTCGACGCCGCCGGCGCCGGGTTTTCCGTCGCGGCGGTCCGAAAAATGCGAACGGCACTGAGCAGCCGGCCCGATGGCCGGTTGCTCAGTGCCGAACGACGGTTCCTACTCGGTGGCGTCGGCGGCCGCCTCGCCCGGTGGGGGCGGCGGGGCCTCACCCTCGGGCGGGGCGCCGGTCGTTGCCAGCTCGACCCCCGCCGGTGGCACGAAGCCCTCGACCGAGGAGAACTTGATGCGCCGCTCGCCCTCGTTGTCGGGATCGTCCTCGACGTCGACGACGATGATCTCGCCGGCCGAGAACTGCTTGAACAGCAGCATCTCCGACAACGGATCCTCGACCAGGCGCTGGATGGCGCGACGCAACGGGCGGGCACCAAGCTGCGGGTCGTAGCCACGAGCGGCGAGCAGCTCCTTGGCGGCGTGGGTCAACTCGATGCCCAGACCCTGCCCTTCCAGCTGAGCGGCGAGCCGCTTGGTCATCCCGTCGACCATCCGCACGATCGCCTCGCGGTCGTGCTCGTGGAAGACGATCACCTCGTCGATGCGGTTGAGGAACTCGGGTCGGAAGTGCACCTTCAGGGCATCCATCACCTTGGCCTTCATCCGCTCGTAGCTCATCGCCGAGTCACCGGTGGTGAAGCCGACGTTGGCCTTGCGCAGATCGGCGGTGCCGAGGTTCGAGGTCATGATCAGCACGGTGTTGCGGAAGTCGACCGAACGACCCTGGCTGTCGGTGAGCCGGCCCTCCTCCAGGATCTGGAGGAGCGTGTTG
>JBKEAH010000258.1:0-20580 GCA_047972065.1 Desertimonas sp.
CCGGGTGTACACCAACCACGACGTCATCGGCTGTGAGCTGGGTGGAGCACTCAAGAACGTCGTCGCCATCGCCTGCGGCATGGCCCAGGGTCTCGGGGTCGGCGACAACACCCGCTCGATGGTGATGACCCGCGGCCTGGCCGAGCTGACCCGGCTCGGGGTGGCGATGGGCGGCGAGGCCGAGACCTTCTCGGGGCTGGCCGGGATGGGCGACATGCTGACCACCTGCATCAGCCCGCACAGCCGTAACCGCTTCGTCGGTGAACAGCTCGGTCTGGGTCGCAAGCTGCGGGACATCCTGGCCGAGATGAACATGGTCGCCGAGGGTGTCAAGACTGCGGTGACCGTGCACGATCTCGCCCAGGAGCACAGCATCGAGATGCCGGTCTGCCACGAGATCTACCGCGTGGTCAAGGGCCGAGTCAGTCCCGCCAATGCCTACCGGGGCCTGCGGGTGCGCCCGGGCCACGAGCGCGACCCGGGCTGATCAGCGGACCTCTCCGGCGTGGCCCGTGCCCACGCCGGGCGGCGGTCGACTCGTTCGAGATCGCAGACGAGCCGGCGGCGAGGTCGATCGCGCCGGCGTTCGGAGTCGTTCGGGTTCATGCGCCGGGCGCGGTGGGGATGGCTACATGGCAACCGATGCCCCAGTTCCCCGGCTCCGCCGCGGTCTCCTCCCGAGCCACGTCGCTCGTTCGGCTGATCGAGCTGTTCGCGCTGCTCCCGCTGCTCAAGTGGCACCTGAGCCGACATGGCGTGGAAGGGACCGCGATCCGGGCCACCGCCGTGCGATCTCGGCCCCGCCTGCTCGGCGGTCCCCGGCGGTCGCTGGACGAAGGCGATATCGCCGACGCCGTCGCTCTCGCCCGGTTGATGCTGCGTTGGACGCCGGTTCCGTTCAAGTGTCTCGAAGAGAGCCTGGTCGTGTCATGGTTCCTGGCCCGTCGCGGTGTCCCCGCCGAGGTGGTGATCGCCGTGCGCAAGTACCCGTTCGAGGCGCACGCCTGGGCTCGATGCGACGGGGCACCGCTCACGGCGCTGCCCGAACGGAACCCGGACGATTTCAAGGTCATCAGCCGCTACCCGCTGGCGGAGGCGTCGTGAGCGCGATCGCACTCGTCGTCGATCGATCCGGCGGCCGCATCGATGTCGGCCGGCTGGAGCGGCTGATCGCCGACATGGCGTGGCGGGGCCCCGACCAGCAGGGCACCTGGTACGACGGCTCGGTCGGCCTCGGTGCGTCGCAGTTGTGGACCACCCCCGAGGACGTGGACTCGTCGCAACCTGCCGTCGACCCGAGCGGCCGGTACGCCATCGTGCTGGACGGCCGCGTCGACAACCGCCCCGAACTGTGCGACGTCCTCGGGATCCCGAGCGCCGAGGCGAAGCGTATGAGCGACGCCTTGATGGTTCTCGCCGCCTATCGGCGGTGGGGCCGCGACGCGCCGGGCCGGATCGCCGGCGCCTACACGGGCGCCGTGTGGGACGCATCGAACCGGGAACTCGTCGTCTTCCGCGATGCCCTCGGCCATCGGCCCTTCTTCTACCGGGTGGTCGGCGACACCGTGTACGCGGCGTCATCGCTCGTCGCGCTGCGGACCACACCGACGCCCACGTCCGAGCTCGACGAGGACTACCTCTGGGACTTCGTGTGTTCCAACGCCGAGGTCGGATCCTTCGACATCGAGGCGACGCCGTTCCGCCAGATCCGGCGCCTCCCCGCCGGCCATTCGTTGACGATCTCGGCCGGCGGTCTGCGCGTCGATCGGTGGTGGAAGCCATGGACCCTCGGGCCACTCGACGGTACCGGCGACGACGAGTTGGTCGAGCGGTTCCGCACGACGTTCATCGACGTCGTACGGGCTCAGCTGCGGGCCGTGGGAACCGTCGGCGCCACGCTGTCCGGAGGTCTCGACTCCTCCTCGATCGTCTGCACGGCGCGCCACCTCGAACGCGCCGCTTCGAACCCGGTTCCGCCGGTGCACGCCATCTCCACGACCTGGGCTGCGCCCGACAACAGCCGCTCGGGCTACGACGAGCGACACTACGTCGAAGCGGTCAATCGACGTTGCCCGGGCCCCTACACGGAGCTCTCAGGCGACTCGTTCACCGATGTCAGCTACTTCGGCTCCGACCGTCTGGAGCGGGGCGAGCCGTACCTGCAGTTCGGCACCTGGTGGAGCGCGATGTCGACGGTGACGGCCGAGATCGGAGGACGCGTGCTGCTCACCGGCCACGGCGGCGACGCCGTGCTGACGGGGAACGGCTACTACCTCGCCGACTTGTTGCGCGTTGGGCGGTTGGGCGCGCTCGGCCGCGCGCTGCGAGGTCATGCCCGGCGCGGCTCGACGCCCTACCCACTGATGGTCGGCTGCTACGCCGTCGCCCCGTTCCTCGCCCGCCACCGAGGCGACGCGCTCGTGCGCCTGCTCACCAAGCAGGGCGACCGCACCAACATGGACACTCGCTATCCGTGGCCCGTTCCGTCGTGGGTTCGCGAGCCGGAAGCGCAGCGCCGGCGAGGCCGCGAGCGGGTCCGACGGCTGGGCCCTCGACGGTTCGGGTCGATCGCGACCCAGCACGACTATGAGGCGATCGTCGCCGGCAGCAGCGACCACACGCGGGCCGGTTTCGACGACGTCGCGTTGCGGGCGGGGGTCGAGCTACGGGAACCGTTCCACGACGTTCGTCTGGTCGAACTCGCACTGCAACTTCCCGCTTCCCTCAAGTTCGACGATGGTGTCACCAAGGTCGTGCTCCGCCGTGCTTTGGCCGACATGTTGCCCCCCGAGATTCGGAACCGACGAGACAAATCGGTCTACGACTTCGCGCTGCTGGGAGAGCTCGCCCCTTACGGTGATCGGCTCGAAGCGCGGCTGGCGGACTCGGCGGCGGCCCGACACGGCTTCGTCGAACGCGGTGCGGCACTCGAGTTGCTGGCCCGCACCCGTCAGGGCGGCGGGGGGGACACGGCGAGCGTCGACCTGTTCACGCTGCTCAGCCTCGAGGACTGGTTGCAGGCCCTCGAGGCCGACGACCGACGCGGCGCCGCCCCCGCGAGCTCGGATACCGGGATGGACGCACCGAGGGCGGACACCGAACGGACCGGCAACGTCGCATGACGATCTCGACGTCCCACGAGATCGGTGACCGCCGGTCAACCGCCACCGATGGTGCGGTCCTGACCGGTGCCCGTGTTGCCCAGATCGTCGTCGCTTGCCCGTCGGAGCGACGCACCGAGCGACCTGTTCTCGCCGAGAACGCGTCGCTCGGATACCTCGACGGGATCAACCCAACCGATCAGGAAGGACATCACATGAACAACATGACCACTGACACCGCGAAGACCACGGTGCAGCCATACGCCGCCGGGCAACTGGTGCGCTTCGGCGAGGTCGCCGAGTTGACGCTCGGCGGTGCCGGATGCCAGCCGGATTGCTGGACGAAGTCGCGCCCGCTCCAGCAGCTTCGCTGAACCGAACGGCGGCATGAGACGGGGTGGCGCCGCCGGTCGGCGGCGCCACCCCGATGCCGCTCGAACCTCTGCCTGTCCGCCCACCTGGCCCACTCCCCGCCGAGGATGTCATGAGTCTGATCCCACGCCGCGTCTATGAGCCCAATGTCTCCGTCGACGTCGCCGATGTCGACGACGAGTGTGTTCTGATCCACCGCTCGAGCGGGACCTACTTCGGTCTCGACCGCGTCGGCAGCGAGATCTGGGGGATGCTGGCGGCCGGAATGGACCCGGCGGCCATCACGATCGAGTTGGTCGATCGCTACCACGTGGACAGCGAGCGGGTTCGCCGCGACGTCGACTCGCTCGTCACCGACCTGCTCGCCGCCGAGTTGATTCGAGCGCGGTGAAACCCGACCACGCTCTGACGACGGTCCGTCGCGTGCTCGGCGAGCTGCGCGGGTCGCGCGCGATCTACGCGACGGCCATCACCGTGGCCCTCGTCGAGGTCGCCGCCTCCCTGGCGTTCCCGCTCGTCCAGCGGGCGTTCTTCGACGACGTCCTCGTCGGGCGGCGCACCGACCTGTTGGCGGCCGTGCTGGCGTTGATGGGTGGGCTGGCCGTACTGATGATCGTGACCCAAGGGCTCAGCCGGTACCTGTTCGCGGTGGTCGGCGAGCGGATCGCGTTGCGGGTCCGAGGCCGCCTGGTCTCACGGCTGCATCGCCAGCCCGTACGCGACGACGAGACCGGCCGGCTGTCGGTCGGCGAGGCCGTCTCGGCGACGATCACCGACGTCGGCGCGATGGCCGAGCTGTACAGCGAGGTGATCGGGACGTTCATGGTCAACATGGTGCGCCTCGTCGGGATCATCATCGTCCTCGCCGTGATCGACGCCCGGCTTCTCCTGCTGGCCGCTCCGGTGATGGCGATCTACGCGTTGGTGCCGCTCCTGCTCACCGGCCGGCTGCAAACCGCCGGCGATCGCGTGCACGAACGACACGCCGAGCTGACCAAGGTGCTCCACGAGGGATTCTCGGCGCGCTGGGACGTCGTCGTGTTCGGGCGCGTCCCGTGGGCCGTGCGGCGGCAGCATCGAGCAGGCGCGAGGCTGCTCGCCGCGAACCTCCAACGCACGCGGCTCGAATCGTTGACCTTCCTCGGCGAAGTCGTGTACTGGGCAACGATCGTGGCGGTCTGCTGGTACGGCGCGACCGCCGTGGCGGCGGGCTCCTTGACGGTCGGCAGTGTGGTCGCTCTCATCCAGTACTTCGGGCGCCTCGAGGCGCCGACCGCCATGCTGGTCACGATCAACAACAGGCTTCAAGCCGGTCTCGCCGCCGCCCGACGCGTCTACCGCCACGCCGACCCCGAGGCCGGCTCGGAGCCCGGCGCCACGACCGCTGACGACCCGGCACCGGCCGCGCCGGCCGCCCTCGATGTCGTAGCCGCCTGCTTTCGTCATCGAGCTGATGCGCCCTGCCTCGAAGACGCCACGCTGCACGCCGCTCCCGGCGAGATCGTTGCCGTCGTGGGACCCACCGGCTCGGGCAAGAGCACGCTGTTCGACATCGTGCTCGGGTGTCTGCCCACCGCGAGCGGCCGCGTGGTGGTCGGGGGTGAGGATCTTTCGGGAAGCCAGGTCACGCGGCGCTGTCGGCTCGTGTCGGTCAGCTCGGCCGACGGCGTGCTGTTCGATCTCCCAGTGAGCGAGAACATTCGCTTCGGGCGGCTCGGGGCGTCCGACTCCGAGGTGCGCGCCGCGGCCGACCTGGCGCGTGTCGACGAGTTCGTGGACGCGTTGCCGGACGGGCTCGCGACGCCTGTCGGTGAGAACGGCAGCCGACTGTCAACCGGCCAGCGCCAGCGGGTGCTCCTGGCCCGGGCCCTTGTCCGTCGCCCGGCGGTTTTGTTGCTCGACGAGGCGACATCGGGGCTCGACCAGGCGATCGAAGGCGAGATATTCGAGCGTCTCGCGCGCAGCCCCGACTCGCCGACGGTGGTGATGAACACGCATCGGCCAAGCACCGTGGGGCTGGCCGATCGAATCTATGAGATGCACGACGGACGTCTCCACGAACGCCATATCGACATCGTGGCGGCCGTCGGGCGTTCTCAGCCCGCCGTCGACCCGGGAAGCTCGACATCCTCGGCGGCCGCCGCATCAGGATCGAGGGCCAACGCCGTCAGCGCCGCCCGGACCGCCTCGGCTTCCGGGGCGCCGGTGCCGTCGAGCTGAGCGAGCGCCCGCATCCAGCGTCGGCGGGCCGCGGCGCGATCACCGTCGCGCATGGCGACGCGACCCAACCCGTCGAGTGCCCGCCCCTCCTCGAACCGGTCCTCGATCTCCCGAGCCTCGCTGAGAGCACGATCGAACGACGCGACCGCACCTTGCAGTTCGCCGCCGGCCAGTTGGCTCAGGCCGAGGTTGTTGCGGATCGTCACCACCTGATCACGCCGGCCGACCTCTTCGGCGAGGCTCAACGCCTGCCGATGATGAGCGACCGCCTCGGCACCGCGGCCGAGCGCCGTGAGGGCGCAGCCCATGTTGGTGATGGCGTAGACCTCGGTCGGGGTGAACCCACTGGTTCGCGCCGCCGCCCTCGCCGCGGTGGCTGTGCTCAGGGCCGTGTTCGGATCACCCATCAGGAGATGCAGCTCGCTCACGTTCGTCAGCCCGGTCGCGACCATCTCGCGGTCACCGGCTCGCTCCGATGCGTCGAGCGCCATGCGGTGGTGCCGCAGCGCAGCATCCAGGTCGCCCAAGCGGCGATCGGTGATCGCCAGGTTGTCGAGAACGCTCGCCAACCGGGCGTCGTCGCCGAGACGTCGAGCGGTGTCAGCCGCATCACGGAAGCGCTGGCGCGCTCCGTGGAGATCTCCGTCCATCACGGCGATGATCGCCAGCGTGTTGCGCGCCGACATCAACGCGGCGGCATCGGAGTCCTCATCGAGCAGTCGCATGCCACGCTCGATGTGGTCGACGGCCCGTGGTCGCTGCGAAAGGCGGACGTACTGCTGACCCAAGAACAGCTCGGCGCGGCCCTCGGCTGCTCGATCGAAAAGTTGGCGGGCGACCGCGACGGCGCGCTCGTGGAGGAGCAGCCCGTCGTCGTGGAGCCCGCGGCGATCGAAGTGTCGTCCAAGGGCATCGGATAGGTCGATCGTGAGCGCCGGCCGGATTCGCCGCAACTCCGGGGACGAGATGGTGAGGAGGTTCTCGCGCTGCGCGTCGAGCCAGGCTCGCGCGCTCCCGACGTCGACTCGTGGTGCCCTCTCGGCCCTCGCCGCGACCTCCGCCGGCAACGTGGCCTCCCCGTACAAGGCGACGACGGCGGCGCTCGCCGTCTCCAGGAGGTGATCGCAGAGGCGGCCGAGCGCCTCGTCGCGATCGGTCTGGCGATCTTCGTCATATGACGCCGCGGCCGCGTACGTGCGGATGAGATCGTGGAGCCCGGTGTCACCGGCCGATGACCTCACCGCGACGCTGGCGGTGACCAGTTCGTCGGCGCGCCACCTGATCGACTCGGCCGGCCCGCCGCAGAGAGCCGCGAGCGAGCCCGGATCGAGTTCGGCGCATGGCTGCATCGCGATCAGCCGGAGCATTCGTCGCGCTTCGGGCGGCAGCGACGCGTAGGAGAGATCGAACGCACCTCGTAGCTCCCCGTCGATCTGGAGTACGCCCTGTTGGGCGATCAGCGCGTCGGCGTGATCGGCGAGGCTCCACGCCGGCCGGGCGGTGATGCGCGCCACGATGATGGCGAGCGCCAGGGGCAGCCGTCCCGTGGCGCGGGCCAGTCTTCGGGCTCCCGCCCTGTCCGGGTTTGCGCCGGCGTCGGATGCTGCCTCGAGGAGCAGGCCGGCCGCCGCGGCGAACTCGAGCGGGCCGAGCGCCAACTCCACGGCGCCGATGTCCCGGCCGAGCCCGACTCGGCTTGTCACGATGATCGGCGGTCCGGGGTGCGGTGGGAGCAACGGGCGGACCTGTTCGGCGTTGGCCGCGTCGTCGAGGATCAACAACGCGCGTCGTGCGACGAGCAACTCGCTGAGGGCATGACGGCGAGCGGCAGGGGTGGGAGGGATCGTGGCCGGCTCCCCACCGAGCGCTCGAATCGTCGCCACCAGCAACGCGTCCGGCTCGGCCGGAGGACGCTCGGCGTCGAAACCACGCAGGTCGGCGATCACGACCTCGTCGACGATCCCGTCGTCGACCATCCGGGCGGCTGCGTGGGCCGCGAGCTGGGTCTTGCCCGACCCGGCCAGGCCGGTGACTGCGACCGGGGTCTGACCGGCGGTGACGATGGCCCCCAGTTCGGCATCGCGGCCCACGAACCTGGGAGCGAGTGTCGGGAGCGCCGAGCGAACGCTCACGACCCGAGACGCCTCGACCCCGTGTTGTACCGACCAACAGACCGTCTCCCACTCGGCAACCTGTTGGTCATCGAGCCCCAAGGCTCGTCCGATCTCGACGACCAGGTCGAGATCGAGACGGCGCCGTCCGCGCTTGAAGCAGTCGTAGACCGTGACGCGACCCGGACGTTGCGCGACGGCAGGCATACCGAGCGCGGCACGATGCTCGGCGATTCGGGCAACGATCGCGGTGTAGGACGGATTGCCGGCCTGAGCCCGCCAGCGGGTGAGCTGGCCCGCAAGGTCGTCGAGGCTTCGAGCGGTGGGCACGGGTCTCGAGAGGCGAGACTCCGCAACCATCCGCCAAGTGTAGTTGCGACCTCCAGCACACAGCTGGTCGGCTTCGGGCCGCGCCGAGATCGACCGCGACGCGAGGATTCGGGTCAGGACTCGTCGGTCAACAGGCCGCGGCGGCGGCGCAGGGCGCGGTCGAGGGTGCTGAAGACGGCGGAGTCGACGATCACGCCGATGAGCAGGATGAGAATCATCCCCGACATCAGGCCGACGGCGTCGGAGAACTGCCGTTCCATCTCCATCCGCGCCCCGATCGATGGCTGGTTGGCGACGATCACCAACAGCTCACCGGCCAGCAGACTACGCCAGGCGAACGCCCAGCCCTGCTTGAGACCCGACACCACCGACGGCAACGCCGCCGGTAGCACGACGTAGCGGTAGGCCCGCCACCCCGTCGCCCCGAGGGTTTGGCCGGCCCGGCGGAACAGCGGCGGCACCTGGTCGATTCCGGCGATCACACCGTTGGCGACCGACGGCGCCGCGCCAAGCACGACGACGAACAGGATCGCCGCCTCGGAGATCTGGAACAGCAGCATCGCCAGCGGGAACCAGGTGATCGACGGCATCGTCTGCAGCCCGGTGATCAGCATGCCGATGCCGCTGCGCACGACCCGCCACTGCGCGACCAGCACGCCGATCGTCAAACCGATGCCGATCGCCATGGCAAAGCCGGTGACCGCCCGGCGCATCGTCGTCGCCACGGCCCGCCACGTGTCGGCGGCCGACAGGTCCTCGACCAAACGGGGCAACACCTGGGTCGGCCCGGGCAGGACGTAGTCGGGCTTCCACCCCGACCACACCACCACCTGCCACCCCAGCAGGGCGGCGCCGAGCGCGAACAACTTGGGCCACGTGCCCGCCCACAACCGTCGCGCCCATGTCCGCCGGGTCGCCGGCGCGGTGTCCAGTGCGTCGAGGCCGGCCAGCTCGGCGTCGAGCGTCAGCGTCACGGCCGCGTCCGCTCGAGGTCGGCAGCCCGGCCGATTCGGGCGACCTCGGCCCGCAGGGCGGTCGTGATCTCGCCGGCCAGCCCGGCAACGGCGGGATCGTCCAGACGGCGCGGGCGGGGCAGCTCGACGGTGAACTGATCGGCGATGCGGCCGGGCCGGGACGTCAACACGACCACCCGATCGCCGAGACGCACCGCCTCGCGCACGTTGTGGGTCACGAACAGCACCGTGCACCGCCGATCGAGCCAGACCCGCTCAAGCTCGTCGTGCAGGAGATCGCGTGTCATCGCGTCGAGCGCGCCAAAGGGCTCGTCCATCAGCAACACGTCACAGCGCCGCGCCAGCGATCGGGCCAGCGCCACCCGTTGACGCATCCCTCCGGAGAGTTCGTGCGGGCGCCGGTCGGCGAACCCTTCGAGGTTGACCAGTGCGAGCAGCTCCATGGTGCGGGCGCGACGCTCGGCGCGCCCCACGCCGTCGAGCTGCAACGCCAGCTCGACGTTGCGACGCACCGTGAGCCACGGGAACAGCGCCGACTCTTGGAACATCACCGACGTCCGACCCGACACCGCCACCCCGCCCGACGTCGGACGGTCAAGCCCCGCGACCAGATTCAGGAGGGTCGACTTTCCGCAGCCCGACGCCCCGACCAGACAGACGAACTCGCCGGAGCGGACATCGAGCGACACACCGTCGAGCGCCCGCACGGTCACCCGCCGATCCCCGAACTCCTTGACCACTCCGGTCAGCGCGACCGCGGTCGCGCCCCCGGGTCCGGCGACCGCGACGGAATCGTCGAGCGCGGGCGGGAACGAAAGGACCGTCACGATCCTGCCGCCACCGTCGACGAGTCACTGACCGGTGGGAGGTCGTGCTCGGCGAGGGCCTCGTCGAGAAGCGTCAGGTCGTAGATGCCCGCCAGATCGACATCGTCGAGCATGCCGACCGCGTGAGCGTCGGCCGCCGATCCGGCCAACGACGATGCGATCGGATCGTAGGTGAACACGAGGTTCTCCCAGGCGGCGACGATCACCTCGTCGGCGAGCCGCTTGCCGGTGACCGCCTCGATCTCGTCATTGACCGCCGTCTGGGCCGCGACCGGATCGGCGTCGATCGCCGTCAGCGCGGCGAGCTCGCCCTCGATGAGCGCGGCGACGATGTCGGGGTGCTGGTCGAGGAACGTCGGGTTGACGACGAGGTGCGTGGTGACATATCGCCCGTCGGGCCACAGGTCGCGCTCGTCGACGAGGATGTCGGCATCGGTCTCCAGTAGCACTCGTGACGCCCACGGCTCGGGCAGCCAGGCGCCATCGATGTCCCCGGCGATGATGGCATCGAGTGTCAGACCGTTCTCCTGCGGAACGATGTTGACGTCGCCGCCGCCGTGCGGGGTGGTCTCGAGCCCCTGCTCGGACAGCCACGAGCGCAGGGCGACGTCCTGGGTGTTGCCCAACGACGGGGTGGCGATCGTGGTACCGGCCAGATCGGCGGGCTCATCGATGCCGGGCCGAACGACGAGGAACGCGCCACCCGACGTCGAGCCCGACACGATGCGCAGTCCCTCACCGCGCGATTGCGCGAACCCGTTGATCGCGGGGTTGGGGCCGAGAAACGTGGCATCGACGGCGCCGGAGAGCAACGCCGACACCGCGTCCGGGCCGGCGTTGAACGCCGTCGTCGTCAGCTCGACCTCATCACCGAGGGCCGCGGCGAACGTGCCGTCGTGGATCCCCACCAGGGCCGGAGCGTGGGTGATGTTCGGGAGGTACCCGAGGGAGACCTCGTCGGTCGAGGGCGCGGCGACCAACGAGGCGGTCCCTGCGGCGGCGGGTGCGGTGGCGACGGCGAAGTGGCCGCCGGATGCGGTGCGGGCGGTGACGTCGTTCGCCGCGGCGGCGGCGTTCGAGCCGAAGTAGGCGACGGCGAGCAGCCCGGCGGCGTAGAGCACGGCGGGGATCGGGCGGCGGTCGTCGCGGTCGACTGCCGGTTCGAGCAGAGAGTCGGACATCGGGTTCCTCGGCGGGTCAGCGCGCGTCGGCGTGGGCAAACGGGATGAGGTGCAGATCGAGCGCCGCCACGGCGCCGATCACGATCACGGCCGGCGACGACACGTCGGCGGACGCCAGCTCATCCAGACGACATCGCAGGATCCCGGCGTTGTCCGTCGTTGCCGACCTGCTGACGGCGACGGGGGTATCCGCCGGGAGACCGCCGGCCAACAAGGCGGTGGCGATGGCCGCCCGTTGGGCGACACCCATCACGATCACCAGCGTGCCGCCGACGGCGGCGAGGGCCGCCCAGTCGGGTTCGTCGCCACCGTGGGCCCGGTGACCGGTGACGACCGTGAAGTGGGCCGCCACGGCGCGGTGGGTGACCGGCACCCCTGCCGCCGCTGGCGCCGCCAGCACCGATGAGACGCCCGGGACCACGGTGCAGGCCACACCGGCCTCGGCCAGCGCGAGCGCTTCCTCCCCACCGCGGCCGAACACGAACGGGTCGCCGCCCTTGAGCCGCACCACCCGCTTGCCGGCGCGACCGAGCTGGACGAGCAGCGTCGAGATCAACTCCTGCGGAACACCACGGCCGGGGCGCTTGCCGACATCGATCAGCTCGGCGTCGGCTCGGGTCAGCTCCAGCACGCGTGCATCGACGAGCGCGTCGTACACCACGGCATCGGCCTCGCCAAGCAGGCGCGCCGCTCGCACCGTCAGCAGGTCGGGGTCGCCGGGGCCGGCGCCGACGAGCGCGACCGTCACGTCGAGCCCTCGGCGGACCGGCCGCGTCGGCGCACGGTCGGCTCGGGGAGCAGCGTCGTGAGCTGGTCGACCCCGGTGCGGGCGCACCAGTCGCCGAACGCCTCGCCGTCATCGGCGGTGCGGGCGAACTCGGCGGTCACCGGGGCGAGCAACGCCGGGATCTCGGCCAGCGGGACATCGGCGCGCAACCGCACGGCCAACCGGTCGAGCCCGGGGCTGCCACCGACGTAGACGTCGTAGTTCTTCTTCGTCCGCCCGACGATGCCGACCTCGGCGTTGTACGGCCGGGCGCACCCGTTGGGGCAGCCGGTCATGTTGAGCCGGATGGCCTGGTCGCCGACCCCGGTGTCGGCGAGCACCTTGTCGAGCCCGTCGACCAACTCGGGGAGCACGCGCTCGGCCTCACCCAGCGCCTGGCCGCAGGTCGGCAGGGCCGGGCAGGCGATGGCGAGCCGGCGCAGCGGCGTGACATCAGCCGGCAACTCGACACCGTGTCGGCGCACAAGGGCCTCCACATCGTGTCGATCGGTGGGATCGATACCGGTCAACAGGAGGTCCTGACGGGCGGTGATTCGCAGCTCCCGCACCAGACCATGCTCGACGATCTCGCGGACCATCGACCGCCAGGTGACGGTGTCGCCGTCGAACACCCGACCCGACGGCACCGGCAGACCGAGCACGAGATCGCCGTGATCGGTCGGCGACCAGCCGTGGTGCTCGTCGTTCTCCAGCCACGGCAGCACCGCCGGCGGATCATCGACGCGACGGCCGAGCCGCTCTTCGATCTCGGCGCGCACCCAGGCGAGGCCCTGCTCGTCAACCAGATACTTGAGACGGGCGCGGTGACGGTCGGTCCGCCCTCCGTGGTCACGCTGCATGGTGATGACGGCTTCGATCGCCGGGATCAGATCGTCGGGCGCGACCCAGGCGACCGGCGTGGCCAGGCGGGGATAGGTGTCGTCCTCGCGGGCGTGACTCATCCCAAGACCGCCGCCGACGGCGAGGGTCCAGCCGGTCAGCTCGCCGGTGTACCCGTCACCGAGGGTCGGGATCAGGCCGAGATCGTTGGAGAAGACATCGACGCAGTTGTCGCCCGGCCAGGCCAGGGCGATCTTGAACTTGCGCGGCAGGTAGCTGTCGCCGTAGAGCGGCTCCTCACCCGCGTCCGCCGGCGCCGCGGTGGCATCGTGAGCGGACACCGCCCGCTCGCCGTCGACCCAGATCTCCCAGTACGCCGTCGTGCGCGGCTTGAAGTACGCGGCGATCTCGTTGACGACCGGTCCGAGCACGGCCTGACGTCCGTCGGCGTGGGGGAACGGGCAGGCCATCGTGTTGCGCACGACATCGCCGCAGGCGGCGAGGGTGGTGACCAGCTCCTCGTTGAGCGACTTGACCAGCGGCTGGAGATTCCCCTTCACCACGGCATGGAACTGAACGTCCTGGCGGGTCGTCAAGCGCAACGTGCCATTGGCCAGCTCGGCCAGGCGGTCGAAGGCCAGCCACTGCCGGGCGCTGACGAGGCCACCGGGCAGCCCGGTGCGGACCATGCACGAGTAGTCGAGCGGCTGCTTGGCCTGCGCCCGGGCTCGCCGGACGTCACGGTCGTCCTGCTGATAGATGCCGTGGAACTTGAGCAGCACACCGCTGTCGTCGTCGAACGGTGAATCGACCTTCGCGAGGTCCTCCGCCAGGTGCCCCCGAAGGTGATCACTCCCAGCCTTGACCGCCTCGACATTGCCGCTCATGATGCGTTCCCCGGCCACGCAGGCCGGCGCGCCGGCTCGCTCCGCGGGCGCTCCACTCGCCTGCCTCCGCGGTCGCCGGGACGCTCGCGGCGCTCGCTGCATGGCGTTCCCCGGCCACGCAGGCCGTTGCTGACCACTCGCTCGCTGGCGCTCGCTCGCTCGCACACCGCGACGCGGCCGACCGTCGGACGAGACGGACGAGAAGGGGTCAGACCCCGATTCGTCCGCTGACCGACGATCACGACAACGCTCGGATCATCGCGGCACCTGCGGTCTGGTTGGTGGCGGGATCGATGAGGACCAGGCGACCGCCGTCGGTTCGCCCGTCGTAGACCTCGGCCACGATCGGGTCGGCGAAGCGCAACCGGAGCCGGCCGAGATCGTTGAGTGCCAACTCGTCGGCGGCGTCGGTCGTCATCGACTCCGGGTCGAGACGATGCACGAGGGCGTCGACCGACACCGGCGTCGTCGTCGTGAGGTGCTTGGCGATCAGGCGGCGACCCGCACCCACGGGTTCGTCGATCATCCAGCACACGTCGGCGTCCACCTCGGTGGTCACCGCGTGCACCGCTCGCCCGGCGCTGACCAGCACGGCGCCACGGCCGGCGTCGACGTCATCGATCAGGTTGACCGAGATTGCCTGGCCGGGGTGCGCCCGCTCGACGGGATCGCCGCCACGGTCGATCGACGCGACCCGGCTGCGCCGGCCGCTGGGCAGGACCTCGACCTCGTCACCGACGACGAGATCACCACCGGCCAACGTGCCGGCGAACCCGCGGTAGTCGCGATGCTCGCTGCCGTAGGGACGGATGACCCACTGCACGGCGAGCCGACCGCCGGCGTGGTCACCGTCGTCCACCGCGATCGTCTCCAGCAGATCGAGCAGGGTCGGCCCGGCGTACCACGTCGTGTTGACCGACGACT
This sequence comes from Desertimonas sp., assembly GCA_047972065.1. Lineage (GTDB taxonomy): Bacteria > Actinomycetota > Acidimicrobiia > Acidimicrobiales > Ilumatobacteraceae > JALZMG01. The sequence continues at coordinate 14,534 of JBKEAH010000258.1, forward strand.
CGACGACGTTGTCGCCGAGCAGGGCGCTGACCGGCACGGCGACCAGCGGCACCGCCGCCACGTCGGGCACGGCGTCGACGAGCGCCTGCACATCGGCGACGACCTGGTCGAAGCGCTCCTCGGACCAGTCGACGAGATCCATCTTGTTGACCGCCAGCACGATCGTCTGCACACCGAGCAGCGAGGCGACGGCGACGTGGCGAGCGGTCTGGGCGACGACGCCGTGGCGAGCGTCGACGAGCACGATGGCGAGGTCGCTGACCGAGGCGCCGGTGACCATGTTGCGCGTGTACTGCGCATGGCCCGGGGTGTCGGCGATGACAAAGGTCCGCCGCGGTGTCGCCACGTAGCGGTAGGCGACATCGATCGTGATGCCCTGCTCGCGCTCGGCGCGCAGGCCGTCGGTGAGCAGCGCGAGATTGAGCTCGCCGTCGCCGTAGCGGCGGCTGGCCTTGGTGACCGCGGCGAGCTGGTCCTCGAAGATGCCCTTGGCGTCGTGGAGCAACCGCCCGATCAGCGTCGACTTGCCGTCGTCGACCGACCCCGCCGTGGCGATCCGCAACGGCCGGCTGGACCGCGACGCCTCGGACTCGTCGGAGTTGACGGTCGCGTGGAGTTCGACGTCGACGACATCGGTGCCACAGCCGGCGAAGCCGGCGTCCCGGCGATCACCGAGGTAGTCGGCCGGAGCGCCAGCGGAGGCCGACGGCACGCCGGCCTCCGTGGCCGGGGAACGCTCAGTCACTAGAAATACCCGTCACGCTTGCGGTCTTCCATGGCGGCCTCGCTGAAGCCGTCGTCGGCGCGGGTGGCGCCACGCTCGGTGATGCGGGCGATGGCGACCTCGTCGAGCACGTCCTGGACGGTCGCCGCCTCGGAGCGGACGGCACCGGTGCAGCTCATGTCGCCGACGGTGCGATACCGCACGGTGGCCTCCAACGGCACCTCGCCGGACTCGGGCACGACCGGGCCGCCCACGGCGAGCAGCATCCCGTCGCGCTCGACGACCACGCGGCGGTGTGAGAAGTAGATCGACGGCAGCTCGATCTGCTCGGCGGCGATGTAACGCCAGACGTCGAGCTCGGTCCAGTTGGAGATCGGGAACGCCCGCAGGTGCTCGCCCTTGACGATGCGGGCGTTGAGCACGTTCCACGGCTCGGGTCGCTGCTGGCGGGGGTTCCAGCGACCGTCGCGGTCACGCAACGACAGGATCCGTTCCTTGGCCCGGGCCTTGTCCTCGTCACGGCGGCCGCCCCCGAACGCGGCGTCGAAGCCGTGCTCGCCGATGGCGTCGAGCAGGGTCACCGACTGCAGCCGGTTGCGGCTGGGACGCGGCCCGATCTCTTCGACCGCCCGGCCGGCGTCGATCGAAGCCTGCACGCTGGCCACCACGAGCCGGGCGCCGTAGCGCTCGACCAGGCGGTCGCGATAGTCGTACACCTCGGGAAAGTTGTGGCCGGTGTCGACGTGCATCACCGGGAACGGCAGACGTGCGGGCCGGAACGCCTTGGCGGCCAGGTGCAACAGGACGGCGGAGTCCTTGCCTCCGCTGAACAGCAGCACCGGCGCCTCGCACTCGGCGGTCACCTCACGGATGATCGAGATCGCCTCGTCCTCGAGCGAGAGGTTCATGATGGCGAGAGGTGGAGGCCGCACTCGGTCTTGGCCGCGCCGGACCACCGGCCGGCGCGACGGTCCTCGCCGGGGGCGACGGGGCGGGTGCATGGCCAGCAACCGATCGAGGGGTACCCGCGCTCGGTCAGCGGGTTGCGGTCCAGCCCGTGTTCGACGTGGTAGCGATCGACGTCGTCGTCGGTCAGCGCCGCCAACGGGTTGATCTTGACGAGCTGACGACCCTCGTCCCATGACGCGACCGGCGTGTCGGCCCGGGTCGGCCCGTCGACTCGCCGCAGCCCGGTGATCCACGCGGTCCGGCCACTCAGGGCCCGGTTGAGCGGCTCGACCTTGCGGACCCCACAACATCCCTCGATGTCGTGCTCCCACCGGTCGTCGGGGACGACCGACCCGTCGGGGTGAACGACACGGAGGTTGAGCCGCAGACGCTTGGTGAGCCGGTCGGCGTACCAACGGGTCTCGGCAAAGAGGTACTGGGTGTCGATCAGCACCACCTCGGCGTTCGGTGCGTGCTGCGACACGAGGTGCACGAGCACCGCGTCCTCGAAGCTGGCGGTGACGACGAGACCTGATCCGAAGGTCCGAGCGGCCCAAGCGACGACCTCGCCGGGCGCGGCGTGATCGAGGTCAGGCGCGCCGGCGAGGGGTTCGGCGAGCGGCATGGCGACAAGCTAGGCGCGAAATCCGACTAAATCCATCGGGATTGTCAGAATTACCCGTGGCCTGCGACTTCAGCCGCGAAACGACCACGAAGTCACGCCCGGATGCCGCAACGGCGCGGCCAGGTTGGCGAACTCGCAGAGATACGGACGGGTTTCGCGCGGGTCGATGATCTCCTCGACGCCAAAGCGCGCCGCGGTGTTGAACGGGGAGCGTATGGCGTTCATCTGCTCATCGATCTGCGCCCGCAGCGCAACGGGGTCGTCGGCCCGCTCGAGCTCGACGCGGAACGCCGCTTCGATCCCGCCCTCGAGCGGCAGCGAACCCCAGTCGCCCGACGGCCACGCCGCCCGGTAGCTCACCCGGGTGTGGTTGGAGTGGGCCGCGCCCCCCACCCCGAACACCCGCCGCAGGATCACCGAGCACCACGGCACCCGCGCCTGGTAGACCGCGGCGAGCGCCCGGCAACCGTGCCGGATCGTCGACGCCCGCTCCCCCTCGGTGCCGATGACAAACCCCGGTTGGTCAACCAGGTGGACGACGGGCAGGTGGAACATGTCGGCGAGATCGACGAACGCCTCCATCTTCTGGGACGACTCGGCCGTCAGCCCACCACCAAAGAACATCGTGTCCGACGCCACCACGCCGACCGGCCAGCCGTCGAGCCGGGCCAGACCGGTGACGAGCGAACGCCCCCAGCCGGCGCCGATCTCGAACCACGAGTCCTCGTCGACGACGGCCTCGATGATGGGCCGAATGGCGTAGCCGGCCCGGCGGTTGCGGGGAATGGCCCCGATCAGCCACTCGGCGATGCGGTTCGGGTCGTCGTCGGGGGCGGTGCGCTCGGGGAGATGGTCGACCGACGACGGCAGATACGACAGGAACTGTCGAGTCCGCTCGAACGCCTCGTCTTCGCTGGCGACGACGTCGCTGACCGTGCCGTTGACACCATGCAGCGCGGCACCCCCGAGCTCCTCCTTGGTGACGTCCTCACCCAGGTGCTTGACCAGCGGTGGCCCGGCGACGAACACCTGCGACGTGTCGCGCACCATCAACGAGTAGTGGCTCGCCACAAGACGGGCGGCGCCGAGACCGGCCACCGGGCCCATTGCCAGCGCGACGACGGGCACCGTGGCGAGGTTGGCGACGACCCACTCCCAGCCCGGGTTGGCGGGCACGTAGGTGGCGTCGGCGTCGACCAGGGCCTTGATCGACCCACCGCCACCGGTCCCCTCGATCAGCCGGACGAGGGGGAGCTGGTACTCGTTGGCGAACTGCTCGGCCATGACCTGCTTCTCGGGGATGGCGGCGTCCATCGCCCCGCCACGCACCGTGAAGTCGTCACCACCAACGACGACCGGGCGCTCGTCGATGCGGGCCCGGCCCATCACGAAGTTGGCGGGCATGAACGCCCGCGAACCGTCGGGCTGCAACACGTTGGTGCCGGCGATCGCGCCCAGCTCGTGGAACGACCCCGGGTCGACGAGCGCATCGATGCGCTCGCGCACGGTCAGTCGACCGTTGCGGTGCTGGCGTTCGATCTTGTCGGCGCCGCCCATCCCCGCCGCCGCCGTCTCGCGACGTCGCAGCTCGTCGATCTCGGGCTGCCAGGTCGTGCGCTCCCCATCGGTCATCCCACCGATCGTGTCACCACCCCGACATGGCTCAGGCAGTGGGAGCCGCCTTCGGTGGCACCGGGATCGTCGACGGATCGATGGCCACGTCGACCTCGAGCGAAGCCCCGGCGGCGAGGACGACCTCCTGGGTCGCGGCTGCCCAGCTGTTGGGGCTGTACCAATCGGGCGGGTGCTCGTCGCCGACCAAACCGACGGCCTGGTACGTCATCGTCAGCAGCTCGCTGCAGAACACCTCGTCCTTGGGGACGGTGCGCCGACCCAGGCGTGCCGCCAGCCAGTTGAACAACATCTCCGCCGGCGTGCCGAAGCCCATACCCTCGCTGGCCTCGATGAACCTCCGGATGGTGTCGTGGAATGCCGGTGTGCGCTCGCAGCACAGGCGGCGGTAGTACGGGAAGTCGCCGTAGGCGAGGATCACCCCCAACTCGGTCTCGAACGTCCCGAGTTGCGCCCCGGCGTGCGTGGAGTGGGTGAAAGGGTCCTCGGCGATGCCGGCATCGTCGGTCTGCCACAACAGCAACCCGCCCAACGCCTCGTCGCGCACGATCATCGCGGCGTGCGAGTAGTACCCCATCGTGACGACCTCGACGGCCTGCGAGATCGGCGACGTGCCGTGAAACAGCAAGACGTCGCCGGTCTGGGCCGATTCGACGACCTCGTCGAACGAGACGGGCGGAATCACAGGCATCGGACCTCCCTTAGTGATGCGTCGCTCCCGGGATGGCCGGGGCGCGATAGTCCTTGAGTATGTGCGATTCGCCGGGGTCGGCGCCGACCGAGCGCACCCGAGGCGTCTTCGTGTTCACCGATGTCGTCGGCTCGACCCGCCGGTGGGAGACCGAGACCGCGCTGATGACCGAGCTGATGCGTGCCCACGACGACGTGATCGCTACCAGCGTCGAGCAGGCCGGCGGCGAGATCGTCAAACGGACCGGCGACGGCGTGCTGGCCTTGTTCGATGTGTCCAGCGCCGCCGCCGGGTGCGCGATCGAGATCCAACGACGGCTCCCGACGACCCACGCCGACCGCCCCATCGAGGTGCGAATCGGTGTCCACGCCGGAGAGGCCGAGCGTCGCAACGGCGACCTCTACGGCCCGGCGGTCAACACGGCGGCACGGGTGATGCACACCGCCCACGGCGGTCAGATCGTGACCACCGACGAGGTGCGAGCGCTGATCGGCGGGAGCGAGGACCACGACGACGCGCTGTCGTTCCGGCCGCTCGGACGTTTCCGGCTGAAGGGCATCGCCCGTCCGCTCGCCCTGTTCCAGCTCGACGCTCCCGGGCGACCCGTCGACTTTCCCCGGCTGACCGGCGTCGGGACGGTCACCGGGAACCTCCCTGCCCTCCCAGCCCAGAGCCGCCACCGGGAGCGCGAAACGCGCCAACTCACGGCGGCCGTCGACACCGAACTGGTCACCACGCTGGTCGGGCCGGGTGGCGTCGGCAAGACGTGGCTGGCACTCCACGTGGCAACGACGGTGGGCGCCGACTACCCCGACGGGGTGTGGTTCGTCGATCTCGCCGCCGTGCGCGATCCGGGGAGCGTCGCCATCGCGATCGCCAGCACCGTGGGGATCCAGCAACGCAGCGAGCTCGACCTGGCCGAGTCGATCGGACAGGCCCTCTCGGCCCGCACCGCGCTGATCATCCTCGACAACTGCGAGCACCTCGTGGAGGAGGTGGCCGGCGTGGTCCGCCACGTCGCGACCGGCGCCAGCCAGAGCCGGCTGCTCTGCACCAGCCAGCGGCGTCTCGGCCTCGACATCGAACGGGTGATCCGTCTCGAACCCCTCGGGCTCGACGACGCCGTCCGCCTCTTCGAGGTGTTCGCCCGGCGCAGCGACCCCGGCTTTGGCGTCAGCGCCGACAACCACGGCGACGTGGCCCGGCTATGCCGGTCGCTGGACGGACTGCCGCTCGCCATCGAGCTCGCCGCCGCTCGGGCGGCGATCCTCGGCCTCGAGGGGGTCAACGAACGGCTGCACCGACGATTCACGGTTCTGCGCAGCCGGCGCCGCGATGGTCGACACGACACCCTGGAGGCGACGATCGCCTGGAGCGTCGACCTGCTCACCCCCGTGGACCGAACGCTGCTGGGTCAGATCTCGGTG
>JBKEAH010000266.1:0-39286 GCA_047972065.1 Desertimonas sp.
GGCATCGGCGCCGGCGACATCCGGCGCCGATCCGGGGCGGGGCACCGCCGCCGGTATCGTTCCGGCCTCGTGGCCACCGAGAAACGGGAACGACAGCGTGCCAACCGGCAGCTGAAGCAGCAGGCGGAGATCAAGCAGGAGCGTCGCGACACCACCAAGCGGCGAGCGCTGCGGATCGGCCTCGGTGCCGTCGGCCTGTTCGTGGTGGTGCTCGGTCTGGCCGCGCTGGGCGGCGCCTTCAGCGGTGATGACGACGATGAGACCACGATCGCGTCGATCCCCGAGACCACGTTGCTGGATGACCCCGGGGCGACGGCGCCGGTCGCCACGGCGCCGATCACGGTGACGCCCGAGACCTTGCCCGAGGGCGAGACCCCCTGCCCCGAGGCCGACGGCTCGTCGCCCCGGGTCGTGTCGTTTGCCCAGGCGCCGCCGATGTGCATCGACACCGACGCCGACTACCGCGCCGTCGTGGCGACGAACTTCGGGGACCTGACCATCGAGCTCGACGCCACCGCCGCTCCGGCGACGGTCAACAACTTCGTCGTCCTGTCCCGGTACCACTACTTCGACGGCACCGTCTGCCACCGGGCGATCACCGGCTTCATGGTGCAGTGCGGCGATCCGCTGGGCACGGGCATGGGGGGTCCCGGCTACGAGTTCGCCAACGAGAACCCCGCCGCCAACAGCGACTACACGCTCGGTGCGGTGGCGATGGCCAACTCGGGGCCCGATACCAACGGCAGCCAGTTCTTCATCACCACCAGTGACTCGTCGCCGTCGTTGGAGACCAGCTACTCGCTGTTCGGTCAGGTCACCGATGGCCTCGACACCACGCTCACCGCCCTCGACGCGTTGGGTGCCAACCCGGCTGCGCAGAACGGCGTGCCACCGAGCGAGCAGATCGTCATCGAGTCGATCACGATCAGCGAGGGTGACGCGGCGACGACCGGCGACAGCGCGCCCGACGCGACCACCGCGTCCGGCGGCGACGACGGACCGGCGGCCACGGAGGTCGACGAGTCGACGCCGGCCGACACCGAGGGCTGAGGCGAGACGCCCGTCGCTCAGTCGCGGGGGTCGAGATCGCCGTGGACGACGGCGTCGCCGACCAGCTCCCACTCGTCGGTCCGCCCGATGATCGCCGAGCCGGTGGGCAGCTCGACCACCGGCGTCCTGGCGAGCGAGAGGGTGCGCTGGCGACGTTCCTCGCTCTCGTCGCCGGGGATCACGGCGAGGCCGGGGGCCAACCCCAACCCGATGGTGAACGCACCGCCGCGCTGGTCGAGCATCGGATCACACAACGCCGCCGCACTGGCGCCGACGGCGACGACGAGACCGCCGGCGGACAGGACCGCCCCGAGCGCCTCGAACACCGGGGTGTCCTTGAGGGCGGTTCGCAGGTGCTGTGAGGAGTCACCGACGACATAGACCGCACGGGCCGCCCGGATGACGGCGGCGGCACCGTCGTCGTCCGCGTCGTGGCGTCGGAGCACCATCAACGCCTCGACGTCCACCTCCAGGCGTTCGGCCCACGACATCGCCGCGGCGATCATCGTCGCCGGGTTCTCGAACGCCTCGGCGGTCGGGAGGACCACCACCGAGGTGGCACCGACCTCGGCCAACAGGCGCCGATCCAACTCGTCATTGACCTCGAACGGCCCACCGCCGACGAGTGCGAGGGTTCCGGACATCTGCGGCATCGTACGCGCTCACGTCGGCCGGACCCGCCCGCCCGGCGCCGATGTGGCTCGGTTACCGAAGGGTAACTAAGCTCGCGGCCATGGGTGGCATTCACACCGTTGGGATCGTCGGTTCGGGGATCATGGGGTCCGGTCTGGTCGAGGTCATCGCCCGCTCCGGCTTCGACGTCGTGGTGCGCTCGCGCTCCAAGGCCGGGGCCGAGGCGGTCACGGCCGGCGTGGCCCGCAACCTCGAACGTCAGGTCACCAAGTCCAAGATGGAAGCCGACGAGCGCGACGCCGTGCTCGGTCGGATCGAGTCCACCGACCACCTCGGGCGATTGGCCGATTGCGACCTGGTCATCGAGAGCGTCGTCGAGGATCTGGCCGTCAAGAAGGAGCTGTTCCGCGAGCTCGAGCAGATCGTCAAGCCCGAGGGCATCCTCGCCACCAACACGTCGACGTTGCCGGTGGTCGAGATGGCGATGGCCACCGAGCGGCCCGACCGGGTGCTTGGCATCCACTTCTTCAACCCGGCGCCGATGATGAAGCTGGTCGAGGTCGTCCGCCCGATCACCGCCAGCGACGACACCGTCGGCCAGGCACTGGCGTTCGCCATGGCCTGTGGCAAGGTCGCCGTCGAGGTGGTCGACCGCGCCGGGTTCGTGGTCAACGCCCTGCTGTTCCCCTACCTCAACAACGCGGTGCGGATGTTCGAGCAGGGTACGGCCTCCAGGGAGGACATCGACGTCGCCATGCAGGGCGGCTGCAACTTCCCGATGGGCCCGTTCGCGCTGCTCGACCTGGTCGGCTTGGACACCTCGGTCTCGATCCTCGATGCCCTGTACGACGAGTTTCGCGACCCCAACTACGCGGCGGTCCCGACGCTGCGCCGGATGGTCGCCGCCGGTCAGCTCGGCCGCAAGACCAAGCGGGGCTTCTACGAGTACTGATCCCCGCACCGCACCCGCCACGTTCTGGGGAAGATCCGTGCCACCATTCGATCTGGGGAAGATGCGCAGCGGATTCCGCAACGCTGGTTCCCCAGATCGGTCAGGCACCATGCTGGGTCCGTGGCCGATGGACCGACGTGGCGACGACCGCCCGAGCCGACACCGACGCGCTGGGGTTTCCCGTCACCGCTCGACGCCGATGACGACGACGACCTGGTCGCCGTCGGCGCCGATCTCGAGCCGGGCACGCTGCTGGCCGCCTATCGGCGCGGCCTGTTCCCGATGCCGGCCGGCCGGCGGCGGATCATGTGGTTCTCACCCGAGCCGCGCGCCGTCATCCCGCTCGAGGAGCTGCGCGTCTCCCGCTCGCTGCGACGCAGTGCTCGGCGCTTCACGGTCCATCGCGACACCGCCTTTCGTGACGTCATGGTGCGTTGCGCCGATCCGCGGCGTCCGGCCGGCTGGATCACCGCCCCGTTCGTCCGGGCCTACACCCGGCTGCACGAACTGGGTTGGGCGCACTCGTTCGAGTGCCGCGACGACCACGGCGAGCTCGTCGGCGGGCTCTACGGCGTCCGCATCGATGGGCTGTTCGCCGGCGAGTCGATGTTCCACAGCGCCACCGACGCCTCGAAGGTCGCGCTGGTCGCGCTCGTCGACTGGCTTCGGGCGACCGGCGGCCAGCTGCTGGATGTGCAGTGGCTCACGCCCCATCTGGAGTCGTTGGGCGCCATCGCCGTCCCTCGCACCACCTACCTGGGCCTGCTGTCGGCAGCCCTCGAGACTGGCGACCCCACATCCACCGAAACGAGACTGAGACCATGACCGATCGCCCGTGGATGATGCGGACCTACTCGGGTCATTCGACCGCCGCGGCGTCCAACCGCCTCTACCGAACCAACCTCGCCAAGGGCCAGACCGGCCTGTCGATCGCCTTCGATCTGCCGACTCAGACCGGCTACGACCCCGACTCGCCGATGGCGCGCGGCGAGGTCGGCAAGGTCGGGGTCCCCGTCGTTCATCTCGGCCACATGCGCACGCTCCTCGACGGCATCCCGCCGGGCGAGATGAACACGTCGATGACGATCAACGCCACCGCGGCGTGGTTGTTGGCGATCTACGTCGCCAACGCCGAGGAACAGGGCACGCCGTCGACCGAGCTGCGCGGGACAACCCAGAACGACATCGTCAAGGAGTACCTGTCGCGCGGCACGTACATCTTCCCGCCCGAGCCATCCCGCCGGCTGATCGTGGACATGATCGCCTGGTGCTCGGAGCACGCCCCGTCGTGGAACCCGATGAACGTGTGCTCGTACCACCTCCAAGAGGCCGGCGCGACACCGGTGCAGGAGCTGGCGTACGCGCTGGCGACGGCGATCGGCGTGCTCGACGCGGTGAAGGAGTCGGGCCAGGTTCCCCAGGAGCGGTTCGGGCAGGTGTTCGGCTCGATCTCGTTCTTCGTCAACGCCGGGATCCGCTTCGTCGAGGAGATCTGCAAGCTGCGGGCATTCGTCGAGCTGTGGGACCGGATCGGCCTCGAGCGCTACGGCGTCACCGATCCCAAGGCCAGACGCTTCCGCTACGGCGTCCAGGTCAACAGCCTCGGTCTCACCGAGGCCCAGCCCGAGAACAACGTGCAACGCATCGTGTTGGAGATGCTGGCCGTCACGCTCTCCAAGACGGCGCGGGCCCGCTCGATCCAGCTTCCGGCGTGGAACGAGGCCCTCGGTCTCCCCCGCCCGTGGGATCAGCAGTGGTCGCTGCGGATGCAGCAGGTGTTGGCCTTCGAGAGCGACCTGTTGGAGTACGAGGACCTGTTCGACGGGTCACACGTGATCGAGGCACGGACCGCCGAGCTGATCGAGCAGGCGCAGGCCGAACTGGACGACGTCGTGGCGATGGGCGGGGCCTTCGCCGCCGTCGAGACGTTGAAGGCGAGGTTGGTCACGTCGATGGCCGAGCGAACCAGACGGATCGAGGTGGGCGACCAGGTGGTCGTCGGGGTCAACCGCTTCACCGAGACCGAACCGTCACCACTGGGTGGCGAGGGCGCGATCCTCAAGGTCGATCCCTCGGTGGAGACCGAGATGGTCGGCGACGTCCGGGCGTGGCGATCCGGGCGGGACCAGGGCGCCGTCGACGCGGCGCTCGACGAACTGCGGCGAGTCGCCGCGGCGGACGACAACGTGATGCCGGCGTCGATCGCCCTGGCCAAGGCGGGCGGCACGACCGGTGAGTGGGGCGCGGTGATGCGCGAGGTGTTCGGCGAGTACCGGGCGCCGACCGGCGTCGGTGGTGCCAGCGGCTCGGCTACCGGTCTCAGCGCCGTCGCCAAGCGGGTCAAGTCGATGGCCGGCGGGCCGCCCAAGTTCCTGGTCGCCAAGCCCGGGCTCGACGGCCACTCGAACGGGGCCGAGCAGATCGCCGTCGCCGCCCGAGACGCCGGGATGGAGGTCGTGTATTCGGGTATTCGGTTGACGACGGCGCAGATCGCGGCCTCGGCCCGCGACGAGGACCCGGACGTGATCGGGCTGTCGATCCTGTCGGGTTCGCACCTCGAGCTCGTGCCGGGTCTGCTCCGGGAGCTGCGCGAGCTGGGGGTCGACGCCCCGGTGATCGTCGGCGGCATCATCCCCGACGACGACCGGATCAAACTCGGAGACCTCGGGGTGGCGGCCGTGTACACCCCAAAGGACTTCGAGCTGGCCAAGATCATGGGCGACATCGCCGAGCTGGCCGAGCGACATCGCGGCGGGTGAGCCCACCGGTGCCGACATCGGCGGTGGCTGCGCCGCGCCACCTGGTGCCGCTGGTGATGGCGACAACGCTCACCAGCATCATGGGCAACTCGCTGCTGGCGCCGTTGGTCCCGGACATCCTCGATGACTTCGGGCGTGGCGACAGCTCGGCGGGCTTGCTGATCGCCGCGGCGTCGCTGCCCGGCGTCGTGATGGCTCCGATCATCGGGGTCCTGGCCGATCGATACGGTCGGCGTGCCGTGCTCGCCCCCTGCCTGCTGGTCTTCGGGGTGGCCGGGATCCTGATCGCGGCGGCCCCGTCGTTCCTGTTCATGCTGGCGGCGCGGTTCGCCCTGGGGCTCGGGGCCGCCGGACTCGTCAACCTTGCCATCGTCTTGTTGTCGGACCACTTCGAGGGTGAGCAGCGGACCCGCTGGATCGGGATCAACTCGGGGATCCTGACCGTGGCGCTGGCCGTCTTCCCGTTGCTGTCGGGCGGCCTGTCCGAGCTGTTCGGATGGCGCTGGTCGCTGGCCCCGCAGGGGCTCGGCGTCGTCGCCGCCATCGCCGCCTGGCGGACGCTCGATCGCACCCGGCCCGCCGACCCGCCGCGGCTGCGCGATCAGCTGGGAGGCGCCGGACGAGCTCTGCGCGAGCCGACCATCGCCGCCAGTGTGGCGGCCGCCGGGGTCTGCTTCGCCGTCATCTTCGGGATCTTCCTCGCCGCGCTCCCGAACCACCTCGAGGACGAGTTCGGTCTGTCCGCCGGGTGGCGCGGGCTCGTCATGGGATTGCCCGCCGTGTCCGCTTCGCTCGTCGCGTTCAACATCGGCCGCCTCCGACGACGGTTCACGGCCGGTTCGTTGCTGATCGCCGCGGCATCGGTCTGGGTGGTCGCCTTCGCCTTGATGGGGTTGGCGCCGGCACTCGTCCTGCTCGGTGTGGGCTCGCTGTGCTACGGCCTGGGCGAGGGGGCGATGATCCCGAGCCTGCAGGACGCGGCGGTGAGCCGGGCACCATTGGCGCAACGGGCCGCCGTGATGGCCTCGTGGACGGCGTCGGCCCGCCTCGGTCAGACGGTCGGCCCGTTGGCGGCGGCGGGACTGATGGCCGGTCCGGGTACGACGGCAGCGATCCTCGCCGGTGTGATCGGCGCCGGCGTGATGCTCGTGCTGTTCGCCGTCACCCCGCTCGGTCGGGCGTGACCGCGACGCGGCCGCCGTCTAGCGTCGACCTCGTGCCCGCGGTCCGCTTCCCGATCACCGGACGGCCGGAGGCGGACGCGCTGCTGGCCGACAACCCGTTCGCCCTCCTGATGGGCATGCTGCTCGACCAGCAGGTGCCGATGGAGTGGGCGTTCGCCGGACCGCTGACCCTGCGCGACCGACTCGGTGGTGAGCTCGACGCGAGCACGGTCGCTGCGTGTTCGGAAGATGACCTCGTCGAGCTCTTCGTGGAGAAGCCGGCGATGCACCGGTACCCGGCGGCGATGGCGAAGCGGGTGCACGCGCTGGCCCAGCGCATCGTCGAGGACTACGACGGCGACACGGCGTCGATCTGGGCGACGGCGTCGACCGGCGGCGAGTTGCGCCGCCGCCTTCGTGCCCTTCCGGGCTTTGGCGATGAGAAGTCGAAGATCTTCACCGCGCTGCTCGGTAAGCGGTTCGGCGTCCGGCCCGACGGCTGGCGCGCGGCGGCCGGTCCGTTCGGCGATGACACCCCGCGATCGGCGGCCGACGTCGATTCGCCCGAAGCGTTGGCGGCGGTGCGGGCCTACAAGCAGCTCCGCAAGGCCGAGGGCAAGGGCAAGGCCGACTGAGTCGGGCCCGCACCTCGTCAGCCGACGGAGACGGGGGCGCGGTTGGTGTCGATCCAGCCCTCGAGGGTGGGGCCGGACTCGAAGCTGGTGATCAGCGCGTAGCGCGCCGCGTCACCGGGGTGGACGACGACGTGCCAGAGGCGCTGCGTGTCGACGACGAAGCGGGCGCCACGGTGCAGCGGCACCCGCAGCTCGGTGGACGGATCGGGCAGACCGTCGGGGCCGTTGTCCATCAGCAGCATGTAGCTGTCGGGGTTGTCGGTCAGCTCGACCCACGAGCGCACGACCCAGCCCTCGTCGTCGGGGTTGAAGCGGTTGTTGTCGTCGCGGTGGATCGACCGCATCGCCGTCTCACGGTCCTGCGGTTCGAGCTTGATGATGCGGACCCGACCGAAGTTGGCGCCGACGCCGTCGACGTAGTCGCGGATGCCGGGCACCAGCGCCGCGTTGGAGGTCCACAGGGCGTCCTTGTCGGTCTTGCCCTTGTCCCAGAATCCACGGCAGTCCAGCTCGCCGTCGGCCGACGCGATCGGCGCGAAGTTGGTGTCGCCGCCGGACTTCCAATCCATGTACTCGAGCGACTCGTACTCCTCGGCGGGAACCTCGAAGTCGGCGTCGGCGAGGGCGACGAAGCCCGTGGCGGCGAGTTGCGGCATCCGCTGGTGGGGGGTGTGGAGCGGGATCTTCACGCTCCAGTGCTCCTGTGTTGGCCAGAAACCCATGGACGACAGCCTACGGACCGGTCGGGGCGTCGACCAGGGATGTAGGTCCCGCTGACTCCGGGAGCACGGCATCCTCCGGGAGCTCGAGCACCTGGCCGACATAGACCGCGTCGGGGTCGGTGATGCCGTTCTTGGCCATCAGCTCGTCCTGGCGGACCTGGTACCGCTTGGCGATCTCGGAGAGGATGTCGCCCTCCCTGACCGTGACGAACCGGTCCTGGTTGAGCAGGCTGACCGTCGTCGACGGTGCGATGGTGCTGGTCGTCGCGATCGGCGGCAACGTCGGCCGCGGCGATTCATCGGCACTCCCGTCACCGGAGCACCCTCCGGCGGTGACCGCCGTGGCCAGCGCGCCGGCCACCCACCACCGCGTCCGCGCCCTGTTCACGTCGTCAATCTACGAGCCCCGGCCCGCCGAGACGGACCACTCAGGTGGTCCGGGCGACGACGTACTCGGCGAGCGACACCAACTCGGCGGTCGCCGGGTCGGCCAACTCGACGGTCTCGATCGCCGCCACCGCCTCGGCCGCCAGGCTCTCGATCCGCTGTTCAAGCTCGGCGAGGGCGCCGGTGTCGGTGATCACCTGCTGGACCGCGGCGACCGCCGCGGCGTCGAGATCAGGCCGCCCTACGGTGTCGAGCACGGCCCGCTGGCTCGCCGACGCCCGGGCCACCGCACGCGCCAACAACGGCGTCGGTTTGCCCTCGCGGAGATCGTCGCCGACCGGTTTGCCGGTGAGCGCCGTGTCCCCGAACGCACCGATCACGTCGTCGCGCATCTGGAAGGCATCGCCCAACGGCAGCCCGTAGGTGCTCAGCTCGGCCAGCCGCGCCGGGCCGATGTCGGGCTGGGCCAGCACGGCACCGAGATGGAGTGGGCGTTCGATGGTGTACTTCCCGCTCTTGTACCGGGCGATCCGTTCGGCCTGTTCGATCCCGCGCTCACGTCGGACCGAGCCGAGGATGTCGAGCAGCTGACCGGCGTTGAGTTCCAGCCGCAGCGTGTTCCACAGTTGCCACACCGCCGCCGGCGCGGCGGCGAGCAGCTGATCGGCCAGTACGAAGGCCAGGTCGCCGACCAGGATGGCGACGCCCTCGCCAAAGCGTCGAGGCTCGCCCGCCCAGGACTCGTCACCGTGGCGCTGGGCGAACACGGCGTGCGTCGTCGGCGCACCGCGGCGGCTGGCGGCGTCGTCCATCACGTCGTCGTGGAACAGCGCGAACGCGTGCATCAACTCGATGGCGGCCCCGGCATCCACTACCCGCTTGTCGTCGGGTTCACCGCCAAGCCCGACGTACCCCCACGTGCAGAACGCGGGTCGTAGCCGCTTGCCACCCGAGTGGACCATGCGACGGATCTCGTCGATCGGCGCGCCGAGTTGATCATCGACCGCTACCCAGCGGGCATGTTCGGTGGCCAACACCTCGTCGAGGCGGGCGTCGGTCCGAGCGACGATCGCGGCGAGGCTCGGTGGCGGCAGGGTCACGTCTGGCGACGTTACCGGCCGCTCCCCAGCCGCCCCAGCAGCCCGTATCTGCTCGACATCCGGCGACTCCGATTACCCAGGAGGGCGGCATCATGGACACCGAGGGCGAGCGGGGAAACGGGGCGCGACCGATCGTCCCGGCGGGACGACACATCTGGTTGCGAGACCGCGGGCGGACGTTCGTCCGCCAGGCGGCAGGACCGGTAGGAGCGCCCACCGTGGTGCTGCTGCACGGCTGGACGGCGACCGCCGATCTCAACTGGTGGGCGAGCTACGCAGCGCTGGCCGAGCACGTCAACGTCGTCGCGCTCGATCACCGCGGGCACGGGCGTGGACTGCGTGGAGACACACCGTTTCGCCTGGAACAGTGTGCCGACGATGTCGCTGCCGTGGCCGACGCGCTCGGCCTCACCCGAATCATCCCGGTCGGCTACTCGATGGGCGGCCCGATCGCCCAGCTGGTGTGGCGTCGGCACCGCCATCTGGTCGCCGGTCTGGTGTTGTGCGCGACCAGCGCATCCTTTCGCGGCACCGCTCGGGAGCGGATGCTCCACGCCGCGGCGACGGGGAGCAGCGCGCTGGTCGGCACGGCATCGATCGGGCGGATGACCAACGCCGCGCTCGGCAAGCTGACCAGCTGGCGGGGGCGGCGCGACGGCGCGTGGTGGGGCTACGACGAGGTTCGCGGGCACGACTGGCCGCAGATCCTCGAGGCGGGGCGTGCCACGCTGCGCTTCGACTCACGTCGCTGGATCGGTGCGGTCGACGTGCCCACCGCCGTCTTGGTCAGTGACCACGACCTGGTCGTGCCGACGCACCGCCAGGAGGATCTGGCCGGTCGGATCGGCCACGCCTTGCGGTGGAAGGTGCGCGGCGGACATGACGTGTGCACGACCGCGCCGGAGCGGTTCGTGCCTGCGCTCGTCGACGCCTGCCGCGCCGTCGCCAGCCGGGCCGCGCTCAGCCCCGCATCGGTTGCCGCCTGAATCGCCCGGGCTCGCGGCGGGCGAACGAGCTGTGCCTCAGCCGGAGACGGCGCCAGCGGGATCGACACGACGTCCGGCGAGGCGCTCGTCGTGCGGCCGCAGCCGCGGCACCGGTGCGGCACCACCACCGGGTGCGCCGAGACGATCGAGCAGTCGGCGTGCCAGACCCGGGACGAGCGGATCGACAGCCAGCAGGATCGACCGGAGCGCACCGACGTACTCGGCGAGCAGCGCAACCAACTCGTCGTCGCGGGTGGGATCGCCGATCGCCTGCCACGGCTGGTCGTGCTCGATCGCCCGATTCAGGGCCGTCAGCGCTCCCCGCACGAGGCCCGCGGCACGTCGTCGGTCGAAGTCAGCCAGGGCCCGAGCGACCTGCGGGGCGAGGTCGTCGGGAGTGGACGCGACGTGGGAGTGCGTCGGGATGGCATCGAGCCCGGCTCGTCGGCGCAACGAGGTGATCCGGTGCACCGTGTTGCCGAGGCCGTTGGCCAGATCGTCGTCGTGGCGTTCGACCAAGCGGTCGAGCGTGAAGTCGGTGTCGCTCGATCCCGACGGCTCCACGGCAAGCCACCAGCGAAGGCCGTCCACACCGACCGTCTCGGCGAGCTCGATCGGGTCGACGTGGGGACCCGAGGACTTGGCGATCTTGGCGCCGTCGATCGACAGGTAGGGGTGGACGTGGATGCGCGTCGGCAACGGCAGCCCGGCAGACAGTAGGAAGGCCGGCCACAACACCGCGTGGAAGCGCACGATGCCCTTGCCAACGATATGGATCCGCTCGTCGCTGCCGCGCCACCAGCGATCGAAGGCCGGATCGTCCTCGGCGTAGCCGAGGGCGCTGAGGTAGTTGGTGAGCGCGTCGAACCAGACCGCGACTACCTGGTCGGGATCGCCCGGCACGGGAACGCCCCAGCCGCGGGCACGTGACGTCGAACGGGACACGCTGACGTCGTCCAGCCCGCCGGCGATGAACGCCAGCACCTCGTCGCGTGCACCGCGCGGCTCGATGAGCAACCGTCCCGACGTGATCGCCTCGGTCAGCGGGTGGGCCCACCGCGAGAGGCGGAAGAACCAGTTGTCCTCGACGACGTCCTGCAAGGGCTGGTCGTGCTCGGGACATCGACCGTCGACCAGGGCGTCGGGGTCGTAGAACTGCTCGCAACCGACGCAGTACCGACCCGCGTACGGGCGACGGTAGAGGTCGCCGCTGGTCGCGCAGGCCATCCACAGCCGTTCGACGCTTGGCCGGTGACGGCGATCCGTGCTGGTGCGGATGAAGTCGTCCACCGAGACGTCGAGCGCATCGACGAGCGTTCGGAATCGGTCACCGTTGGCGGCGACCAGCTCCGCCGGTGACACACCGGCGGCCTCGGCCGCGAGCACGTTCTTCAACGAGTGGTCGTCGGTGCCGGCGAGGAACCGGACCTCCTCGCCCAACCGACGGCGAGCTCGGGCGACGAGGTCCGCCTCGACCAGCTCGAAGGCGTAACCGAGGTGAGGCGGCGCATTGACGTAGGGGATGGCGACGGTGAGATAGGTCCGGCGCGCCGGGGTGGTCGTGGGCGTGGTCATAGTGGGCTCCTCCGGGTGAGGACCCCGACGACCCGACGCCACGAACGACCCCGGCTCGGCGGGGTCGTGGTCGCTGACGGTCAGGCGTGCGCGATCGGCCCCGAGGGGCGCATCATCACGGTCGCGACGTTCGTCAGCACCCGGCCAGGATATCTCGCTGGGCCGGCGCGGAGCCGGGGATTCCAGCGACCGTGCGCCGGTAGGTCAGCCGTGCCTCTACCGTTCGCGCATGGCCGAATCAGCGCTCGAGCCCACCGACCGCGTGCCGGAGGAGGCGACGCGTCATCTCGTCCGATACGGCGGCGGCGGCGACTTCATGCCCTTCGTCGCCGACCGGGCCGCCGGGTCGTTCGTGTACGACCGCAACGGCCGCGCCGTGCTCGACTTCACCAGCGGGCAGATGAGCTCGATCCTCGGGCACAGCCACCCGGCGATCGTCGACACGGTGTCGACGATGATCGGACGCCTCGATCACCTCTTCTCCGGGATGCTGTCGGCACCGGTGATCGATCTCGCCGAAGCCCTCGCGGCGATAGCACCCGGTCTCGACCGAGTGCTGCTCCTGACCACCGGTGCCGAGTCGAACGAGGCCGCCCTGCGCATGGCCCGCCTGGTCACGGGCGGTTGGGAGGTCGTCGGGTTCGCCCAGTCGTGGCACGGGATGACCGGCGCGGCGGCCTCGGCCACCTACTCGGCGGGACGGCGCGGCTACGGACCGGCCGCGGTCGGGTCGATGGCGATCCCGGTGCCCAACGCCTATCGCCCGCGCTTCACGAACGTCGACGGCTCGATCGACTGGCGCACCGAGCTCGACGACGGGTTCGATCTGATCGACCGGCAGAGCTCGGGTGGGCTGGCCGCCTTCATCGCCGAGCCGATCCTGTCGTCGGGCGGGATCATCGAGCTCCCGCTCGGCTATCTCGAGGCCCTGCGCGCCAAATGCCGCGACCGTGGGATGTTGCTCGTGCTCGACGAGGCGCAGACCGGCGTCGGCCGCACCGGCTCGATGTTCGCCTTCCAGCGCGACGGCGTCATCCCCGACGTCCTCACCCTCTCGAAGACGATCGGCGCCGGGCTCCCGCTCGCCGCGGTGTTGACGACGGACGAGATCGAGGCGAGGGCGCACGAGCTGGGCTTTCTCTTCTACACGACCCACGTCAGCGACCCACTCCCCGCCGCCGTCGGGCTGACGGTGCTCGAGGTCGTCGCCCGGGATCGGCTGGCGGATCGCGCCGCGGAGGCGGGCCAGCGGCTCCAGGCGGGTTTGCTGGCTCTGCAGGAGCGCCACGAGTGCATCGGCGACATCCGCGGCCGCGGCCTCCTCGTCGGTGTCGAGATCGTCGCCGACCGGACATCCAAGAAGCCCGCGCCCGAGATCGGCACGGCGATCAGCCGACGCTGCCTCGACCTGGGACTGTCGATGAACATCGTGCAGCTCCCATCGATGGGCGGGGTGTTCCGCATCGCTCCCCCGCTGACGGTCAGCGACGAGGAGCTCGACCTGGGGCTGTCGATCATCGACCAGGCGATCAGCGAAACCGGCCGCTGACCCCGACGCTACGCCTCGGCGTCGAGGTTGGCGATCACCTCGTCGATGCGTAGCCGGGCGTTGGTGATCCGGTCGCGGCACAGCGCAATCAGCTCGGTGGCCCGGCTCACCCGCTCGGCGAGGCGATCGACATCGACGTCGGAACCCTCCAGCTCGCGCAGGATCTGGTCGAGCTCGGCGAGCGCCGTGGCGTAGGTCGGTTGATCGGTGGTCATGGCTGGTCGCTCCGTTCGACGCGGCTGCGGATGGACCCGGCAGCGAGCTGGGTCGACACGACGTCGCCGTCGGCGACGTCGGCCGGGTCGCGCACCACGGTGCCGTCGTGGCGACGGGTGATGCTCCACCCACGGGCAAGCAGGTGGGCGGGGTCGAGCACCCGCACGCGCGCCTCCAGCGAGGCGAGGTGCCGTTGCTCGCCGGCCAGCAGCCCCGGCACCCGAGCGGTCACCCGCTGGCCGACGACGGTGAGGTGGCGCTCGGCACCTCCGAGCGTTCGATCGGCGAAGTGGCCAAGACGTTCGACACGCACCGTGAGCCGCTCGTCGGCCCGCTCGACCGCGGCCTGGGTGCGCTGGCCGATCCGCACGGCGCGGTCGATGAGGCGGTCCTCGGCGGCCTCGAGCACTGCGCCCGCACGCTGCGCGATGGAGGCGAAGCACTGCTCGGTCTGGTCGAGGTAGGACGCGACCGCGCCGACCAGCGCGGCGGCGCACGCCGTCGGCGTCTTGTACGCCGTGTGGGCACACTCGTCGGCGACGCTGCGATCGACCTCGTGGCCGAGCCCGGTGAGCACGGGCACCGGCGCCGCGGCGATCGCCCGGGCGATCGGCTCACCGTCGAAGACCGCCAGTTCGTTGCGCGCGCCACCGCCGCGGATGACCACGATGGCGTCGAGACCGCGCACGGCAGCGTGGTGGGCCAGCTTGGTGATCGCCCGCGTCACCGCCCGTGGGGCGGCCGGGCCCTGGACGACGGTGTCGGCGAGGGTGACCTCGAAGCCCAGCCCGCTGCGCTGCAGCTCGTCGTGGAAGTCGTGCCAGGCGGCGGTGCCGGCGCTGGACACCACCCCGATGCGCAAGGGGACCGGGCTGAGCGGGCGACGCTTGTTGGCATCGATCGAGCCGTCGGCGACGAGACGACGCACGATCTGATCGCGCTGCTGGGCGAGATCGCCGAGCGTGTAGCGGGGATCGAGGTCGGTCATCTTCAACCCGATCGACCCGCCGGGACCGTAGAAGTCGAGGTGGCCGTACACCCGAACCTTCATCCCGACGGCGAGGCGGAGCCGATGCTTGGTGAACAGAGGCCGCAGCCGCGCCCGGGCGTTGCTAAAGAACTGGACCCGGAGCACGGCCTTTCGACCGGCGCTGTCATCGGCGAGGGTGAGATAGAGGTGGCCGTTGCGCTCGTTGAGGTCGTGGATCTCGCCACGCACCCAGACCCCGTCGAAGAACGATCGCCGCAACGCGCGGTTGATCTCGTCGGCCAGCTCACCGACCGTGTAGGTCGGGTTGGCAGCGTCGTCGAGTGGCTCGTCGTCGGGGTCCCCGAAGTCGAACGACGGCTGGCTCATGATCCGGCAGTCTGCCCGACCGACGCCGCGGTCAGGCCCCCAACTCGCGGATGTTGTCGTCGGCGTCGGCGAACAACTCGCCGTCCACGGGCAGCCCCCGTCGCACCCGCAGGTCCTCCAGCTGGGCCAGCGGGCGTTCGAGCTGGCGGCGACGGACGCCGACCAGTTGCTCGAACTCGTTCTGCACGCTGTCGAGCCGACGCTTGACCTTCTCGGCCGAGTCGGTGTACTTCTGCCACTGCTGTCCGAAGCGGCCGAGCAGCTGGAGGATCTCGTCGCTGGTCTGCTCGATCACGAAGTTGTCGAAGGCCTGACGGATGACGCCGAGGAACGCGAACAGCGTCAGCGGCGAGCACATCAACACCCGCTGGCCCATCGCCTCGTCGAGCAGGGACGGGTCGTGCTCGTGGATGAAGCCGCTGAGCTGCTCGTTGGGGAGGAACAGCAAGACGTAGTCGACGCTCGGGCGATCGCCCGAGGTGGCGTACTCCCGCTTCGCCAGCTCCTTCACTCGCGCCCGGACATCGCGCAGGAACGCCTTGAGGTGCGCCTCGCGCTCGGCGGGGGTGCCGACCTCGAGGTAGCGCAGGTAGGACGCCATCGGGAACTTGACGTCCATGTAGAGGACATGACCTTTGGGGAGATCGAACGTGTAGTCCGGTCGGCCCGTGCCCCCTTCGACCTGGGTCTGCTTGCGATAGTTGACGTGCTCGACGAACCCGGCCAGCCGCAGCACGTCCTCGGCCATGCGCTCACCCCACTGGCCGCGGGCCTGCGGGTTGGCGAGCGCCTCGCGCAGCGCCCGCGTCGACTCGGCGAGGTGACCGGCAACCTCGGCGTGCGAGCGCAACGACCGATCGACCTCGCCGAAGCGCTGCGAGCTGGCCCGCCCCATCTCGGCGACCATCTGCGAGAGTCGATCGAGTTCGCCGCGAACCTCGCTGCGGACCTCGTCGAGCCGGGTGTCGATGACGTCCTTCTTGGCTGCCAGGTCGGCGTTGACCTGGCCGGCCGCGTTCCCCATCTGCTCGCGGTTCATCACCGCGACCTGCTGAAGCGCAGCCCGCACAGCGGCGTCGCGCTCGGCGCGCGACCGCTCGACGATGTCGGCGACCAACGGTGCGACCGCGGCGTGGACGGCCAGGTCGACCTCAGCGGCCACGTCGTGCGGCGACTCGGCCGCGAAACGGCGGCGGGCGACCTCCCACGCCACGACCGCGCCGCAGATGGCGGCGGCCAGGGCCAGGAGCACGAAAACGGCGGTCATGCCAACCATCCTGCGCGCGGGGTGTCACATCGACCGCGGACCACCCTGGATCGGACCGCGAGCAGAATGCTCTCGTGTCGCGTCGGAACCGGGTCGATCCGTTCGGGGACCTTCATGCGGTGCCCGACCGCGGGCTGTTCACGGGCAACCGCGGCTGCGTGGTCGACGACGACGAGATGGTGGTGCGCCACCACCGCGGGGACCTCTGGATCATCTGCGTCACCGAGTTCCGCGACCGCCGGGTCGCTCTGGCGCGCCCCAACCGCTGGACGCCGCTGTTCTTCCTCGACGACGTCGTGGCGCTGGCGGCCGGGCATCGACCTTGCGGAGCGTGCCGCCACGACGCCTACGTCAGCTACCGCGATGCGGTCACTGCCGGGCTGCACCGCAGCGACCCCGTGCGGGCCGGCGAGCTCAACCGGATGCTGCGTGCCGAACGTCTCCACGGCCGGGCCCGGGAGATCGACCGCGCCGACCACCGGATCCCATGGTCAGAGTCGGCAGCCGAGCTGCCCGACGGCACCGTGGTCGTGATCGATGGTCTCCCCCACCTGTTCCACGACGGGGACGTGCGTCCGTTCTCCTTCGCGGGCTGGGGGGCAGCTCGCACGCCGCCGGACGACCCGCTCACCGTCCTGACTCCACCGACGTCGGTGCTGGCACTCGCGCACGGCTTCGCGCCCACCATGCACCCGAGCGCGTCGGGCTGAACCCACCGCGGGCAGGCGAGACCCGTCTGTCACCATCGGGCGATGTCGGCGCCGACCACGCCCCTCCCCTCCTTCAAGTCGCTGGACGACCGCGACGACGAGCGCTCGGTCCTGCTCGGCTACCTGCGGTGGCACCGCGTGGTGCTGACCCGCAAGCTCGAAGGGTTGACCGATCGAGAGGCCCGCCTGGCCGCCTGTCCGCCGAGCGGGATGTCGATCCTCGGTCTCGTCCGGCACATGACCGACGTCGAGCGGGCGTGGTTCCGTGTGTCGCTCCGCGGCGAGGAGATCGGATTCCGCTACACCGACGGGCCCGGTGACGAGCGCGACCTGTTCCCACCGGACGGCGTCTCGGCGACCGACACCCTGGCCGCGTTCTGGGACGAAGCCGCCGTCGTGGACGCGATCCTCGCCACGGCGTCGATGGACGAGCGGACGGTCGCCGGGCACCAACACTCCACGCTCCGGCGGATCATCGTCCACCTGATCGAGGAGTACGCCCGCCACTGCGGCCACGCCGACCTGTTGAGAGAGGCGATCGACGGACGAACCGGCGACTGAGCAACCAGACACGATCGCCTCGCCCGACGCGCGAGCGCCAGCGGGCCGACGGTGGGTGTCCGACGCTCTCCGTCGGTCGTACCCTTCGGCGCCGTGGTCGCTGCTGGTCCCCGTGTCGTCGCCGTCCTCGGACGCGGGATCGTCGACGCCGACGAGCCGGTGCTGGCGGCCGACGATCTCGGTCTCACCCGCGGCGACGGGTGCTTTGACGCCACCCGGCTGGTCGTGACCGATCGTGGCGAGGTGCACATCGATCACCTCGACGGGCACTTGGCCCGCTTTGCCCGCTCGGCGGTTGCCCTCGATCTGCCCCCACCGGACGAACACGAGTGGCGAGCGCTGATCGACACGGCCGCCGCGGCGTGGCGCGATGAGGCCGCACCCGGCGAAGCCGTCCTGCGGGTGATGCTCACCGGCGGCCGGGAGACGGGCCGGGCCAAGCCGGTGACCGGCGTGGTGACGATCGCCGCGCTCGACCCGAGCGCCATCGCCGCCCGCGCCGGCATCACCGTGATCACGCTGTGCCGCGGTCACGCGTCCGATGCCTTCGCCGACGTGCCATGGCTGCTCGGTGGGGTGAAGACGCTGTCCTACGCGATCAACGTCGCCGCCGGGCGCGAGGCGGCCCGACGTGGCGCGCAGGACGCACTGTTCACCTCGACCGACGGGTTCGCCTTGGAAGGGCCGCGCTCGGCATTGGTCTGGCGCCACGACGGCGACCTGTTCACCACTCGCCACGACGGGACCGGAATCCTCGCCTCGGTCACCCAGGCTGCGGCGTTCGCGGCGGCCCGAACCGACGGCGTCCGGGCCGAGCCGTCGCTCGTCCCGGTCGACGCCCTGTTCGATGTCGACGGCGCCTGGTTGGTGTCAGCGGGTCGCGGCGTCGTGCCGATCCGCCGGCTCGACGGTCGGGCCCTGGCGACCGACGACGCCTGGACCGAGCGTCTACGAGCCTGGGCCGGTTGACCCGCCGACCAGCCCCCCCCCCCCCCAACCGAGTGCGCTGCGACCACCAGCAGGACACGTCGCACTCGGACCCACTAGAACGTGGGCCATGGCGGATGAACCGCTGTTGGCGGCGATGCAGACAGCGGTCGACGTCGATCCTTCCAACCACACCTTGCGGGCCCACCTGGCCGACATGTTGGCGCGCGCCGGACGTCACGCCGAAGCGCTGGGCCACGCCGCCCGGGTGCTCGAGGTCGTCCCCGACGACCCCACCGCGCGGCGAGTGTTGGCGATGTCGGGCGCCGCGCTGGCGGGCGAGTTGCCACCCCCCGATCCTCCCCCACCGCCAACCACCAGCCACCCCGGCGCAACCGTCGATGAACCGCCGCTGGCGGCCATTCCCAACACCGCCGACGACCTCCTCGAACGGTGGAAGCAGATCGATCCGCTGGAGGAACTGCCGATCGACACCCCGACGGTGCCGACCGTACAGCTCGCCGATGTCGGTGGGATGGAGCAGGTCAAGGCCCGGCTGCGCACGTCGTTCCTGGATCCGCTGCGCCACGAGCAGATCGCCGCCCAGTTCGGCAAGAAGCTGCGCAACGGACTGCTGTTGTGGGGACCGCCGGGATGCGGCAAGACCTTCATCGCCAAGGCGCTGGCGGGCGAACTGGGCATCGGGTTCTTCGAGGTCGGGCTCAACGACGTCCTCGACATGTGGATCGGCGGCAGCGAACACAACCTGCACCAGGTGTTCGAGGCGGCGCGGGCCGCCCAGCCCGCCGTGCTCTTCTTCGACGAGATCGACGCGCTCGGTCAGCGACGCACCAACCTGCGCGAGAGCGGGGCGACGTTCCGCAATCTCGTCAACCTGTTCCTCACCGAGCTGGACGGCGCGGCCACCAACAACGACGGCCTCCTCGTGCTCGCCGCGACCAACCATCCGTGGGACGTCGACCCGGCGCTGTTGCGCCCCGGTCGGTTCGATCGCACCGTGCTGGTGCTGCCCCCGGATGCGCCCGCCCGCGAGGCGATCCTGCGCTTGCACCTCCGAGGGCGTCCGACCGACGGCCCCGACCTGGCCAAGATCGTCAAGACCACCGACGGCTACTCGGGGGCCGATCTGGCGCTGGTCTGCGAACAGGCGACCGAGCAGGCGATGCAGGCCTCGATGCGCTCGGGCACCATCCGCCCGATCACCCAGGGCGACCTCGCCGATGCCGTCAAGGCGGTGAAGCCGAGCATCGGGGCGTGGATCGACACGGCACGCAACTACGCCACCTACGGCAACGGGACCGGCATGTACGACGACCTCATCGAGTACCTCTCGCGACGACGGGGGCGATGAGCCCACCGTTGGCTCGAGCGGCATCGCCGACACCAGCACTCGGCCGACGCGATGTCCGTCATCTGTTCCGGTGAACGATGCCGCGGCGACACGGGTTCGCCAGCTCATCAGGCTGCGTCGTCCTGACGAGGCGGCGGTGGCGGCCACTGCGGCGCTGGCCGCGGACCCCGACGACGTCCAGCTCCTGCGGCTGCTGGCGCTCGCCCAGTCGGATGGCGGAGCCGGCTCGACGTCGATCGACACGGCCCGACGCGCCATCGCGCTGCAGCCGGAGGATCCGCGCGGCTACCGCGTCCTCGGCTCGATCCTCTACGACGCCAGACGGTACGAGGAATCGGTCGAGCAGTTCCGCCACGGGTTGGCGCTTGCGCCCCAGGACGCCAGCCTCCACGCCGGCATCGTCGAGCCGTTGCTCAAGACCGCCCGACGAGTCGGACGTCGTCCGAATCGCCCGCTCCTCGACGAAGCCACCCGTCATGCCGACGAGGTCCTGCGCGTGAGCCCGTCTTGGCCCGAAGGGCACCTCCTCCTGGCCAAGATCGCGGCCATGCGGCGTGACACCGAGGGGATCAGGGCCCATTCGCGCCAGGCGCTCGAGCGCGATCCGAACAACGCGCTGGGCCGACAACTTCTGGGACTTGCCGCCGAGCTCGACGGCGACGTGACCACGGCTGCGTCGCACTATGTCGAAGCCGGCAGAACCGACCCGCAGGCGGGGAACTCGATGGCTCTGCTGCGTCGATTGAAGGTCGCGTCGCCGCTCGGCGCGATCGCCGGCCTGGTCGTGCTGCGCGTGATGATCGGCGTCGGCGGTGCCGTCGCGGGAGCGCTCGGCGCACTGGTTCTGGTGGTGTCGGCCATCGTCGTCTACGTGCTCGTCCAGCGGAGGCGCACCCGCGCTCGGTTGACCGACGAGGCCCGTCAGGTGCTCGAACGCGACCGCCAGCTGCGCTCGCGGAGGTTCCGGCGGAGCTGATGGTCGACCCGCTCGGGACTCGGGCGAGTCGGTCCAGCGTTCGTGCCGTCATGATTGGTCGCCTCGCCGACCGGCTCGGCTAGCGGGTCGGGATCACGAAGCAGCGTTGGTCGAGGGTGCCGAGGGCGTAGGTCGGGTAGTCGAGCCCGAAGTCGGAATAGAGGACTCGGCAGCGCTCGCTCCACGCCAACGCCTCCGGGGTCGAGACCCGGTGCACGATCTGCTGGATCCCGCCGTCGTAGACGCGGTACTCGGCCCAGGTACCGGGGAAGTCCTTGACGCAGCCGATCTCGATCGACGGCACCCCCGCCGCCGTGCGCCGAACGCGGTGACGATGGGTGTGACCGGAGAGGTAGGCGACGATCGCCCGACGACGCCCGATCACCGAGGCCAGGGCGTCGCTGGGGTCGGGATGGAGCCCGAAGTAGGTCGGGCTGCGCTCCCCGCTGATCCACTGCTGATGATGCCCCATCACCATGACCGGGGTGGTCGACGCGGCCGCCCGATCGTCGAGCCACTCGATCTGCTCGTCGCGCAAGGTGCCCGACTCGGTGTCGGGGATCGCGGTGTCGAGCAGCGCGATCGCCACACCCGGCAGCTCGATCCAGCGGTCACCCGCGTACTCGGTGCGGCCGGCGACGGCGTCGTGGTTGCCGCGCACCGCGTGGAGTCGGTCGGCGAACGTCGACGTGTACAGCGCATCGAAGGCGGCGAACTCGTCGGGTCGAGCGGCGGCGGTGAGATCGCCCTTGGCGATGACGGCGGCAAGATCGGCGGCCACCATCTCGTCCACCGCGGCGCGGTTCATCGTGACCGGATAAGGCTGCTCCCCCGGCGCGGCGCGCAGGATCGGGCCCAGCGGTTCGTCGTCGAGCCGGCCGCACTCGACCTCGCCGAAGTGGACGTCGTTGACGGTGCCGAACCGGCTGCG
This sequence comes from Desertimonas sp., assembly GCA_047972065.1. Taxonomy (GTDB): domain Bacteria; phylum Actinomycetota; class Acidimicrobiia; order Acidimicrobiales; family Ilumatobacteraceae; genus JALZMG01. The sequence goes on from JBKEAH010000266.1 coordinate 21,829, forward strand.
CAGCGCACCCGCCGGCCGGGCGAGCGTGCGGAAGCGCACCCCGCGGTGTTCGATCTCGGTATCGGGCGTCGCACCGCTGACCCGGTCGACCTCGACGGGAGCACCCGGCGTGGCGCGGACATGGAAGACGGCGCCGTCGTCGGTGACGGTGGTCAGTTCGACCAGCTCGCTCACGCCGCCCTCTCGTCGTTGCGCACCGAGCACGCGGCCCGACCGGGCCGATCGCGACAGGCCGGACCGGTCACATCCAGGGACGGGCGCGCCGCAGCGGGATCGGCTGGCTCCACCAGCGACCGCTGAATCGCCACACCCCGCCCCGACGGCTGTCGATGCCGTTCGCCGGACCACCCACGCTCGGCCACAGGACCTCGACGGCGGCAGCGATCGCGGCCGCCTCCGCATCCGTCGGTGTCGGGGTGATCGCGGATTCCACGTGGTGCAGGCTAGGCGGCGCGGACACCATCGCATCACCGCTGCGGACCGCCGGCCAAGCCGGGGGGCGCGTCGGGTGGTCGACGACGGGGACCCTGGTAGTGGGTCAGGGACCCTGGCGACGGGCGCGATGTCGTAGCGTCGGGGTGTGGCCGATCTGTTGGAGCTGAGCAGTCGCATCATCGACTCGGGGGTGGCGGAGGATCCGCAGAACCGTGTCACCCAGGAGTTGTCCGAGGTCGCCGACGGCGTGGCGGTGATCGAGTCGTTCTCCCACGTGATCTCGGTCGCCACGGACGACGGCCTCGTGGCGTTCGACGCCAGCGGTCAAGGAACCGGCCGGGCCGTGGTCGAGTCGCTGCGCGGGTGGTCGACGGCGCCCGTGAGTCACCTCGTGTACACCCACGGTCACGCCGATCACGTCGGCGGCAGCCCCGCCTTCGTCGCCGACGCCGCCGCCCGCGGGCACCCCGGACCGCGCGTGGTGGCCCACGAGAACGTCCCGGTCCGCTTGGACCGCTACGAACTGACCAACGACTGGAACGTGCTGATCAACCAGCGACAGTTCGGCTGGATCCCCCGCGACCGGGGCATCGCGGTCGGCGGCGGACGGCGGTTCGTCCCCGACGACGTCGCCCGGCCCGACGACACCTACGCCGATCGTCACGACCTCGACGTCGGCGGGCTGCGCATCGAACTGCACCACGCCAAGGGTGAGACCGACGACCACACCTGGTCGTGGATCCCGGACCGCAAGATCGCCTGTGTCGGCGATCTGTTCATCTGGAACTTCCCCAACGCCGGCAACCCGCAAAAGGTGCAACGGTTCCCCGAGGACTGGGCCGCCGCGCTGCGAACGATCGCTGGTCACGGACCCGAGCTGATGTTGCCCGCCCACGGATTGCCGATCGCCGGGAAGGAACGGATCGCCCGCGTGCTCGGCGAGGCGGCCACGGCGCTCGAAGGCATCGTGCGCGACGTGTTGGCGATGATGAACGCCGGTGCCTCGCTCGACGACATCGTCCACACCGTCCGGGTCGACGATGCGCTGCTGGGCCTGCCCTACCTCCGGCCGCTCTACGACGAGCCCGAGTTCGTCGTGCGCAACGTGTGGCGCCGCTACGGCGGGTGGTGGGATACCGACCCGAGCCACCTCAAGCCGGCGCCGGCAGCCGCCGTGGCGACCGAGCTGGCGATGCTCGCCGGTGGTGCCGACCGTCTGGCCACCCGGGCCCGCGAGATCGCCGACGCCGACGACCTCCGCCTCGCCTGCCACCTGATCGAGTTGGCCGCCCAGGCGGCGCCGGAGGATCCCGAGGTGCACGCCGTGCGCGCCGACATCTACGAACGACGCCGCCAACGAGAATCGTCGCTGATGACCAAGGGGATCTTCGCCGCCGCAGTCCGCGAGAGCCGGGAGCAGGCCGGCATGGAACCCGACCCCGCCCGGCACGACACCGGCGACAGCGGCCTCCGCCCCGGCCGTTCCTGACACGCCGGGGACCGCGAGCGGGCGGCCTCAGCCAGTGGCCGCGGCGCGCCGCGCCCGCCGCGCCCGCCAGGCCCGCCCGATGACCTGATCCCACCCCAGCCCGATCACCGTGAGCACGGCGACCGACACGGTCACCAACACCGGCAGCTTCCAGTCGGCCAAACCCTCGGCCGCCGACACCACCCGGTCCTTGAGCCAGCGCTCACCGGGCTCGCCGGTCAGCGTCGGACGGGCAAGATGCGGCAGCACGACCGCCAGGGCCGTCAGCGCGATCAGGGCGCCCATCGCCAGCCAGGCATGGCGACCGATCCGGGCGAGCGCCAACAACGCTCCGAGCGCGAGGAGCGCGCGCCCGATCGTCAGCCAGCCACCGACGCCCTGCAGGAAGAACCAGTTCTTCCAGCCGGGTTCGTGACGCTCCTGCCCCGGGACGTTGACGGTCGCCGCGCCCTCGCGCACGGTGATGTCGGTCCCGGGAGCCATCATCACCTCCTCGGTCAGCGTGGGGCCGCCCCCCGATCGATCGATCATCACCACGGTCGGCGCGTCGAAGTGGATCGTCGCGCCGGCATCGACCGACGAGGTCGAAGCCGCTCGCTCCGAGTACACGATCTCGCCGACGTCCTCGCCAACCAGCGCCAGCGCGACCGGCAGCATCAACGCGGCGAGTGCCGGCACCAACCACCACGTCCGGTTTCGCACCAGGGCGACCGCAAACGCCCCGAACACGAGCAGCGAGGCCAGCGCCACCAGCGGGCCGCTGACGGCGACACCGGCCATCCGTACGGCGACGATCGCGCCCGCCGCCGCCAGCACGAACGCCGTCACTCCGCGGGCCAGCGGCGAGCTGCCGGCCAGCATGTTGATCAGGGCGTTGGCCCCGTGCAGCGGGGCACGAAGCGGCCGCACCACTCTCGCCGCCGCGCCCAGCCCTGAGCGTTGGCTGCTCAACAGATTGACCGCCACCCCGGCGGTGCGGGTGAGGGTGCGTACCGTCATTCGGGACCCGAGCTCGCTGCCCACCGTCTCGTCTCCGACCGGCAACGCGGTCACCAGCTCGTCGAGCTGGTCGGCAGCGGCGAGACCGTCGACGGTGCTGGCCTTGACGCGGTCCTTGAAGGCACGCAGCACCACGCCCTCGTTGCCACCGGCCTCCACCGATCGATCGATCGCCATCGCGATGCGCGGCAACTCTTCGGCGGCGATCCGTTCCTGCAGCCGTCGTGCGACGGCGCGAGTCACCGCCGGCAGACGAGCGGGGATCAGCTTCTCGTCGGGTGGCTCGAGGTAGGCGAGCTCGGTCACCACGTCGCCCTCGTAGGCAATGCCAAGCGCCGCGCAGAGCCGCTCTGGATCCCAGCCGAGGTCCCACAGCCGCTCCGGCTCCAGGAGCGCCTGCGTCATGCGCACGGCGCCATCCATCCGGCCCCAGAACCAGTCGTTGGCCCGCCACGACGGCTTGAGGAACGCTCCGAGACGAGCGAGCTCGGTGCCGACCAGCTTCTCGCTCGAGGTCCGCGGCTCGCCCACCAGGTTGGGGGCATGCGAACTGATCTGCAGGAACTCGGCTGGCTGCTCACGGGCGATGACGTCGTCGAGCATCACCGTCGATGCGACGTGGACGAACAGGAGACGCCGCTGCACCACCGGCACCGGGCGATCCTTCCCGTCGGCACCGACCGGCCCAAGCATCGTGTCCAGCTCGTCGCGCAACGCAGAGGCCCGCGCCTGGTGCGAACCCGGGCCGTCGCCCGGATTGACGTCGCTCGTTGCCGTGATGGCGTCGAGGATCGAGCGCAAAGGCGCTTCGGCGGCCAGAAGGGCGCTGGCCATCGAGGCGTGCACGCGTCGGAGCCGCTCGAACACCTCGATGCGTCGGGCCTCCACCGACGGACCCGAGTCGTGGAACGGCCAGTCGCGATAGGGGTCCCGATCGCCGATGTCATCGGCCGACTCCCGCCAGTACGCGTCGTCGAGGGCGCGGATCTCCGCCGTCTCGCGCAGAGCGTCGTGGACCTTGCCTTTGATCTCACCCAGGCCGGTGGTTGCGGCACCAGCCTCGGCCTCGCTCAGCGCGGTCGCGTCGCGTCGGGTGCTCAGTGCCAGGACCCGGTTGATCAGCCCGATGACCGCCGACCCCGCCTCCTCCACCGGGGCGATGCCCCAGCCCCACGGTCGCGACACACCGGGTGGGCCCGGGGGGCTGGGAAACTGATCGATCGTGGCCGGCAGCAACGAACGTCGGTAGTCCCGCCGACGTGCCCGCCACAACCGCTCGTCGAACGGCACCGCAGCACCGGACGCCGCGAGACGTTCGAGCAAGCGAGTCAACGACGACTCGACCCGGCGTGCCAGGTACAGGGCGTAGAGCGACCCGGGCCCGTCGCTGGGCAGGTGGTCCAACGCCGGGATCAGCGCGCGCAGGTTGCTGCGGATCAGCCGTTGGCGCTCGATCTGCTGGTTGCGGCGACGAATGACATCGAGATCGCCGGCGATCCCCTCGGCCCGCGGTGCCGAGATGGCCACCAGGGCTGTCTCGCGCAGCGGTGGTACGGCGAGATGGTCGTCGTTCTCCCTCCGGGCCTCCCCCATCGGGGTGGGAGCGACGTAGAGCACGACGCGACGCACGACCGAGCGCGCCCGGCGTTCGAAGATTCGATCGAGCGCCTCGGTGAGCGGAAGGTTGACGACCAGCCCACCGTCGACGGCCCAGCGTCCGAGCCCACGAACGCTGGCGGGCTGGTGGATCGAGAAATCGGGCCGGCCGGTGGCCATCGCTTGGTCGGCGCTGCTCGGCAGGAAGCTCGGCTCGAAGACACCGGGGATGCTCGCCGAGGTGCGCGAGGCGATCGCCAGGCGGTCGACGATGTCGGCCTGACGGAAGTGCTCACGACGGAACCGCAACGTGCCGGCGAAGTCGACCTCGTGGACACGTTCGTCGAAGTCGTCGCTGCGGGTGCGAACCACCGGCCGCACGGCGGTGTAGGTGGTGACGAGGTCGACCTCGCCCAGCTTCATGCGTGAGAGACGCTCGGGCATCCACGTCCTCAGCACCCGTGCGATGTACTCGCCGAAGTACTCGTCACCGCGCAGCAGCGACACTGGATCGCGCTCGCTCGGGGAGCGCAACAGCTCATCGAGATCGGCGGCTTCCATCCACGTGGTGGCGATCGACCGGAACTTGCGCATCGGCACGCGCCAGGCCACGGCGGCCGCGAGCAGCGACCCGTTGAGACCGCCGGCGCTGGTGCCGGTGACGACATCGACCTGCACCGTGGTCGCGGTCACATCCAACAGCGTGCGGTAGAGCGCACCGACCCCGCCGTCGTCCTCGTCGGCCCGCAACAGCGAGTAGAGCTCGAAGGTCACTCCGCCCATCCACACCGCGAGGCTCGTTCCACCGGTCATCACCGGCGCGATCCGCAGCTCGCGACGCTGCTCGTCGCCGATGTCCTCGCTCGAGCTGATCGCCATCGTCGTCTCCCTCCTCGGCGAAGTGGCTTGACGCGGCGGCCGCCGCCCGGCGAGGCGCTACAGCGGCATGTTGCCGTGCTTGCGTCGAGGGAGCTCCTCGCGCTTGGAACGCAACATCGCCAGACCGGCCACGATCTTGCGACGGGTCTCGGCCGGTTCGATCACGTCGTCGACGTAGCCGCGCTCGGCGGCCGCGTACGGGTTGGCGTAACGATCGGTGTACTCCTCGACGAGCTCGGCCCGCCGGGCCACCGGATCGGCGGCCTGCTGCAACTCCCGGCGATAGACGATCTCGACCGCTCCCTGTGGGCCCATCACGGCCAGCTCGGCCGACGGCCAGGCAAAGGCCAGGTCGGCGCCGATCGACTTCGAGTTCATCACGACGTAGGCACCGCCGTAGGCCTTGCGGGTGATCACCTGGATGCGCGGCACCGTCGACTCGCAGAAGGCGTACAAGAGCTTGGCGCCGTGGCGGATGATGCCGCCGTACTCCTGGTCGACGCCGGGCAGGAAGCCGGGGACGTCGACGAAGGTGACCAACGGGATGTTGAAGGCATCGCAGGTTCGGACGAAACGCGCCCCCTTCTCGGCCGACTCGATGTCGAGCACACCGGCCAGGATCATCGGCTGGTTGCCGATGATCCCGACGCTGCGACCGTCGATGCGAGCGAAACCGCACACGATCGAACGGGCCCAGTGCGGGAAGTACTCCATGAACTCGCCATCGTCGACCACCGACTGGATGACGGTGTGCATGTCGTAGGGCAGGTTCGGGCTCTCGGGCAGCAGCGTGTCCAGCTCGGGGCAGAGCCGATCGGGATCGTCCTCCCCCTCGATCAGCGGCGCCTCCTCCATGTTGTTCTGCGGGAGGAACGACAACAGGAAGCGCACCTCGTCGAGACAGGATTTCTCGTCGTCGGCCACGAACGTGGCGACACCCGACTTGGAGGCGTGGCTCATCGCGCCGCCCAGTTCCTCCAGGGTGACGTCCTCGCCGGTGACGGTCTTCACCACGTCGGGTCCGGTGATGAACATGTGCGACGACTCGCGCACCATGAAGATGAAGTCGGTCATCGCCGGGCTGTACACCGCACCACCCGCGCACGGCCCGAGGATCACCGAGATCTGCGGCACGACGCCCGATGACAGCACGTTGCGATGGAAGATGCCGCCGTAGCTGGCCAGGCTGACCACACCCTCCTGGATGCGGGCCCCGGCACCGTCGTTGAGCCCCACGACCGGTGCCCCGACCTTGAGGGCGAGATCCATCAACTTGTGGATCTTCTCGGCGAACACCTCGCCGAGCGCCCCGCCGAACACGGTGAAGTCCTGCGAGAACACGAAGACCTTCCGACCCTCGACGGTGCCCCACCCGGTGATCACACCATCGGTGTAGGGGTGCTCTTCGAGCCCGGCGGCGTGGGCCCGGTGACGGGCCAACAGGTCGAGCTCGTTGAACGAGCCGTCGTCGAGCAGATACTCGATCCGCTCACGGGCGAGCATCTTTCCCTTGGCGTGCTGACGCTCCACGGCACGTGGCGAGCCGGCGTTGTGCGCCTGCTCGCGCCGCTGGCGCAGGTCAGCGATCTTGTCCTGCATCGATGGGGACCCGGTCACCTCGGGGACGCTAGCCGGGGGTCTTCGAGCGAGCCCCAACGGGCTTGCGACGCCCGAACGCCTGATGCGACGCGGCGCGGACCACCTCGAGGGTTGCCGCCGGTGCCTCGTAGGGCACGAGATGACCAACGCCGGGCAGCTCGTGATAGCGGGCCTCGGGGATCAGCGTGGCCAGCCGCATCGCGTTGACGACCGGGATCAGCGGGTCGTCGTCACCGTGGAGGATGCTGGTGGGCACCTCGAGGTGCTGCAACCGGTAGGCGCCGTGCCAGGCGGCGATCGCCCGGGCCTGATCGAGCACCGCGGTGCGCGCCGATGGCCGTTCCACGATCGCGTGCACCATCTCGGCGACGGCTTCGGGGTGGCGGATCGGGAACCCCGGCCCGGTGACCCCGGCCCAGCGCTGGAGGTAGAAGTCGTCGAGCGACTGTCCGGCCGGCGGCGGGCTCATCATGCGGGCCGTGACGTCGGACCCCGGCGGGATGTAGGCGGGGTTGGGCGGTCGGGTGCCCATCAGCACCAGGTGGGCGACACGATCGGGGTGGCGCAGCGCCAACTCCTGGCTGATCATCCCACCCATCGACAGCCCGGCGACCACCGCCCGGCGGTGGCCCTGGTCGTCGAGCATCCGGGCGACGTCGTCGGCCATGTCGCGGATCGTGTACGGCGTGGGCATCCGATTGCTCCACCCGGTCCCGCGGTTGTCGACCCGGAGCACCGTGTGGTCCCGCTCGAGGTCGTCGATCAACGCTGCCGGCCACACCAGCCCCGACGCCGACCAGCCGTTGACGAACACGATCGGCGGACCGGAACCACCGACGTGGACGTTGGGGACGGTCGGGGCATCACGCCGCGAGCACACTCCGATCACCCGTCGAAATGCCGACTCCATCTGGATGCCGAGGTCGACGGTCGTCGCCAACACACCGCTGCGCGAGAGGCCGGACTTCTCCATCGAGCGCAGCATCGCCGCCGCCATCGAAAAGCGAGGATCGATCTGCTCGCGCCACTCTCGGCCGGCGCCACCCTCGGTGAAGGTCATGACAGATCCCGTCGGCGAAGCTTGCCGGTGGCGGTACGGGGCAGCTCGTCGACGAACTCGACGGTGCCGGGCACCTTGTAGCGGGCGAGCCCGTCGCGGACGTAGGCCTGTACCTCCGGCGCGGTCAGCGATCGCTGCGGCCGCAGGACGATCAACGCCTTCAGACGTTGACCGAACCGCTCGTCGGGGACGCCGACCACGGCGGCGTCGGCGATGGCACCGTGCCCGAGCAATAGGTCCTCGACCTCGCCGGGAAAGACGTTCTCGCCGCCGGACACGATCATGTCGTCGTCACGACCATCGATGTACAGCAGGCCATCGGCATCGAAGTGGCCGACGTCGCCGCTCGACAGCAACCCGTCGATCTCCTCCTTGCCGCCGCCGCCGGTGTAGCCCTCGAACCGGGCGCCGGCACCGACGAACACGCGCCCGACGGTACCCACCGGACACGGCCGGCCCTCCTCGTCGAGGATTCGGACGGTCGATCCCACCGCCACCCGCCCGGCGGTGGACGGTGCCATGCGCAGGTCCTCGGGGGTGGCGATGGTGGCCAGGGACACCTCGGTCGAGCCGTAGGTGTTGTACAGGATCGGGCCGAAGCGCTGCATCGTCGCGGTGGCCAGGCTGGCGCCGATCGCCGAACCCGACGATGCGATGTAGCGCAGCGACGAGGTGTCGTAGCGGGCCAGGGTCTCGCCACCGAGGGCGAGGATGCGTTGCAGCATGACCGGTACCACCACCAGCCCGGCCGGTCGATGCTCATCGATCAGCCGCATCACGCCCTCGGCGTCGAAGTGCCGCTGGACGACCGCCGTGGACGAGAAGCCGAGGCCGAACCCGAGGTGGGAGAGCCCCCAAGCGTGGAACAGCGGGGCCGCGATCACCACGGTGTCGCGTGCCCGCAGCGGCACCGTCGACAGCAGCGGGGTGGCGGCGTCGGCACGGCCGGTCCCCGATCGTTGGGCGCCCTTGGGGCGGCCGGTGGTCCCCGACGTCAGGATGACCGTACGACCGACCCGGCGCGACGCGGTGAACGGCACCAGCGACCGGGCCTGGCCCATCGGGCGCAGCTCGCTGGTCGACCAGGCCCGCGTCGACGGCGGAACGATGCCCGCGAACTCGTCGTCGTGGAGCACGACGCCGACGCGTTCGTGCTCCACGACATCGGCGAGCTGCGGCCCGGCGAAGCCGGTGTTGAGATAGACGATGTCCCCACCGAGCTTGGCCGCCGCGACCAGGCTGATGAGGAACCCCCGATGATTCCGATGGAGCAGACCGACCACCGCGTCCTCGCCGACACCGTCACGACGCAACGTGCGAGCGACGCCGTCGGAGAGCGCCCAGAGTCGCCCGTAGGTCAGCGGACCATCGTCGTCGATGATGGCGTGCGCCGTCGGGTAGCGGGCGGCGGCCATCGCCACCCCACCGGCGAGGGTCGGCCCGGTGAGCGCCAGCGCCGCCATCGCCCGCGGCAGGCGGTCGGGGCGCTCTGGGCGCAACGCCGCTCGCGCCAACGCGGTGAGCCCGTGGAGGGGACTGGCTCGGTTGGTCGGCACGTCAGTCGGTCCCGCCCACGAGCACCTCGTCGATGCCGGCGGTCGACATCGTCGACCAGAGCGATTCGACGAAGTGGGCCAGCACCAGCAGGTCGTGGGTCTCGCCGTGCTGGTCCTTGACATGGTCCTTGAACAAGGCCTCGGGTTCGAAGCCGAGCTTGGTGAACATCGACACCGTGTCGCTCTGCTCGGCGACGACGTCCACGATCAGCTTGGTGACCCCCAGCCCGACGGCCTCGACCACAGCCCGCTGGGCGAGCAGCCGACCGAGCCCTTGGCCCCGATGGTCGGTGTCGACGACCAGGCGGAGCTCGCCGACATGCCGGCTCCACCCGACCCCGGGGATCACGGCGAGGTGCCCGACGATCTCGTCGTCGATGATGGCGACGGAGCGATGCTGACGTTCGTCACCGAGCCACGCCTCGATGACCCCGGGTCGCAGCACATCCTCGCGGAAGAAGGTTCGGTCGCCCTCGGGGACGTTGGTGAAGAACCGTCCCAGGGGGCCGACATCGTCGGGGCCGACCGGTCGGACCTCGACCTCGACACCGCGGCGCGAATCGCTCACGTCGCGCCCTCGATCGGATCGGCGTGACGCTCCAACCAGTTCGCCATCGCCGGCAGATAGCGCTTCTGGGCGGTGCGCCCCACGACCAGCCCGACGTGGCCGGCGGGGAGGCGCAACTCCTCGACGTCGCCGGACCCGACCAGCGTCGTGAGGTCGCCGGTCGCCGGCGGCGGCACGATGTGGTCCTTCTCCCCGACGATGTTGAGGAACGGCACCGTGATGTCGGCGAGGTCGACGGTGCGTCCCCCCAGCGGCACCTGCCCGGTGGCGAGCAGGTTGCGCCGGGCGAACAGCTCGCCGGTCTGGCGGAACGCCCCACCCGGGAAGGGGATGTGGTCGTTTGCCCACTGCGTCATCGTCTGGTGGGCGGCGACATAGTCGTCGTCCCAGAGGTGCTGCCAGAGGTTGACGTACCCGGTCAGGTCCCCGGTCGGCTTGAGCACACGGAACGAGTTGCGCATCACGTCGGCGGGAACGTTGCCGGTCGCGTCGAGCATGTCGGCCGGTTCGACGCGACCCTCCTGCATCATCGTGGTCATCGGCCCCATGTGGCGGTAGTCGACCGGCACCGCCTGGACCGCCAACGCCCGCACCGGCATGTCGGGGTTCCCGGCCACCGACAGCAGCGACAACACACCGCCGAAGCAGTAGCCGAACATCAGCACCTCGGGCTGACCGGTGAGCTTGGCGATCGTGTCGACGATCTCGGGCAGATACTCGTCGGTGTAGGTCTCGAGCGTGTTGCCGGCCTCCAGCTCGTCGGGCACACCCCAGTCGATCAGGAACACGTCGAAGCCTCGGTCACGCATCGTCTCGACGACGCTGTTGCCGGGCACCAGATCGAACACGTAGCTGCGTGACACCAGGCTGTGGACGAACAGCAGTGGCGTGGCAAATCGGCGGTTGCTGCTGTGATACCGCCACAGTTCGAGCTTCTCGGAGGACCACACGGTGTCGCGTGGGGTTCGGTTGAGCGTCGGCGCACCGACCCCGGCCAGGTGACGGAGGCCGTTGCGGACCCGCAGCAGGTTGCGTTCGGTGTCGCGCCGGATCCGCGACGCCAGCTCGTCAGGGGCGAGCGTGGCCACGGCCACCTCCCTGCTTCGTCGGTGTCTGCTTCGTCGATGTCTGCTTCGTCGATGCCCGCTTCGTCGACGGTTTGGGGGTCGGCGCGGCGGCCGACGCGACGGCCAGTTCGGCCCGCGCCTCGTCGAGCTCGACGGTCAGCTCGTGCACCTGGCGACGCAGCTGTCCGATCTCGTTGAGGATGCGGGTGACGTCGGAGCCGGCGGGCAGGTTCAACCGATGGAGGATCCGCCGGGTCATCCGCCCCGACTCGGTTTCGATCCCCCGCTGCACCCGGGCCAGCAGCCCGATGGCGACGGCGAACTGCTCGCTCTGCACGAGTTGCTCCAGCCGCGGCCCGACCTGCCGTTCGAGGGCGTCGTAGCCCTGCCGCCACTGCGGGGTGTCAGCCACCTCCGCGACGGTAGCCCGGCTCCGAGGTGGGCGCGTCACCCGGGATGGGGCGTTGCCGCGCTGACATCGGGTGTGGTCGCCTCGAACCCTCAGCGCAGCTCGAAGACGACGGTAACGGTGGCGGTCAGTTCTTGCTGACCGGCCTCGATCGGCACCGCCGCCTGTGCCTCCGCCGTGTCGAACGCAACGTCGGATCGAGCCATCATGACCTCCGCAGAACCCTGCTCGATGATCTGGAGCACCTCGCCGACTTCGAGCCCGGCGGCACCGGCGTACTGCTCGGCGCGACGGCGGGCGCTGTCGATGGCTTCGACGCGAGCCTCCTGCATCGATCCCTCCGGATCCGAGGATCCGAAGTTGATCCCACCCAGCGTGAAGCCGTCACCCACGAACCCCTGGGCCGCATCGATCACCTCACCGGCCCGATCGAGATCGCGCACGGTGACGTTGACGTTGGTCGACGCCTCGTACCCCTCGACGACGGTGCCGCCATCGCCATACGTCGGCCACAGCGACAGCCCGGCGGTCTGCACGTCCTCGTCGGCGATTCCCAGCGCCGTGAGGGTCGCGACGAGCGCGTTGGCCTTCTCGCCGAGCGCGTCCAACGCGTCCTGGGTCGTCGGAGACTGGACCTGGACGCCCATCCAGATCGTCGCGATGTCCGGCGTGACGCTGACGGTGCCACGACCGATCACGCTGACGACCCGGTCGGTGTCGTCGCTGATCCTGTCGGCCGGAACGGTCTCGAAGGACACCGACGGCGGTGGCGGGATCGCCGAGTCCAACTCGGTGACGACGACCATCGTCGCCGGTGGGCTTGGGTCCGTCGGCGTCGATGCTCCGACCGACCCGGCCGCGCCCGCCGCGCCCAGCGCGAGCACGCCGGCGGTCAATGCGATCACGAGCCCGGAGCGGGCGGTTCGGGTGTGGCGGCGGTGCATGGGTGACCCCCTCCCGGCCGATGCCGGTGATGGTGATGGTGATGGATGACGGCGGTCTGACGAACGGCGAGGCTCGGGGGTTCCCAGCTGAGCCAAGATTCTCACGTGGTCCTGCCGCTGAACCCACCCCTCAAACCGATGCTCGCCAAGCTGTCGCGGCACATCCCCGACGGCGACGGCTGGCTGTACGAACCGAAGTGGGACGGGTTCCGCTGTCTCGTGTTCCGCGACGATGATCACCTCGAGCTGACCTCACGCAACGAGCGACCGTTCACCCGGTACTTTCCCGAGTTGCTCGATCCGCTGCGCGCCGCGCTCCCCGATCGTGCCGTCGTCGACGGCGAGATCGTGATCCCCGATGCCCACGGGCGCGGCCTCGACTTCGACGCGCTCCTGCAACGCATCCATCCCGCCGAGTCGCGGGTTCGTCGTCTCGCCGCCGAGACGCCGGCCCACTACGTCGCGTTCGACCTGCTCGCGCTGGGTGATGACGCGCTGGTTGACCGACCGCTGGCGGTTCGCCGAGACGGCCTGACCAAGACCCTGCGGACGGGCGACTCGGTGCACCTGACGCCGGCGAGCACCGACCCGACCGTCGCCGCCGAGTGGTTCGGACGTTTCGAGGGTGCGGGCCTCGACGGGGTCGTCGCCAAGCGGCTCGAGGAGCCCTACCGACCGGACCAACGGGCGCTGATCAAGGTCAAGCACCAGCGGAGCGCCGATTGTGTGGTGGCCGGCTACCGCGTCCACAAGGACGGCGAGGGCGTCGGCTCGTTGCTCCTCGGTCTGCACGACGACGACGGCGTGCTCCAACATGTGGGCGTGGCGGCCTCGTTCGCCAAGGCCTTTCGGCGCCAGCTGCGCGAGGAGCTCGAGCCACTCACCGATGACGCACTCGAGGGCCACCCATGGAGGAGCTGGCAGGAGTGGCAGGCGCGCGAGGGCGGCGGACGCCAGCCCGGTGCGACCAGTCGCTGGAATGCGGGCAAGGACCTGTCGTGGGTCGCCGTGCGACCGGAGCGGGTCGCCGAGGTGGCGTTCGGCCAGCTCGAGAACGGCCGCTTCCGGCACGGGGTGACCTTTCAGCGTTGGCGGCCCGATCGGGAACCGGCATCGTGTCGCTACGACCAGCTCGATGTCGCCGAGCCGGTGGCGTTCGCCGGGCTCTTCGACGCATCCTGAGCTCGGCGTCGGCCGAGCTCGGCGACGGATTCGGCATCCGACCCCGCATCCGGCGCTGCGGTCGCCAGCTCAGGTCGTCGCCAGCTCAGGTCGTCGCCGTGGGCGGCTCGGGCGCCGTCGTCGCCACCGTCGTGGTCGCCGCGGTCACCGGGGCGCCCGTCGGGGTCGGGGTGATCTCGGATTCCGGCAGCGACCCGTCGACGTTGCGGATCTCGAACGAGCTGCTGGCGCTGTTCACCGCCCCCTGCTCGGTCGTCGCATCGACCTGCAACGTCCAGGCGCCGGCGATGTCGAAGGGCAGACCCCACTGCTCGTCGCCGTTCGACGTGTCAGCGATCCCGGCACCGGTCAGCGCGATCGGCTGGGTCATGGTGTCGACCTCCGTGCCCAGCGGGGCGACGAACGACACCGACAACCCCGAGACACCCGACTCGGGGGCGACGACCTCGACCTGCAGCCGGTTCTCGCCAACCCGACCCGGTTCGAGACGGACGACGAGCTCGAGCCCCGAGTTGGGATCGTTGATGACCTCCTCGACCGCCCAGTCGATCCGTTCGGCCACCGCCACCTTGTCCGGTGTGAAGGACAACAAGGCCGCGCTGAGCGCCAGGACGACGACCCCGATCACCGCTTCGGAGCCGAACGCCCGACGCAGCTGGAACGACGCCGACGCGCTGAGGTCGGTGGCGCGAGCAAGGCGGTGCTGGGCGACCTGGCGCGCCGTCATGCCGACGAACAGCATGAACGCCACCGCCAACGTCTTGAGCAGCAGCACGCGTCCATGGCCGGTGCTGAACAGCGCCCCGCCGTCGAGTCGGTAGAGCTGGATCAGCCCGGTGAGCACGGTGACGGCGATCGCCGGGCTGGCGATCCGGCCGAACCCGCGCACGGCGTGGACGAGATCCTCGTCACCGGCGCCGGCCAGCACCACCCGCGCCAGCAGCACGACCGATCCGAACCACACCGCCATCGCCAGGGCGTGTCCGATCCCGGCGACGACACCGAGGATGGCCAGGTCGCCACCGGTGCGGCTGAGCCCGATCGTCGCCGTGGCCAGGGTCGGCAACACGATCGCGGGGAGCTGCGTCGTCGGATCGATCACCCGCTCGGGCCGGATGACAACCCAGCCGGTCAGGGCCGTGAGCACCAGGCGCGCCAGCGCGGCTCGGCCCGGCCAGCCGGCATCGGTGAGGTCGAGCCACGCCCCGGGTGACACGCCGCCCCCAAAGGACTCGCCCTTGGCGCCGGCCGCGAACGCGATGACGTAGAGCAGCGTGCCGGCCAACGCCACGATCCACGCGGCGCGTAGGAACCGGACCGCCACGACGTACTCGGGGCCCTCGGGCCACGCGGCGACGATCAGCACGAACGACCCGAAAACGACGGCGAGACCGAGGCTCGACAGCAGACGACCGAGCCAGATCGGACCCGATGAGGGTGACTCGGTCGTGCCCGACGACGAGACGCTCGAACCGCTGTCGGCGGAGGCGCCGGTGGTCGTGGCCACCGTGGTGGAGGGCGCCGCCGGGGTGGTGTCGACGACCGCGCCCGGCGTCGTCACCGACGACTGGCGGATGGAGAACGTGAACGTGCCGGTCGCCGCCTCGTCGTCCATGCTGACCCGGTAGGTGATGGCGCAGGTCCCCTGGGGCATGATCGTGCCGGCGAGATCGGTGCTCAACGTCAACGAGTCGGCGGACAACGTCGGCGCCGGCAGTGTGAAGGGATCGTCGTTGCACACCGCTGACAGCTCACCCGGGCCGTCGAGCTCGTTGTCGAAGGTGACCGAGATCAGCGTCGGGGGCTCGGCCAGCTCGGCTCCGTCGGCCGGGCTCGATTCCTCGACGCCCTGCGCCCGGACCTCACCGGAGGAGAACGCACCGACGCCGACGAGTCCGGCGACGAACAGCGCGACGATGCCGAGGAGGCGTGACCACCACCGGTTGCTGTCGTCGTCGAGGGTGGCCACGGCGACAAGGTAGTGGGTCGGAACCGAATCCTGAGTGGAACCCCCTCAAGCCGCCGTCTCAACCTCGATCCACCGGTGGGTTCTCGGGTGGATGGTGTGAGGGTGGTGCTTGGTGGTGGCAGCGGGTCGGCGGGTGGCTCGGGCTGTTGGGGGTCGTTGAGGACGCGTCGAAGCAGGGGTGGTGAGGTTGTTGGTTGTCAGCGCTGGGTGGGTGTGGGGCGGCGCGCTTGACCGTGGCGGTGCTGTCAGGTGGGCGCGGGTCGCAGGAGCCGCAGGGTGTCGAGCGCTGTGGTGAATGTGTCGGCCCAGGGCCATCGGGTTGGGAGGCGCAGGATGGTGCGCCCGGCCCGGTTGACGAGCCGACCCGGGATGGCGACGAGTCGGGTGCGTATGGTGCGGGCAACGGTGAGTTCGTCGTTGACGCGCACGTTGCCCAAGGTTGCGGTCCAGCGGATCAGGTTGTGGGCGAGCACGGCGGTTTGCAGCCATGCCGAGTTGGCGTGGAAGTTTCCCGATGGGACGTGCTCGAGCCCGGCGCCTTCTTTGAGGTCACGGATCGCGAGCTCGACGACGGCGTGATGACGGTGGAACCGGTCCACCTCGACCGCGTCGCCGGTGAGATCGGTCAAGAACGCGTGATGACGCCAGTCCGGCCACAGCCGTTGTTGCGCTGTCTCGGTGAGGCGGGTGCGGCGCACGATCAACCGTCGCGTCAGCCTGTGCTTGCCGGTTCCGGTCGTGTAGGCGCATTCAGCGACCTGCGCGTGGCCGCCGGGCGTGTAGTCGATGTCGACCCACGAGGTCTCGTCGATGCGGGCGATCGCGGCGGCGATGCTCTTGTGACCGGCGCGGACCGCCATCGTGTAGCGCACCCCGTGGCGGTTCAACGTCTTGATCGTGTCGTTGGACCAGAACCCGGAATCGAACCGCATCGTCAACTCACCGGTCGCTCCGGCGCGCCGGACCCGGGCGACGAGTTCGTCGATGAACCGGCGAGCCCCGCGTTGAGTGTTCGCTTGTCCTTTACGCATCCGGGCATGCAACACCTCACCGCTGTCAGCCCGCGTGGCAATGATCGGGTGATACCCGAGCACCTTCGTGTAGCCGTAACCGGCACCACCCTTGGCTTTGCCGGCGACCTCGCAGATCGTCGAGTCGATGTCGATCACCAACGGCGCCGCGCCCGGCCCGGCGCCGAGTGCCCAAGCCCGCTCGAGTGCCCGGCCGATGACGGCTTCGAGTTGGCGGACGTGACCGAACGAGAAGCTGCGTAGGAACGTGCCGATCGTCGACGGGGCCATCACCCGATGCCCCAACACGCGCTCGGTCGAACCGGCGCGCAGCACGTCGACGTGATCGATGTGAGTGGCGCCAGCGATGATCGCGTGCACCAACGTCAACACCTTGCGGCCCGGACGGGCGCCGCCGACCCGGCCGACCAGGCACACCATCGAGTCGATCAGCACTTCCAGACCGAGCCGCTGCGACAACGTCGCAAACACCAACAGACCGGCATTGGCGACCAGGTTCGGGTCGTCGAAGGTCGCGTCAATCCGGTCAATGGTCTGCGATACTCGCGTCACTGGAAGTGTCTCCTCGGGCTGGTCCGACGATGCGGTGTAGGAACCAACATCGTCCCAGCTCAGGAGACCTTTCACGCGGATACGCGAACCACCTCACCCGACCCCCATCGGTGGATCGAGGCT
>JBKEAH010000088.1:0-10347 GCA_047972065.1 Desertimonas sp.
ATGTGGCGCAGCAGACCCTGCTTGTTCTCCTGGCTCCACATCACGCCCGACGACGAGATGACCTGCACGCTCGACAGGTCCCACCGGCCGGGGTTGGCCTCGAGCGCTTCGAGCATCGGGCCGGCAAAGGCCTGCCCGACGATCACGACGTTGGTGGCGCGCCGTTGCTCGATGGCGTCGAACATCTCGTTGACATCGAACTTGCGGTTGGGCAACGAGATGATCGTCCCGCCGCCGATCATCGAGATGAACGCCGAGAACTGGCCGGTGCCGTGCATCAACGGGCAGGCGACCACCATCACGGGGGGGTTCGGGTTGGTCGCGGCACGCTTGGCGACCTCGGCGATCGACGACGCCGGTTCGGTGCCGAGGAACGGGTTCGCACCCGCGCCGAGCACGTTGAACAGGTCGTCCTGGCGCCACATCACGCCCTTGGGCATGCCGGTGGTGCCGCCGGTGTAGAGCAACAGCAGGTCGTCGCCGGAACGGGCTGGCGCGGCGTAGGTCGCGCCGGAGGTCACCACGCCCTCGTAGGGCGTCGCCCACGACGGCGGGTCGCCGGGGGTGTCATCGGCGACGACGTACCACCGCTTGACCTTTGGCAGCCGCTCGCGGATGCCGTCGATCAACTCGGTGAACACCGCGTGGAACACGATCGCCTCGGCATCGGCGTTGTCGAACAGATAGACGACCTCGTCGCCGCCGTAGCGGTAGTTCGTGTTCACCGGTGCCATCGACGACTTGAACGCGGCGGTGACCACCTCGAGGTACTCGGGCGCGTTGTACAGGTAGCAGGCGACCTTGGCCCCCGGTTCCAGACCGGCGACGGCAAAGTCGGCGGCCAGGGCGCTCGATCGTCGATCGAACTCTCCCCAGGTGACCACGCGATCACCCTGGATCTGGCAGGGCCGGTCCGGCACAGCGGCGGCGATGGCTTCGAAGGCGTCGGCGAAGTTCCACTCGGTCATCGTCGGGGGACGGTACCAGTGGCGTTGGTCACGCCTCCGAGCGGAGCGGGCCGGCTGCCGACCCGCTCCCGGCGTGCCATACGGTGCCGATCATGGCGACCCCCACCGGCTTCGAGACACCGATCACGATCGACGACGGCGAGCGCGACGGCGACGGGGCCGGCGCCGGTGCGCGGCGGCTGGTCGGGCCCTACCGGTCGCCGGCCCAGATGCTCCAGGAACAGACCTACGACGGTCACATGAGCGTGCATGACGAGTCGACGGCGGCCTCGCTCGGGTTGGTCGGCGCGCCGATCGAAGCACCGACGCACTTCAGCCAGATCGACCCGCTGGCCGTGGCCGAATGGGGCCCGGCGTGGTTCGAGCGCGGGTGCATCAGCGGGCACTTCCGCACGATGGTCGTCGAAGGCGAGCAGGTGCAGGCGACGCTCACGCCGACGGGCGCCACGACCGCGAACATCGAGGCGCACAAGGCCGACGACACACCGGTGCTGACGGGCACGGCCGGCATCGACGTCGACCCGACCCAGACCGAACTCGGCCGCCGCCTCGGCGCGCTCGGGGATCCGGGCGAGCTGTTCGTCATCGATCGGTTGCAGGTCGGCATGCGCAGCGACCGACCCGACACGGTCACGATGACCCGTGCCGGGCGCAACGGCGACGGCTACCCGTTCTCGCTCGACGAGAAGCTGGCCAGGATCACCGAGGCGCACCGCTGGTACACGGACGAGGGGGGCGCCGAGTCGCCGTGGAGCCGAGCGATCGTGCCGTTCGAGATGATCAGCGTCCTCGCCTCGCGCTCGCACTTCGCCTGGCCGGTTCGCAACCCGTCGCTCGGGCTGTTCCTCGACCTCGAGATCAACCTGACCAACGGTCCGATCTTCGTCGACCACCCCTACGTGCTCGTGCGCGAGCTCGTCGGTCTCGGCCAATCCCGGCGCACCGAGTCGTACTGGACCAAGACCACGATGACCGACGAGGTCACCGGGAACCAGGTCGCCACCGTGCTGCTCCACTCGGGCGTGTTCAAGGAGTCCTATCCCGGCTACCCGGCGGATCGTCTCTGACCGCCTCGGGCGCACGTTCGGCGTCGCGGCGCGCGAGGCTGCCGCGATGGCCGCCTATCTCATCGCCAACTCGCGCATCACCGACCAGGGAAAGGTGGACGAGTACCTGGCTGCGGTCGGACCCACGCTGGCCGGGCACGACTTCAAGGTGCTCGTGATGACCACCGAGTCGGCCGTGGTCGAGGGTGCCGGCGGTGAGCGCACCGTGGTGATGGAGTTCCCCAACATGGCCGCGCTGCGGGCGTGGTACGACTCGCCGGCGTATCAGGAGGTCCGCGAGCTGCGGCTGGCCGGAACCGACGGGATCGGTGTGATCGTCGAGGGCATGTGAGTCGACGATGGACGAGTCATCTGCCAGCGTGTCGGTCACACCTTTCGATGACGGCCGTGTCGCCGTCGTCGAGGTGCACCGGCCACCGCACAACTTCTTCGACCTCGACACCCTGAGCGCCCTGGCCGCGTCGATCGAACGCCTGGCCGACGGGCCGACGCGCGTCGTGGTGCTGTGCGCCGAGGGCAAGAACTTCTGTGGTGGCGCCGACTTCAGCGGGGCCGTCGGCCGCTCCGACGCCGACGCCGACGCCCGATCACCCTGGAGCGACCGGACGACACCACGACCCCACCTCTACGACGTCGGCATCCGCCTCTTCGAGCAGCCGCTCCCGATCGTCGCCGCAATCCAGGGTGCGGCCATCGGCGGGGGTCTCGGGTTGGCGATGACGGCGGATGTCCGGGTCGCCGCCCCGTCGTCGCGCTTCGCCGCCAACTTCGCGCTGCTCGGGTTCCACCAGGGCTTCGGGCTGAGCGTCACCCTTCCGCGGGTGGTCGGTCACCAGGCCGCCCTCGACCTGCTCTACACCGGGCGGCGCATCGACGGGGCGACGGCGCAGCGGATCGGGCTGTGCGACGACCTCGTCGCCGATGACCAGCTGCGCCACCGGGCGATGGAACGGGCCCGCGAGATCGCCGCCGCGGCGCCGCTGGCGATCCGCTCGATCCGCCAGACGATGCGCGGCGACCTCGCCGTCGAGGTCCGCGCCGCGATGGCCCACGAGCGGGCCGAGCAGGAGCGGTTGCAGCAGACCGAGGACTGGGCCGAGGGCGTGGCCGCCGTGCGCGACCGGCGCGCCGCGAACTTCCAGGGACGATGAGCGATCCCGGTCGGTCGCCCGCCGTTCTCGACGGCATCAGGGTGCTCGACCTGACCTCGGTGATCATGGGGCCCTACGCCACCCAGCAGCTCGGTGATCTCGGTGCCGACGTCATCAAGGTCGAGTCCGGACGCGGCGACACCAACCGCTTCATCGGCGGCGGGCCGCACCCCGAGCTGTCGGGCATCGCACTCAACATCAACCGCAACAAACGCGCCATCGCACTGGACCTCAAGCACCGCGACGGCATCGCCGCCTTCGTGCGGATTCTCGACTCGTGCGACGTGTTCGTCACCAACCTCCGGCCGGGACCGCTGGCCCGCCTCGGCCTGACCTACGACGACGTGGCCGCCGACCACCCGCGACTCGTCTATTGCCAGGCGCAGGGGTTCCGGACCGGAAGCGACGAGGCCGACCGTCCGGCCTACGACGACATCATCCAGGCGGCGACGGGGCTGGCGCAGCTGAGCCGGCACACGGTGGGTGCCACGTCGTTCCTCCCCTCGGCCATCGCCGACAAGATCGCCGGGCAGACCATCGTCAACGCCGTGCTGGCGGCACTGTTCCACCGCGAGCGCACGGGGCGGGGCCAGCGCGTCGAGGTGCCGATGTTCGACGCCGTCCTGGCCTTCAACCTCACCGAGCATCTCTCACGCGCCGCCGTACCCGGTGAACCCAGCGGGTACTCGCGTCTGTTGACCACGACCCGCGGTCCGCACCGGACGGCGGATGGCCACGTCGCGATACTCCCGTACACCGACGAGCACTGGCACCGGCTGTTTGCCGCCGTCGGTCGGGAGAACCTGCTCGACGAGCCGTGGTTCGCCGACCACGCCAGTCGGCTGCTCAACGCCCAGGTCGTCTACGGGAACCTCGCCGCCATCGTGCGCGAACGCACCACCGACGAGTGGTTGGCGCTGTGCGCCGAGCAGGGGATCCCGGCCAACCCGGTGCCCGATCTCGACGAGATCCTCGACGATCCGGCGATGCACCGCGGCATGGTCACCGTCGATGAGCACCCGGTCGTCGGGCCCTATCGACGAATCGAGCCACCGATGATCCTCGACGATGCGCCGCTCGCCGTGCGTCGCCCGGCGCCGCTGCGGGCCGAGCACACCGCCGAAGTCCTCGGCGAGGTCGGCTACGACGAGTCCGCCATCGCTGCGCTGGTCGAGGCCGGCGCCGCCGAGTGCTGCTAGAACTCGGCGTGATGGCTGCGCCCCGGTTCTCACCCGCCGCCCCGATCGACACGTCGCGGGGCTACCACTCGCCCGACGTCGCGCCGGGGGCGTGGTCGCCGGATCGACGGGCGGACCTCGTCGGCCCCCAGCCGACCGGGGACCGGTTCGGCTTTCAGGGGCCCGACCAGGGTTATGCGCTCAAGCTGGCCGAGTTGGTCCGCCCGAGCGTCATCGTCCAGCCCGGCGAGACGGTCGATGACGCGATGATCGGCATCGTCGCCACCGCACTGGCGCGCGCCTCGCTGTTCGGTCGGGCGCCGGTGATCCACGACCTGCGGGTCGCCCAGACGCTGTGGGGCTTCGATACCGCCGAGCCACCCGCCGCCCTGGTCGCCGAGCGTCGTGAGCGGTTCGACGCGCTGGCGTTCGACCACGGTGATGAGCGGGTGCGCGAGCTGGTCGACACCGTCCCCGTCGCCACGCTGCGCCAACCGGCCGCCGCGGCGGCGCCACTGTCGCGCTGAGAACCACCTCCCGGGGGCAGCGTCAGTCGGTGACGGCGTGGGCCTGCAGCTGGGCGAGGTCGACGAACTCCAGCGCCGACATGTGGGTCGATGCCAACACGACGGGGCAGGCGGCATCGGCCGCCAAGGCCTCGGCCCAGCGCGCGGCGCAGACACACCACTGGTCACCGGGACGCAGACCCGGAAAGCCGTGCTGGGGCATCGGCGTCGACAGGTCGTTGCCGGCCGCGGCCGAGAAGGCCAGGAACTCCTCGGTGACCCGGCAGCACACGACATGGAACCCCGGATCGTCGCCCCGGTTCTCGCAGCAACCCGTGCGGTAGTAGCCCGTCAGCGGGTCCATCGAGCACGGGATCAGCTCGTCACCGAGCACGTTGCGCTGCTGCACGCCCACCAGTCTGGCCCGAGCGCGCCCCGTATGGTGTCGTCATGTCGAACCCGACACCGGCGAACGGGGCCCAGACGCCCGGCGTGGTGCCCGTCGTCGGGGTGGTGATGGGATCGAGCAGCGACTGGTCGACGATGCAGTATTCGGTCGAGGTGCTCGATCGGCTGGCCGTACCCCACGAGGCCAAGGTCGTGAGCGCGCACCGGATGCCCGACGAGATGTTCGCCTACGCCGCCAGCGCTGGCGGCCGGGGGCTGCGGGCGATCATCGCCGGAGCCGGCGGGGCCGCTCACCTCCCCGGGATGCTGGCCGCCAAGACCACCGTGCCGGTGCTCGGCGTTCCGGTGGCCTCGCGTCATCTCCATGGCCAGGACTCGTTGCTGTCGATCGTGCAGATGCCCGCCGGCGTGCCGGTGGCGACGTTTGCCATCGGCGAGGCCGGGGCCACCAACGCCGCCCTGTTCGCCGTCGCCATGCTCGCCGCCGACGACCCGGAGCTCGCCGCCCGGCTCGGCGCGTATCGCGAGGAGCGGCACACCGCGGCCGCCGGCTCGACCCTCCCACCCGCGACCGCCTGACCCATGCCGGGTTCGTCACCGATCCTCCCGCCCGCCCGTCTCGGCATGCTCGGTGGCGGTCAACTGGGCCGCTACGCGCTGATGGCGGCACGAACGATGGGCTACGGCACCGTGGTGGTCGATCCCGACCCATCGGCGCCGGCCGGGCGCATCGCCGATGTGCATCTCGTCGCCGCCTACGACTCGCCGGGCGCCCTCGACGAACTGGCGGGCACCTGCGCCGTCGTGACCACCGAGTTCGAGAACCCCCCGGCTGCGGCGCTCGAACGGCTCGCCCGCTCGATCCCCGTGCACCCGTCGCCCGGTGCCGTCGCCATCGCCCAGGACCGCCTTGCCGAAAAGACCTTCCTCCACGCCCACGACATCGCCACCGCCCCGTTCGCCGCGCTCGTCAACGACGACGACGTCGACGTGGTCGCCGGGCTGCTCGGCGGTCCGGCGATCGTCAAGACCACCCGCCTCGGCTATGACGGCAAGGGCCAGCTTGCGGTGCGCGACGCCGGGGACCGGCGGGCGCTGCGTGACACCTGGAGCGCGCTGGGACGTGTCGCCTGCATCGTCGAGCAGCGAGTCGACCTCGACGTCGAGGTGAGCGTGTTGGTCGCCCGGACGGCGCTTGGCGCCGAGGTCACCTACCCCGTTGCGGAGAACTACCACGCCGACGGCATCCTCGATCTGACGGTCGTGCCGGCGCGCCTCGACGCCCGGCTTGCCGAGGCGGCCAGGACGATGGCGGTGGCGATCGCCGATGCGCTCGCCTACGTCGGGGTGCTGGCGGTGGAGATGTTCGTGTCCGGCGGCCAGCTGTTGGTCAACGAGATGGCCCCGCGCCCGCACAACAGCGGGCACTGGACGCTCGACGCCGCCGCCACCAGCCAGTTCGAGCAGCAGATCCGTGCCGTCTGCGGCGTCGGTCTGGGGTCCGCCGAGCTGACGGTGCCGGCGGCGGCGATGGTCAATCTGCTCGGTGACCGCTGGGCCGGTGGGGAACCGGACTGGTCGTCGGTCCTCGCCGACCCCGACGCCCATCTGCACCTCTACGGCAAGCAGGCGCCACGGCCGGCCCGCAAGATGGGTCATCTGACCGTGGTGGGTCCGTCGAGCGACGCGGTGGTGGCGGACGCCCGAGCGCTCGCCGCCACCGTCGGCTCACGCTGATCGAGCGCACCGGCGCGACCTAACATCGTTGCGGCGGACCCGGGCGACAACGAGGTCGACCGGCGAGGGGAGGACATCCCGGCATGCAGGTGCATCCCGACGTGATCGAGGCGCTGGCTCGTCTGCGCGAGCTGGCCGGAGCCCGTCGTCCCGATGACGACCTGCTCCCCGAGTTCCTCGACCGCTACTACGGTGAACTCCCCGACGACGATGTCGGCACCCGGCCGGTCGAGGAGATCTACGCCTCGGCGGTCGATCACCTCGAGCTTGGCCGGGTGCGTCGCGCCGGCCAGCCCATCGTGCGCGTCCTGTCGCCCGAGCGCGAACCTGACGGGTGGCGGTCGGCCCGCTCGGTGGTGCTGGTCGTCTCCGACGACATGCCGTTCCTCGTCGACACCCTGCGACTCGTCGTCGAACGCCACGACCTCGGCATCCACCTGCTGGTCCACCCGATGCTCCCGGTCGAGCGTGACGCTCATGACGTCCTCGTCGGGGTCGGCGCGCCCGGCGGCGTGATCGAGGCGTGGACACAGATCGAGATCGACCGGGTCGATGACGACATCGCCACGATGCTCACCGGCGAGCTCGC
Source organism: Desertimonas sp. (assembly GCA_047972065.1). Classification (GTDB taxonomy): domain Bacteria; phylum Actinomycetota; class Acidimicrobiia; order Acidimicrobiales; family Ilumatobacteraceae; genus JALZMG01. The sequence continues at coordinate 7,605 of JBKEAH010000088.1, forward strand.
CGACGCCGTCGCCGACGTCCGCCGGGTGGTCGACGACTTCGATGCGATGCGTCATCGGATGCTGGCCCAGACCGAGGTCGACCCGCTGCTGACATGGTTCGCCGGTGGGAACTTCGTCTTCCTCGGCTCGGCGGTCTACGACCGCGACGCCGACGGCTCCGTCGTCGTGCGCCCGGGGTCCGAGCTCGGGATGTCGCGGGTCTCGGTGAGAGCGGCCCGCCCCCGATCGATGCCCGGGCGCGGCACCATCGTCATCGCCCGCACCGACGACCACGCCCGCGTCTTCAAGGCCCAGCGACAGACCGTGGTGTGCGTTCGCCCCGACGGGCCCGAGGCGACCACCGAGACGCGCTTCGTCGGGTTGCTCACCTCCAACGCCGTCCGCGGCAGCGTCCTGGACATCCCTCGGATCGGTCCGGCGCTCAGCGAGCGCCTCGACCTCAGCGAGTCGCGTCTGCACACCCACGCCGGGCGCGAGGCCCGCAACGTGCTCGAGAACCTGCCGCGCGATCTGGTGCTCGAGCAGTCCCCCGACACCACCGCCGAACTGGTCGCCGACATCGTCGGGTTGCAGGAACGACGCCTGGTCCGCGTGTTCGAGGTCCCCGAGCCCGTCGGCGCCTGGGTGACGGTGTTCGTGTACCTCCCCAAGGCACGCTTCACCGCCGACCTCCCGACCAGGATCGCCGACACCGTGGCCGCCGCCTACGGATCCGAGGAACGCAGCTTCGAGCCGTACCTCGGGGCCAACACCCTCGCCCGCATCGCCATCGACGTGCGGCGCCCCGACGACCGCACCCGAGCCGACGCCGACGCCTTGGAGCGCACGATCGACGAGGTGTCGACATCGTGGTCCGACCGGGTGATGGCTGCGCTGCGGCGCGAGCTCGACGACGACACGGCGCGGCGCCTCTTCGAACGGGTGGGCCGTCACGCGCCCGCCTCCTACCGGGCGGCGACCAACCCGGAGTTGGCCGTCGACGATCTCCGCCACGTCCTCGACGTGCTCGACGGTGGGCGCGACGAGTTCGCGGTGCTGGCCCACGATGTCGACGCACCCGCCGACGAGTGGCGGGTCAAGGTGTTCCGCCGGGGGTCGCCGGCCAGCCTCGCCGATCTGCTACCGGTCCTCGACCATCTCGGGTTGCACGCGCTCGACGAACGGCCCTCGACGTTCCGCACCGACGACGGGCGGGTCCATCTCTACGACATCGGGGTCCGGATGCCCGCCGACGTGTCGCCCGACGCGGCGAGCCGGCACGAGGTCGAGGAGGCCTTCGGGGCCCTGCTCGACGGGTCGGTCGAAGGCGATGGGTTCAATCGACTGGTGCTCGGCGCGGGACTCACGATCCACGAGGTGGCGGTCATCAGGGCCTACGGCAAGTATCTGCGCCAGATCGGGTTCGCCTTCAGCCAGCAATACGTCGAGGAGGCCCTCGGCCGGCACCCCCGACTGGTCGTCGATCTGATCGCGCTGTTCCAAACCCGGTTCGACCCCCAGCGCTTCGGTGTCGCCGAGGCCGACGCTCGCGCTGGCGCTGCGGCGGTCGTGCGCGAGCGTCTCGGTCATGCGCTCGACGATGTCCCGAGCCTCGACGACGATCGCATCTGCCGCGCCTTCCTTTCCCTGATCGACGCCACGGTCCGCACCAACGCGGCGCGCCGCCACCCCACCATCGCCTTCAAGTTCGACCCCGCGGCGATCCCCGATCTGCCCGTGCCGCGGCCGCGCCACGAGATCTGGGTGTGCAGCCCCCGGGTCGAGGGAGTTCACCTGCGCGGCGGCGCCGTCGCCCGCGGCGGCTTGCGCTGGAGCGATCGGCGGGAGGACTTCCGCACCGAGGTCCTCGGCCTGATGAAGGCGCAGATGGTCAAGAACGCCGTCATCGTGCCGTCCGGCGCCAAGGGCGGGTTCGTCGTCAAGCGCCCCCCGCCCGACCCCGAGTCGCTGCGCGCCGAGGTGGTCGAGTGCTACCGACTCTTCATCAGGGGACTGCTCGACCTCACCGACAACCGCATCTCGACCGCCGAGGGCGAGGTCGTGGTCCCGCCCCCCGGCACCGTGGTCCACGACGGCGAGGACTCCTACCTCGTCGTCGCCGCCGACAAGGGCACGGCCAGCTTCAGCGACATCGCCAACGCCATCTCCGAGGAGTACGGATTCTGGCTCGGCGATGCGTTCGCCTCGGGCGGGAGCACCGGCTACGACCACAAGGCGATGGGGATCACGGCGCGCGGCGCCTGGGAGAGTGTGCGGCGCCATGCCCGCGTGCTCGGCAAGGACGCCGATCGGGATCCGATCACCGTGGTGGGCATCGGCGACATGTCAGGTGACGTGTTCGGCAACGGCATGCTGATGTCGGCATCGCTACGGCTGGTCGCCGCCTTCGATCATCGTCACATCTTCGTCGACCCGAACCCTGACCCCGCCGTGGGCTACGCCGAGCGGCAGCGATTGTTCGGTCTGGCCCGCTCGAGCTGGGAGGACTACGACTCGAGCCTGCTCTCCCCGGGTGGCGCGGTGTACGCGCGCAGCCTGAAGTCGATCGAGTTGAGCGACGAGGCGCGCGCCACGCTCGCCGCCCCGGCCGGGCGACTCACCCCCAGCCAGGTGATCTCGGCGATCCTGCGGGCGCCGGTCGACCTGCTGTGGAACGGCGGCATCGGCACCTACGTCAAGTCGGCGACCGAGACCGATGCCGATGTCGGCGACCGGGCCAACGACGCCGTGCGCGTCGAGGGC
>JBKEAH010000202.1:0-6451 GCA_047972065.1 Desertimonas sp.
CGCCCACGACGCCGACGTCGTGTTCCGCACCGCCGAGGACGGCATGACCGCCCACGTGGTGGGCTTTCGCACCGACCTCGACGCGGTGGCGGTGCTCTACGACTCGCTCCATCGTCAAGCGGCGGCCCAGATGGCCGCTCAGCGCGCCCGGACGGCGGCGGCGACCCAGCGCCTTCGGCGCGGGTTCCTCTTTGGGTTCGCCGAGCGTGTCGGCGAGCTGCTGCGGGCGGCGCGTGCCGATGTCGAGACCGCCGCGGCGACGGCCGATCAGGGCGTCGAGTCGATGGCGGTGGCGTTGCGCACCCGGCGCGAGCGGGTGCACGAACACACCGCCCGTTCGTTCCCTCGCGTCGCCACCGCCGCCCGCCCGGCACCGGCCGGTGTCACCGGCTGGCATCGGGGTCGCTCCGCCGCCGACGGGGCGGATCTCGGTCGCCGACGCGTAACGTCCCGGCTCGCCCTCGGGCCGGCGCGATGAGCGGCCGTCGAGTCGACCTGGGGCGCACTGCGCTCGGCGAGGCGGAGGAACGCGCCTTCGGTGGGACCGGCGCCGAGCGACCCCGATCGCTGGTCGATCTCGCCGAGCGGTCCGCAGCCGTCACCACCGGCGAGTGGTGGCGGCAGGCCGGCGGACCAATCGTCACGATCGGCGGGGCGCGCTCGTCGGCCCGCTCGTCGGGCGCCCGAGCGGTGTCGGGCGGGGGCGCCGGCCGCCACGTCGAGGTGGCGTTGGCGGTCGGCCAGCATGACCTCGCCACGCTGGCCCATGAGCTCGCCCACGCGTTGGCCGGTGTCGACCACGGTCACGATGCGCTGTTCCTCGCCGCGCTCGTCGATCTGACGTCCGTGTTGATCGGGTCGGCGGGGGCCGAGGCGTTGTCGGAGGCGCTCGCCCACTTCGCGCTCCGCCCGACGGCGCGGGGATGGCCGCGGCCATGGTGCGCCGAGGGCGTCGGCTTCCGGGTCGTGACCGGTGCCGCGGAGGTGGCGGGCCATCACCCGAGTGGGTGATGGGGCTTTCCTGGCGGGGACGACCGCACCGGTAACGTGCTGGTCATGACCTTCGACGGCCCGCGCCTCGACGTGCACGTCGACGCCGACGGCGCGCTGGCGTTGGACGGGGAGATCGACGCGTACACGGCCCCCGAGCTCGAGGCATCACTGGCCGGGCTGCCCGATCGATGCGTGATCGACCTGGCGGCGGTCAGGTTCATCGACTCGTCAGGTCTGCGGGTGATCGTCGAAGCGCACACCCACCGCCGCGACCGTGGCGGCGGGATCACGCTTCGGTCGCCGAGCCCCTCGGTCGAACGGCTGCTCGAGATCTCCGGCGTCGCCGGCCACCTCGTCGTGGAGCCCTGAGCCTCGCCGCGGGCGCATGCTCGGGCCAACAGTGCGTTTCAACCCGTCGGGTGTGGGGAAGGAACTTGCGCATGCCGACGTCCGGAGCAGCGCTTTCCGTGCGGCGATCACCGCGCCAGGAGGCCGCGTTGGCGTTCGAGATGCCCGCCCGCCCGGAATCGGTCGCGCTCGCCCGGCGGCGGGTGCGGTGTTTTCTCGTCGAGCGTGCCGTTCCCGCCCACGTCGTGGTTGATGTCGAGTTGGTGACCAGCGAGCTGGTCACCAACGCGCTCCGACATGGTGGCTTGGGTGAGGTCGACGTCGAGGTTCGCGTCCGCGAGCGGGTCGATGTGACGCTCCGGGTCGTCAGCGACGGATCGTCGATGGCGATCCCGCCGGTGGCGACCTGGGCCACCCCGACAGAATTGACCGCCAGCGGGCACGGCTTGGCGATCGTCCGGCGGCTCAGCGACGACGTCGGTGTCGATGGTGATGATCGGCGTGCGGCGGTCACGTCGCGCGTTCAATGGTCCGGCGAGGAGGACACGAGATGACGATGAGGGAGCGGAACCCGGCGGGGTCGAACGGGGACCACGCGGAGTCACACCCCGGCGGCGCGCCGAGTGCACCTGGCGTGCTGCGCGTCGGCGTCATCAACGACTACGAGGTGATCGTCCGCGGGGTCGCGGCGATGCTCGAGCCGTATCGGCACCGGGTCACCGTGGTCGAGCTCGACGCCGGGGGCCTGCCGTCGGTCCCGATGGACATCGCGCTGTTCGACACGTTCGCCGGGCGACGCCACACCCTGGCGCGCGCCGAGGAGATGGTCCGTGATCGCTCCTGTCAGCACGTGGTGCTGTACACCTGGGATGCGGCGCCGCCGTTCGTTCGCTCCGCCGACGAGATCGGGGTGTCGGGGGTCATCCTCAAGACGCGCTCGGCCGATGCGCTGGTCGATGGGCTGGAGCGGGTAGCCGGCGGGGAGCGGGTCGGGCTCGGCCTGGCGTCGGAGGACGCCACAGCCCGTCTGGTCGACCTGTCCGATCGCGAGAGCGAGGTCCTCGCGCTGATCGCCCGCGGGCTCACCAACGCGCAGATCGCGGCCGAGTTGTTCCTGTCGGTCGAGACGGTCAAGACGTACGTCAAGCGGCTCTACAGCAAGCTCGACGTCCACAACCGGGCCCAGGCCGCGGTCGCCGCCTCCAGCTTTCAGCTGGCGCCGCGGGTCTGATCCGCGGCGGCCAGACTGACGCGGTGGCTGACCTCGAGCGTCCCGGACCGGCCGAGATCCGTCTGGACATCCCGGCGGACGCCCGGCACGTGGCGACGGCCCGCCTGGTCGCGGCGTCGGCGGGTGTCGATGCCGGGCTCAACCTCGACGAGCTGGACGACGTGCGCCTCGGCATCGATGAGCTGGCCGCGCTGCTGGTCGCCCGGGCCGGAGCGGGCGCCCGGCTGACGATCACCGCCGAGGTGCAACCTGGCCGGCTGGTGCTCCACGGGGGCCTCGACGGTGCGGTTGACCCCCGAGCCGATCCGTCCGACGCGCTGTCCGAGCGCATCGTCGCCGCCGTCGCCGATCACTACGAGCTCGGGGAGCACACCTTCCGTCTCGAGAAGTCCGCGACCGATGGTGGAGGCTGACGACGCGCCGGACCGTGCGCTCTTCGAGACGCTCGTGCGTACCAGGGATCGCCGGCTGCGCAACCGGCTCGTCGAGCGACACATGGGCCTCGCCATCCACGTGGCCAGGAGGTTCGCTCGCCGCGGTCCGAGCGACGAGGAGCTGCGCCAGGTCGCGTTCCTCGCCCTGGTCAAGGCGGTCGATCGGTTCGACCCCGGTCGCGGCGTCGCCTTCTCGACCTTTGCCGGCCGGACCGTCGAGGGCGAGATCAAGCGGTACTTCCGCGATCAGACCTGGGCGGTCCGGGTACCGCGGTCGAGCAAGGAACTGCACCTGGGGATCCGTCGGGCCGCCGACGAGCTGGTGCAGCAGCTCGGGCGGGCACCGACGGTGGGCGAGCTGGCCGAGCGGATCGGCGTCAGCACCGATGAGGTGATCGAAGGCGTCGCCGCCGGGCTGGCCTACACGGCGGCGAGCCTTGATGCACCGGTGCCGGCCGACCATCGAGCCACGGGCCATGAGGTCGCGGTGACCGATGCGGCGATCGACCAGGTCGGCGAGGTCGACGCGGTACGGCGTCTGATCGCCCGGCTCCCCCGGCGGGATCAGGAGGTCGTCCGCCTGCGCTTCTACGAGCGGCTCAGCCAGGCGCAGATCGCCGATCGCGTCGGGGTCTCGCAGATGCACGTGTCGCGGCTGCTCCGTCGCAGCCTCGAGCAGATGCGTCGGGCGGCCGATCCCCGGTAGGGAAGGTCGGCGACCAGCGCCCGCTCGCGGCCCGGCGCGCTTGGATTTGTGTCATTCGTCACAGACGTGCTTCAATCCTGGTCCGATCCGACGGGGGAGACGGATCACCGCGACGCACGGATGTGAACAACTTGGGGGCTCGATGACCGATGCAGCGATGGACGCCCACGATTTGGCGCTCGATGGTGGCGACGCGTCGAGGGACCTGATCGTCGATGACGTCACGGTTCGCTTCGGTGGCATCGTCGCCCTCGACCGGGCACGGCTGATCGCCCGGGAGGGTGAGATCACGGGGCTGATCGGTCCCAACGGCGCCGGGAAGACCACGCTGTTCAACTGTCTCACCGGGATCTATCGCGCCACCGCGGGCAGCGTGCGTTGGCAGGGCCAGGAGCTGCTGGGGTTACAGCCCTACGAGGTCGCCGACCACCGGGTCTCGCGCACGTTCCAGAACCTGGCGCTGTTCCCCAAGCTGACCGTGCGTGAGAACGTGATCGTCGGGCTCCACCGGGTCCGCAAGACCGACTGGGTGTCGAACATGGTGCGGGCGCCGTGGGTGATCGCCGAGGAGCGCGACGTGCGCCGGCGGGCCGACGACGCGCTGGCCGAGGTGGGGTTGTCGTCGGTCGCCGGCCGCCCGGCGGCCGGTCTGCCCTACGGGACCCTCAAGCGCGTCGAGCTGGCCCGGGCGGTCGCCGCCGAGCCGACGCTGTTGCTGCTCGACGAGCCCGCCGCCGGCCTCGCCCATGGCGAGGTCGATGACCTGATGGGTGTGGTCCGTCAGCTCCGGGACAGCCATGACCTGACCGTCGTGCTGGTCGAACACCACATGGGGCTGGTGATGCGGTTGTGCGACCACATCACGGTCCTCAACTTCGGGAGCACGATCGCCCAGGGGACGCCGGAGGACATCCGCAACGATCAGGCGGTCATCGACGCATACCTCGGGGGTTCGGAATGAGCGCGGCGTTGGAGATCAGCGGGCTCGACGGTGGCTACGGCATGGTGCAGGTGTTGCATGGGGTGACGCTCGAGGTCGGCGAGGGCCAGGTCGTGGCCGTCCTGGGGGCCAACGGAGCGGGCAAGACGACGCTGCTGCGGGCGATCAGCGGGGCGTTGGGTCGGGCGAAGGGCTCGATCCGTTTCAAGGGCCAGGAGCTGGTGGGCATGTCGGGCGAGAAGATCGCCCGACTCGGTGTCGCGCAGGTTCCGGAGGGACGCGGCACCTTCGTCGAGTTGTCGGTCGAGGAGAACCTCGAGATCGGCGCCTGGCGGCGCCGAGACCGTGGGGGGATCAACACCGATCGGGATCACATATTCGAGATGTTCCCCATCCTCGGCGAGCGTCGGCGTCAACGAGCCGGGGAGCTGTCGGGCGGCGAGCAACAGATGCTCGGTGTGGCCCGGGCGCTGATGTCGAAACCCGAGCTTCTGCTGCTCGACGAACCGTCGCTGGGTCTGGCCCCACTGATCGTGCATCAGCTCTACGTCACCCTCGGCGAGATCGTCGCCGAGACCGGGGTGACGACCATGGTGGTCGAGCAGAACGCCCAGCTGGCTCTGGGGATCGCCGAGCGCGCCTACCTGCTCGAGGTCGGCGAGATCGTCCGTGAAGGCTCGGCCGCCGAACTGCAGGCCGACGAGTCCATCCAGCGCGCCTACCTGGGAGTCTGACCATGAGCCGCTTCATCCAGACCCTGCTCGATGGCCTTGCCAACGGCGCGATCTATGCCAGCCTGGCGTTGGCCCTCGTGCTGGTGCACCGAGCGACCCACATCCCCAACTTCGCCCAGGGTGAGTTGGCGATGGTCGCCGCCTACTTGTCATGGGAGGCCGATACCCGCCTGGACGAGATCATCACGATCACCTGGCTGCGCTGGCTGGTCGCGTTCTTCATCGCCATGGCGATCTCGTTCGTCATCGGATTCCTCATCGAACGTCTGATCATCCGCTGGGTCGAGGACGCGTCGCCGTTGACGTTGTTGATCGTGACCCTCGGATTGCTGTCGGTCTTCAACAACGGCGCCGGGTGGTACTGGACGTTCCTGCCCAAGTCGATGACGTCGCCGTTCCCGACCAAGCCGATCCGCATCGGTGATCTCATCATCAGCTGGCAGACGATCGGCATCGTCCTGGTGTTGATCGGGCTGATGGCGGCGGTGTTCGCGTTGTTCAACTTCACCAAGCTCGGTCTCGGACTGCGCGGCGCCGCCGGGAATCCCGCATCGGCCCGGCTGGTGGGGATCAACGTCGGGCTGATGCTGGCGATCGGCTGGGGGCTGGCCGCCGCGGTCGGCTCGGCGGCCGGCGTGATGGTGGGCCCGCGACTCGGCCTCCAGCCGAACATGATGGCCACGACGATGTTGTTCGCCTTCGCCGGTGCGGTGTTGGGCGGGTTCGACTCGCCGCCCGGCGCCGTGTTCGGCGGGTTGTTGGTGGGGCTCATGCTCGCGTTCACCGGCACCTACTGGCAGCCGCATGGCAACCAGCTCAACCTCGTGCTGGCCTTTGTGCTGATCGCGGTGGTGCTGCTGATCAAACCGAACGGATTGTTCGGCAAGGCGGAGGTGTCGCGGGTATGAGCGTCAGAGACAAGTGGATCCTGGGTGCCGTCGCCTCGCTGGTTGCGCTCAGCATGACCTGGTTCGTCGCCGACTTCCGGCTCTTCCAGTTCGCGCTCGCCGCGTCGTGGGCGGTGGCGGTGCTCGGTCTCAATCTGCTCACCGGGTACAACGGTCA
>JBKEAH010000203.1:0-4421 GCA_047972065.1 Desertimonas sp.
CGACCACGTCGTCGCCGTTGTTCGAGCTGCCCTCGATCGTCGTCACGCCACACCTCGGGGCCAGCACCCGCGAAGCCCAGGACAAGGCCGGTGACACCATCGCCGACATGGTCCAGCTCGCCCTGGCCGGTGACTTCGTCCCCTTCGCCGTCAACCTGGCGGTGACCGAGGCCCACGAGGACCTCACCGCCTATCTCCCGCTGGCCGAGCGGCTGGGCACCCTGTTCGGGTCGCTGGTCGGCGAGCTCCCCGCTCAGCTCGAGGTGTCGGTGGAAGGCGACATCGGTGGTTATGACACCCGCATCCTCGGGCTCTCGGCGCTCAAGGGCGTCTTCGGGCGGATCACCGACGAGCCGGTCACCTACGTCAACGCGCCGCAACGGGCCAAGGACCACGGTGTCGACGTCCGCGAGGTCAAGTCGACGACGTCGTCGGACTACGTCAACCTGATCACGATCTCGGGCGGCGGGCACCGTGTCGCCGGCACGTTGTCGGGGCGTCGCTCCGAGCACCGCATCGTGGGGATCGACGGCCACACCTTCGACGTGCCGCCCTCGGCCGAGATGGTGATGATCACCAACGACGACCGTCCCGGTGTCATCGGGACCGTTGGCACCCTGCTCGGTGACGCGGGTGTCAACATCGCCGACATGGACGTCGGTCGGGCGCCCGATGGTGACACCGCCGTGATGCTGATCGCCCCCACCTGCGAGGTCTCGGCCGAGGTGTTGGCAGCGCTGCGCGCCGCTCCGGGCATCATCAGCGCCATAGCGCTCTACGCCTGAAAGGCGTGGGCTGACCGGTCTTCACGGATATGTCCGCTATCTGTCCGCATGGAACTGGCGCGGAGTGCGGTCGTCGTGCTCCAGACCTCTTCGCCGTCGCCGTCGCCGTCGCCCTTCGCTGTCGATGACACCGGTTCGCTCCATCGCTGCTCGATGGCGGTCAGCTGACTGATCCCCGATCGACGATCCACTCGGTCGGCTGGCCGGTGATCGTTGCGATGTGATCGAAGTCGGCGTCGTAGTGCAGCACGGTGAGCGAGGCCGACTCGGCTACGGCAGCGATGAGGAGGTCGGGCACCTTACGTCCTCGCAGTCCGCCCGCGGCAAGTGCTCGCTGTACCTGACCGGCACGATCGAAGTGGTGTGTGTCGACCGCCACCGGACGGAACGCGCGAAGGGCGGCCGCGAGCCGATCCCAATCCTCGCCATTGCGCGCTGAGAAGCCGACCTCGAGATCGGTCATCGTGGTTCGGGCCAATCCAGCAGCGTCGAGCTCGCCGACTCGCCGAACGATGGACGGCTCGCGGAGGCGCGTGATCACGCTGGTGTCGAGGAGGTACATCAGCGCCACGCTGTGGAGCGGTCGACGAGATCGGCTTGCGACAGCGTCGCAAGCGCGCTGGCGAGTTCGGCGCTGCGCTCGCGGGCGGCTGTTCGAAGTGCCTCGTTGACCGTGTCCTTGATCGTGGTGGTGCCCAGCCTCGCTCGCGCGGCATCGAGTGCGTCGTCGTCGACATCGATCAGTCGCTTGGTCACCGCAGCAGTATATATCACCTCAACTCTGGGATATACAGCAGTTCGGACCCGCTCGCGACCCGACGACCTCGAGATGATCGTCGTCTCGCTTCAGCCGAGCGTCGCTGGCGCCACCCGAAGTCCAGCGGCGGCGGCGCCGGCGTGGAGACGCTGATCCCACACGGCAACGGTGACCTCGGCCGATCCGAGCGCAAGGGCACTTGCGAGATGAACTGCGTCGGCGCCTCTCAGTCGGTGCGCGACAGCCAACTCGCCTGCCGCTTTCTCGACGTCGGGCGAGAGTTCGATTGGACGCATCGACGACCAGAAGATCTCCCATTCTCCTGCTGCAGCGGACGCCTCGGACTCGGTGAGGTCGTGGTTGCGGCCCGCTGCTGCGAGAGCTGCGCAGACTTCGGGATACGCGAGCCGGCTCGACAATGCTGCGTCGCAAGCGTTCCACACTGTTGCTGCGACGTCGGATCCCGTCTCGTCGAGCACGAGTTTGACGAGCGCGCTCGAGTCGAAATACACGAGGGCCACCTTCAGCCGCGCTGCTCGCTGATGATGTCGGCCACGGGACGCTTCGGCTTTGGCCGGGGCCGACCGCCGGCAACTGGGCGGGACGATCGTGCGGGTCGGCCGATCACGCCTTCGGCGGTCAGGCGGTCGAGGACGGGGGTGGAGTCGAGCGCAACGATTCGGGCGACGGGCATCCCCCGTTCGGTGATGACGACGTCATTGCCGTCACGCGCAGCATCGATCCACTGACCGAGGTGGGCTCGGAGTTCCGTCACGGCAACATCGATGAGGCGAAGTGTACATCAGGCGGATGAACGAAAGGTACATTTCTCGGCTGTCCCGCTCAGATTGACAACGCCCGCGCCGCGCCTGGCCGGCGCGATATCGGCACCTACGTGGCTCCACGCGCTGAACGCTGGGGGCGGGTCGTGACCGGGGCGGGCTGTCTGGGGCGACCACGCGGGTCGGAGGCTTCGCCATTCTGCGGAGAGCGACAGCTGCCGACGGGAGGGCCTCCGACGTGGGCAACGTGACGGCGAGCAGTAGCTGCTGGTGGAGACGACCGCCACGACGGCCGGGCGTGGGTCAGACGGAGGCGGTGATGGCGGTCACGATCAGCGCGGTCGGGATGCCGATGACGGCGGTTCCCTTCGCGGCGCCGATTGCGTGGAAGGTGGCGTCGTGTTTGGGTGGATAGCCGGGGAGTTGCATGAACGAGGGGTAGATCCACGTGTAGATCACCAGGTCGATGACGACGAAGTCGACCAGATTGACCATCGCGATCACTGACCAGGCGACGAAGAAGCGCTCGACGACGCCGAGATCGTGCGATGCGGCGACCCACCGGGTTGTGGCCAGGGTGCCGCCCATGACCGCTGCGGTGACGAGGGCGAACCCGATGGCGGATGTCGGCGTGCTCGGTGCGCGCTCGCGCCCGTCGGTGAGTTCGGGTAGAAGTGCTTGCGGGCTGAGCCGCAACATGATCAGCAGCACGATCGTGAATACGAGCGAGGTGAGCAGTCCGCCGGTGATCGTGTCGACGATCACTGCGTCAGCTCACTGCGTCGGTGAGCTGTGGACCGAGTTCGTCGAGCAGCCAGGCAATGGCGAGGGTTGACGGTGCGCGCACGGCGACTGCTTGTGCAGCACTGAGCTCGATCACGCGTCCGTCGGTGGCGGCGAACACCGGCTGTTCGCGAAGCGTGGCTGCGGCGTCGTCGTTGGCGTAGAACATGAGCACGACATCGGCATCGAGCAGTCCGAGTTGTTCGCGGGAGATCGCGGCACCGGTTCCGGGCTGACGCGGCAGATCGGCGGCGGCGGGGGCGATGCCGAGGCCCAGTTCGGCGAAGAAGCGGTTGGCGACATCGTCCGGGTCGGTGACTGAGATCACGGTGGTCGCCGCGGGGACCACGTTGAAGGTGTAGGTGGCGCCGTCGAGTCCTGGTGCACTCGTGCGCAGCTGTTCGATGGTGGCCTCGGCTGCGGCGATCGCTGCGTTTGCCCTGTCGGGCCGTCCCACGGTCGTGCCGACCATGGCTGTCACCTCCTGCCAGCTGTCCTGGAACGGTCCGCTCAGGAACGGAACGGTCGGGGCGATCTCGCGATACAGGTCGTAGGCGGCTTGGTCCATGGCGGAGGTGGCGGCCACGATGAGGTCGGGTTCGAGCGCAGCGACCTGTTCCAGATTGAACGCACCGGCGACGTCGGAGACGAGCAGGGTGGTGGCCGATGCGTCGAACCCGGTGTCGTTCCACCAGGGGTACACGCCGTCGGGTGCGGTGGGGTTGGCCGGGATCCCGACCGGCGTGAGACCCAACGCCAGTAGAGCGTCGGCCTCCGGTGCGCCGAGTGCAACGATGCGTTCTGGCGCCACGGCAACGGTCGTTTCGCCCAGGCCATGTTCGATGGTCACCGGGAAGCTGCCGTCGTGGTTCTCGCCGCCGGCGTACCCGGCCCCCACTGCGAGCGTCATGGCAGTGAACACCACGCTCGAACGAACGGAGAATCGTCGCGAAGTGAAGGTCACCTAACGAAGTCTGTCGTGCCACCACATTAAAGTCAACATGGCGTGAACTTGAAGGCTCCGAATAGGATCGCAAGGTGGACGCGACGACAAGCGCCCGGCGACGCCCCAGCCACCGCCGAGGGCGACCGACGCTGACACGCGAGCGCGTCGCTGCAGCAGCGCTCCAGATCGCCGGCACGGAAGGGTTCGGCGCGGTGACGATGCGCCGAGTCGCCACACACCTCGATGTGACCGTACGCGCGCTCTACCGATACGTGTCAGGACGCCAAGACCTCGTCGACCTCACCACCGCCACCTTCCTTGCCCAGACACCGCGAAGTTCGTTCGACCCCGACCAATGGCAAGACAGC
>JBKEAH010000213.1:0-1560 GCA_047972065.1 Desertimonas sp.
CATCGATCGGAGAACCACCATGCACAAGCTCCTGGTCCTGTACCCCCAGCCGGCCGACCCGGCCGCGTTCGAGTCCTACTATCGGACGACGCATCTCCCGCTCGCGTCGCGGATGCCGGGAATGATCGATCATCGTTTCACCACCTCGGTCAGCGCCGGCGAGGCTCCCAGCCCCTACTTCGCGATCTACGAAGCCGACTTTCCCGACGAGGCCGCGCTGGTGGCAGCGCTGTCCTCGCCGGAGGGTCGCGCGGTCGAGGCGGATGTGCCCAACTACGCGCCGGCCGGGACGCTGGTGCTGACGTACGCGACCGAGACGCCGCCGGCCGGGTGAACCCTGGGCGGCGCGGCCTCCCAGGGTTCACAGGGCTCAGTTGGCTCGGTAGCTCGTGCGGGCCTGCGCGGTCAGCGGGGCCGGTTGCACGGTCGCGCGGATGGTCACCTGCACGTGCTCCTCGACCTGCGCCTTCGACGAGTTCGGGTCCTCACCCCACACCACGGTGACCTCGGTGCCCGGCTCCGCGTACGCGGCGTCGACGACCGCGAGCGAGAGCATGGCCCGCTCGTTGGCGGAGTAGCCGGTCCAGGTCGAGCGACCCACGAGCTTTCCGTCGACCTCGACCCGGTCGTAGTGGAACGTGTCGTACAGGGCCATCGGCAGGTTGAAGTACTTCGCCCCGACACCGGGCTGGAACATCGAGGCCACGGCGGCCCCGGTGTCGTCGCCGTTCCACACCAGGGTGACCTTCTTGCGGTCCCCGGTGGTGTTGTCGGCGACCATCTTCTCCAGCGCCTCGCGCCCGATGAAGTCGTGATCGAACGCCACGAGCCGGCCGTAATCCAGGTCGTAGGGAGTGAGGTAATAGTCCTCGATGTTGCCGGTGTTGTAGCTGCCGCCCAACGGCGAGGTGGTCTCGTAGGCGTTCTCGGTCAGCCAGCGGCGGTAGTCGGCCATCTTCTCGCCGGTGTAGATCGCCGGCAGCGGGCGCGGCAGCCAGCCCGACTCCAGCGCGTTGGTGTGATAGGCGCGACCGCCGACCGGGGTGAGGTTGAACTCGACGCCGGCTTCCAGAAGCGCATCGCGGACGATCTCGGCATCCGCCCACGGACCCCACAGCTCGAACCCGGGCTCTCCGGCCATGCCGTGCCGTAGGGCACGGACATCCTTGCCCCCGATGGTCAGGTGGGTCATGTAGAAGAACTTGAGCTTCGGTGCCGGTTCGCCGGTGGCCTTCTCGATGACCTGCATCGCACCGGGACCCTGCACCTGGTAGCGGTAGACGACGGGGTCACCCGACGGGCGGTACAGCGAGTTGTCGTCGCGCCACACCCGCACGTCGTAGTCGCCGGTGGCGGCGTGGAAGTGCATCCAGTTGATGGACGGCGGGATGCCGACGGCCTGGTACTCGTCGTCGTCGAGGTGGAACAGGATGTTGTCACCGATGACGTAGCCGTCGTGGTTGACGGCGACGAACTGCTTGGCCATGTCGACGGGGAAGTGTTCCACGCTGTTGATCGCGAGGTCGCTGATGAGCTTGAGCGCGTCGGGACCCTTGATGT
>JBKEAH010000229.1:0-10671 GCA_047972065.1 Desertimonas sp.
CCGTGCTCACCGGGTTCCTCGGAGCGGGCAAGACCACGCTGCTCAACCACATCCTCACCGAGCAGCACGGCAAGCGGATCGCCGTCATCGAGAACGAGTTCGGCGAGATCGGCATCGACGATGCCCTGGTGCTCGACGCCGAAGAGGAGATCTTCGAGATGAACAACGGCTGCATCTGTTGCACCGTCCGCGGGGATCTCATCCGCATCCTGGGCAACCTGATGAAGCGCAAGGACCGCTTCGATCAGATCGTCATCGAGACCACCGGTCTGGCCGACCCCGCTCCGGTCGCCCAGACCTTCTTCGTCGATGACGAGATGGCCGCCCAGCTCCGCCTCGATGCCATCGTCACCGTCGTCGATGCCAAGCACCTCGGTGTCCACCTCGACGACACCAAGCCTGACGGGGTCGAGAACGAGGCGGTCGAGCAACTCGCCTTCGCCGATCGGGTGGTGCTCAACAAGACGGATCTGGCCGACGAGGTCGAGCTCGCCGACGTCGAGCGGCGGATCCGCGAGGTCAACGCGCTCGCTCCCATCGTGCGCACCGCCCACGGCAAGGTCGATCTTGACCGGATCCTCGACGTCGGAGCCTTCGACCTCGATCGGGTGTTGGTCGAGGACCCCGGGTTCCTCGATGAGGACGCCGAGCACCAGCACGATCTCACCGTCGGATCGGTCGGTCTCGATGTCGACGGTGACGTCGACGTGAACCGGCTCAACGAGTGGCTCGGCACCCTCCTGCGTGAGAAGGGAGTCGACATCTTCCGTTCGAAGGGCATCCTGTCGATCGCCGGGTGGGACGAGCGTTACGTGTTCCAGGGCGTTCACATGCTCACCGATGGTCGCGCCGACCGGCCGTGGGGGCCGTCCGAGCGGCGGTGCAGCCGATTGGTGTTCATCGGCCGGAACCTCGATCGCGACGAGCTCGAGACGAGCTTCCGTCGGTGCCTGGTCGCGGCATGAGGACCGTCGCGATCGGCGCGCCCGATTGGCGACTCACCCTGGGCGACTACGCCGAAGCGTTGGCGATCGACCCCACCGCCAGCCGGCTGGCGGTGGGGTCGCTGGCCGGTGACGCCGTGATCGCGACCGTCGCCACGGGTGAGATCGTGGCCAAGCTCGACGAGCACCCCTTCGGTGTCTCCTCGGTCGCCTGGTCGCCCGATGGCGCGACCCTTGCCGTCGGCGGTCAGGACGCCACCGTGCGGCTCTACGACCGCGGTGGAGACCGCCGCGGTGACGTCACCGTCGATGGTTGGGTCGCCACGATGGCCTGGCGGCCCGACGGGACCTCGCTGGCGATCGCCGCCGGACGGGCGGTCACGCTGATCCGACCCGACGCCGCCGACGTGGTTCGCTACGAGCCGCTGGCGTCGACGATCACCGATCTCGCCTGGTCGCCGAACGGCAAACGGCTGGGCGCCACCGCCTATGGGGGCATCGCGTGGTACGACCCGGACACGGCCTCGACGGCCACGACGCCCAAGCGGGTCTTCGACTGGAAGGGCTCCCTGCTGTCGCTGGCCGTCGCCCCGAACGAACGCTGGGTGTGCGCCGGATCGCAGGACGCCAGCATCCATCTGTGGCCGCTGTGGTCCGGCGACGATCTGTCGATGTCGGGCTACCCGGCCAAGATCGAGCACCTCGCCTTCCGTCCCGACAGTGCCTGGATGGCCTCGGCCTGTCTGGGTGAGATCACGGTGTGGGACTTCTCGGGAAAGGGACCCGCCGGGCGACGCCCGGCGCAGGGTGAGGCGCACGACCGTCACATCACCGCGTTGGCGTGGGCGCCGAGCACCGTCGCCGACGCCACCATGCTCGCCAGCGCCGACGCCGCCGGCCGGATCGCGCTCTGGCCCTCACCGCGTCGTCGGGGCGACCACCTGGAACCCGTCGCGGTCGCCGACTCGGCGTCGTCCGACGCGGTCGCGGCGATGGGCTGGGTGGGCGTCACAGCGCTGGTCGTGACCCGTGCCGATGGCACCGTCGAGCACCGTGCGCTCGCGGGCGCCGCGTGACCACCGTCGACGGGCGCGGTCGGCGGTCCCGCCGGGCCCAGCGCTCGATGCGCTCGCCGGGTGCGCTGGTGGCCGCCACCGCAGCAGCCGAAGGCCGTTGAGCGCAACCAGCAAGCTCGAGCCCTCGTGGCCCATCACGCCCAACACCAGCGGAAGACGGCCGGCGAGGTCGAGGCCGACCAGCACGACGATCACGCTGAGCGCGAACCACAGGTTGGTTCGCACCACCCTGCGGGTCCGTCGGGCGAGATGGACGAGGTCGGGGAGATGGTGCAGGTGGTCGTCGATCAACACCAGGTCGGCGGTGTCGACGGCGAGCGCGGCGCCGCGCTGGCCGAGGCTGACCCCCACCGCGGCGGTGGCCAGCGCGGCGGCGTCGTTGACCCCGTCGCCGACGTAGACCACCTGGCGGGGACCGCCACCCAGCCGGGCGACCTCGGCCGCCTTGTCGCCGGGTAACAGGTCGTGGCGGCGCCGGTCGATGCCGACCGTCTCGCCGACGTGCCCGGCGACCGGGGCCCGGTCGCCCGTCAGCAGCCACATCTCAGCCACCCCGGCCCGTTCCAGACACGCCACGGTGCACGACGCCTCCGGGCGGACACGGTCGGTCAGCACGATCC
Organism: Desertimonas sp.; assembly: GCA_047972065.1. Taxonomy (GTDB): domain Bacteria; phylum Actinomycetota; class Acidimicrobiia; order Acidimicrobiales; family Ilumatobacteraceae; genus JALZMG01. The sequence goes on from JBKEAH010000229.1 coordinate 2,641, forward strand.
GCCCAGCCAGCCGCCCGTCGATCTCGACCCCGACGACCGATCCGCGGTCACCGTCACCGCCCGACCCGCCGAGCGGCAGCTCGCCGAGCAGGGCTGCACCGCCGACTCGGACCCGGCGGCCACCGACGAGGGCGCTGACGCCGCGGGACGCGCGCACCTCGACGTTGGTTGCCGCCGGCACCGAGAGCGACCGGTCGGCGGCGGCGGCCAGGATGGCGTGCCCGATCGGGTGTTCGCTCCACGCCTCGGCGGCGGCGGCGAGGGCCAGCAACTCGTCGGTGCTGCCGATCTCGTCGAGGTGGATCGCGGTGACGGTCGGCTGCCCGGTGGTGAGGGTGCCCGTCTTGTCGAAGGCGACCACGTCGACGTCGGCGAGGCGTTCGAGCACCGTGCCGCCGCGTACCAACACGCCGCGGCGGGCGGCGACCGCCAACGCGGCCAACGTCGCCGGCATCGTCGAGAGCACGAGGGCGCACGGCGACGCCACCACCAGGAAGGTCATCACCCGGGTCACCGTCGTCGACCCGTCCCACCCGAACAGCCAGGGTCCGGTTGCGGCCAGGGCGACCGCGGCAACCACGACCCCGATCGAGTAGCGCTGCTCGAACCGCTCGACGAGCAGTTGGGTCGGCGGGCGTTGTTCGACGGCTTCGGACACCGCGGCGGCCAGCCGAGCCAGCACGCTGTCGCCGGCGACCGCCGCGACCCTCACCACCAGGGCGCCTTCGGTGACCAGCGAACCGGCGAGCACGGACCGTCCGGCGATCTTGCGCACCGGGAGCGACTCGCCGGTGAGGGACGATTCGTCGATCGCTGCTTCGCCCTCGAGCACCACCCCGTCGATCGGCACTCGGGCGCCTTGGCGAACCAGCACCCGGTCGTCGACGGCGAGCTGCTCGACCGGTACGGCGTGGGTGGTGCCGTCAACACCTATCAGGTCGGCCCGTTCGGGGCTGCTGACCAGCAGCGAGCGCACCCCGGCGGCGGTGCGCGCCGAGGCGGCGTCCTCGAGCGCCGCGCTGACGGCGAAGATCAGGATCAGCAGGGCGGCGTCACGCCACTGCCCGAGCGCGGCCGCGGCGATTGCGGCGACGACCATCAGCAGGTCGACGTCGAGTCGGCGGTCGCGGAGTGCGGCCAGGCCGTCGCGTCCCGGTCCCCAACCGCCGACCAGCACGCCCAGGAGGTACGCCGTGACGGCGGCCCATGGTGCCGTACCGACCAGTTCGAGCGTCAGTCCGACGGCGAACCCGGCGGCTGACGCCGCCGGCGGGCCCCAACGGGACCATGCGATCGGGCCACGGTCCGCACTCGGGCGATCGTTCGGTTTGGCGCCGCGCGCGTCCCTTAGGCTCGTCGGATCGGACACGACCCGGATCTTACTCAGCGTCTGCGCAGCCACGCAGATACCGAAGTCCTCGACCATCTCGACGACACGCACGAGCATCTGGCGGCCCAGACGTTCGCCCTGCTCGCCGACACCACGCGGCTGCGGATCGTGTGGAATCTGCGTGATCGCGAGCTCAACGTGAACGAACTCGCCGAGCGGGTCGCCAAGGCCGCCGCCGCCGTCTCCCAACATCTGGGCAAGCTGCGCCTGGCCGGCATCGTCCAAACCCGGCGGGACGGGAACTTCGTGTACTACCGACTCGCCGACGCCCACATCGGCGAGCTGGTCGAGGACGCGTTGTACCACGCAGCCCATCTGCGACCTCGCAACGCGGGCTGAGACGTCGGGACCAAGGTCCCTACATCTCAACTGTTAAGTGGACTACACATCGAGGTTCGAACGTTCGGCTTCGGAGGTACCACGATGAACCTGGCTCGACGACGTCAACGCCCCCTGCCGATCGCCCGCGTCGGCCTCGGCCGTGGGGTGTGGCGGCCGTGAACGTGGTGGCGACACCTGGCGCCCAGCTCGATCCGGCCAAGATGCCGGGCCACTGGCTGCTCGCCCGTCTGGGCAAACGCGTGCTGCGCCCGGGTGGCCGCGCCACCACCGACTGGCTGCTCGACCAGCTCCGCATCGCCGGCGACGACGACGTCGTCGAGCTGGCGCCCGGCCTCGGCGCCACTGCCGCGTTGATCATCGCCAGGTCCCCGGCGAGCTACACCGGTGTCGAGCGCGACCCCGACGCCGTCGCCGCGGTCTCGGCGCTGCTGCGCCCCGGGAGCGACCGCTGCGTCGCGGCGACCGCACAGCACACCACCCTCGACGACGAGTCGGCCGACGTCGTGTTCGGCGAGGCGTTTCTCACCATGCAATCCGACGAGCACAAGGCCCAGATGATCAGCGAGGCGTTCCGCGTGCTGCGCCCCGGTGGTCGCTACGGGCTCCACGAGCTGATGCTGCGACCCGACCAGCTCGACGACAACGCGCAGTCCGAGGTGCGTCGCGATCTGGCGCGGGCGATCCATGTCGGCGCCCGGCCGCTGACCATTGGCGACTGGCGGTCGCTGCTCGCGGCCGCCGGCTTCGAGGTGCACCAGGAATCGTCGGTTGGGATGCTGCTGCTCGAACCGGGCCGCCTCATCGAGGACGAGGGTTGGACGGGCGCCGGCCGCGTGCTCGTGAACGTGCTCCGCTCGCGCACGGCGCGCCGACGCGTCCGCTCGATGCGGGCCACGTTCCGGCGTCATCGCGAGCACCTCGGCGCCGTCGCTCTGGTCGCCGTCAAGCCCGCTGCGACGCCGCGACCATGAGCCCGGGTCGGTCGAGGTCGCTCGTCACCGCCGGGTCGGCCGTGGTCGCGCTCGGCGCGCTCGGCGCCACGGTCGCGGCGTCGCCACCACCGGTCATCGCACCCGGCACGACGTCGGCGGATACCACGATCAGCGGAGAACCGGGGTTTCCCCGGATCATCGAGGTGGGTGACGACACCGTCGCCATCGATGCCAAACCGCAGCGCATCGTCGCGCTGTCGACCGACGTCGCCGAGGTGGCACTCGCCCTCGCCGGCCCCGACCGCCTCGTCGCCCTCCCGGCCACCAACGCCAACCCGGCCGTCGGTGCGCTTCCCGACGAGGCCTCTGAGGTCGGGTACCAGCTCGCCCACGGCGAGTCCGTCGACGAGGCACAGCTGACGGCGTGGGATGCCGACTTGGTGCTCGTGTCACCGAATCACGCCGCCGAACGAGCGCTGTCGGCCGAGCTGGCCGGTGGTGACATCCCGCTGATCGTGATGCCCAACAGCTGGGACGACCTGGACGACGTGCGCACCAATGTCACCCTGATCGGTGCCGCCCTTGGCGCCGACGCCATGGCGGGCGAGATGGTCGAGGAGATCACCGAGCGTGAGTCGGTGGTTGCCGATCGGGTGGCTGGGCTCGATGGCCGGCCGAGCGTGCTGATCCTCACCAACGTCGCCCAGGTGCCGTTCCTCATCGGACCGGGCACCGCCACCCACGACCTGGTCACGACCGCCGGCGGGCTCGATGCGGCCGAGTCGCTCGAGGTCACCGTCCCGATCTCGGGGATCGATGCCGATCAGATCGTCGCCGTCGACCCCGATGCGATCCTGCTTGTCGACGGGCTCGGCACCGGCCGGGCGGCGTTCGCGGCGTTGCTCGCCGAGCCCGGGGTGAGCGAGCTCTCCGTGGTCACCGACAACCGCATCCTGGTGCTGCCGGCGCGCGACACCTTCGGCGCCGCGCACACGTTGGTCGACGGTCTCGAAGCGATCGCGGAGTGGCTTCATCCTCGGGCCGTGAACGCCACGACCTCCACGGGGTGAGCCGACCGCCGGACCGTCGGTGCGGCCCCGGGGCGATCAGGCGACGAACTCGGCGTGGTAGTCGTCGATCGACGCTTGCATCACCTCGTGGGCGTGGGCCACGTCGTAGGTGCCGATGACGTTGATCGGGTTCTCGCCGCCGCCGGTGACGTCCATCTTGTATGTCGCGAAGTAGTGCACGAGCCGGCGCAGCATCGCCGGGGGCACATCGGTGAGGTCGCTCATGCTGGCGAAGACCGGGTCGTTGCTCAGCACGGCGACGATCTTGTCGTCGGCCTCGCCGCCGTCGAGGACCTGGACGCCGCCGACGATGCGCGCCGACACCAGGATCTCGGCTCGATCGATGCGCTGCTCGCTGAGCACGCAGATGTCCAGCGGGTCGCCGTCGCCGCGCTCGGCGCCGGGGGTCAGCGCGGCCACACGCTCGCCGCAGTACGTCTGGGGAACGAATCCGTAGAGCGTGGACGGCAGCGCCGAACTGCTCTGGGGCCGGTCGACACGCAGATATCCGGTGCGCTTGTCGATCTCGTACTTGACGGTGTCGAACGGGGTCAGCTCGACGTACACCTCGACGGTGCCCGGCGCATCCGGCCCGAAGCTCAGCCCGTGCCACGGGTGAGGTCGAAACTGGTCAAACCGGCGGCCGCTCATCGCGACGGAGCGTACCGACCGCTGGCCGACGCCGATCACCCCGGAGCCGGGACCGTCGGTGCCATCAGAGCTGGTGGACGTGGCGCTCGATGACGTCGGCGTACTTGGCGCGGGCAGCCTCGCGCAGGGTCGGCAGATGGCCGGTGGGGAACAGACCGTCGGTCGGCTGGTACTGCGAGAGCACCTGTCGGGCGACGGTGACCTTGTGCACCTCGGTCGGTCCATCGGCGAGACCCATGTGGAACGACTCGATGACCATCGCCGGGAACGGCATCTCCTCGGACACCCCGAGGCTGCCGTGCACCTGGAGGGCTCGTGACGCGACGTCGTGGAACACCTTGGGCATCGCCGCCTTGACCGCCGAGATGTCGGCGCGCACCCGCTTGTAGTCCTGGTACTTGTCGATGCGCCACGCCGTGCGCATCACCAGCAGCCGGAACTGCTCCATCTCGATCCAGCTGTCGGCGATCATCTGCTGCACCATCTGCTTGCGGCTCAGCAGCTCGCCCTGGGTGGTGCGCGACAGCGCCCGCTCGCACATCTGGTCGAACGCCTTTTGCACCTGGCCGACGGTGCGCATGGCGTGGTGGATGCGCCCGCCGCCGAGGCGGGTCTGGGCGACGACGAAGGCGCCGCCCCGGTCGCCGAGCATGTTCTCCGCCGGCACCCGAACGTCGGTGTAGCGCATGTAGGCGTGGGTGCCCTGACCGGGCTCCTGATAGCCGAGCCCGACATCGCGGATGATCTCCACGCCGGGGCTGTCGGTGGGCACGATGACCATCGACATCTGCTGATACGGCGGGTTGTCCGGATCGGTGATCGCCATCACGATCAGGAACGAAGAGAACTTGGCGTGTGAGGAGAACCACTTCTCGCCGTTGATCACCCACTCGTCGCCGTCGCGCACGGCGGTGGTAGTGAACACCTTGGGGTCGGCGCCGCCTTGGGGCTCGGTCATTGAGAAGCACGACACGATCTCGTTGTCGAGCAGTGGGCGCAACCAGCGATCCTTCTGCTCATCGGTGCCGTAGTGGGCGAGGATCTCGGCGTTGCCCGAGTCGGGTGCCTGACAACCGAAAACGATCGATGCCCAGTGGGCGCGCCCGAGGATCTCGTTGAGCAGCGCCAGCTTGACCTGGCCATAGCCGGGCCCGCCGAGGTCGGGCCCGAGGTGGCAACCCCACAACCCGCGATCCTTGACCTGCTGCTGCAACGGAGGGATCAGCTCGTTGCGGATCGGGTCGCTCATGTCATAGCCATGGCGGATGACGAAGTCGAGCGGCTCGACCTCCTCACGCACGAAGTCGCGCACCCAATCGAGCTCAGCTTGATAGTCCGGATCGGTCTCGAAGTCCCACGCCATGGACGCCGAACCTAGGGAGTCGCCGTCGTCAGAGACGAACGCGCACGCGGCGACCGGACCGAATTCGAGATTGCGGCTCGCCAGGGTTGCGTCCGAGCGCGAGACGCTGGTAGTTTCCCGGGCCGGTTCCGCCGGTGGATTGGTGGAACCGGCCCTTGGTGGGCTCTCGGCGGACAGAAGGCGGAAAATCGAGTGGACGATTCAGTCCGGATTCGCACGCGATCGCGTGGGCTCGCGGCGGCGGTGATGGCGGTGTTCGCCGTCATGGCCACGAGCGTGCAGGCGTCGGCCACCACGCCGACCCCACCACCCACGACCGAGGTGCCGCCGACGACGGCAGCACCCCCGACGACGGAAGTACCGCCGACCACCGCCGCCCCGGCCCCGACCGATCCGGCCCCGGTCGACACCACCGCCACCACACCCGAGAGCACCGAGGGGCCGATCATCCTGGCCGCGGTCCCCGGGGTGAACGGGTTCGTGTCGATCGACACCAACCAGAACGGCGTCATCGACGCCGGCGGTGCCACCGGCCACACCGAGCCAGGGTTGGCCGGAGCGACGATCGAGATCATCTGCGTCGCCACCGGGAGCGCGATCCCCGGGGCGACCGCGACCTCGGGCCCCGACGGCTCGTGGTCGATGACCGATCTCCCCGAGGACGGCTGCGTCGGCGACGCCTTCGTCCGCGTGACGGTCGACAACCCCGACTACGTCGTCGCCACCGCCGCCGGTGACACGCCGCGGGCCGGCTCGCCGGCGATCGGCGAGTCGGCACCGTTCGACTACGAGGGCACGGCGGTGATCGCCGCCAACACGATCGTGGTGCCCGACTACACGCTCGCCGTGTCGATCCCCACCGACGGCGGCACCGGGCTCCCCGCCGTGTTCGACGGGTCCGACCCGTTCGACACCACCGGTTGCACCGATGCCGGCAATGACTGCTCGGCGAGCAACGACGTGGTCCGCACCGGCGACACCGTCACCTACACCTGGGCCGTCAGCGCCAGCGCGGCCACCAGCTCCTCACCGAACGTCGAGTCGGTCGTCTTCGAGCAGACCATCGACCTGGTCGGCGGTGCCTTGGCCAACTTCGAGCGGATCCCGCTGATCTGTGATGGCACCGACCCGGCGAGCGGGATCGTCGCTCAGCCCGGCGACATTGCGCTCGCCCCCGGTGACACACCGCCCGAGGGCACCACGTCGGTGACGTTGCGCTGCAACCTCGGCGCCCTCGACTCGGGCGATGCGCTCACCTTCCAGCCGGTCATCCGGATCTCCAACACCTCCCCCAACGGCTCGACGTTCACCACCACCGGTTCGGTGTACGCCGTCGACCCGGCCGGCGTGCCCACCGCGACGCCGCCGCCCCCCGTCGAGTGGGGCCCGACCGCGGTGACCGCGGCGCCGCGCTATGACGTGCAGAAGCTCGGCTTCTTCAACCGCGACGGCACGACCCGCACCACCGAGCTCGGTTCCGAGTACGGCTTCTACACCTACGCCGTGATCCAGATCAGCACCGACCGCCTGGTCGGTGTCTCGGCGCTCGACGAGCCGATCACGCTCACCGAGGACCTCTTCGGCCGGATCGGCACGAGCGGTGCGTTGCTCCCCAACATGCGGTACTACGTGACCCAGTGCATCCCGATGCCTTCGACCAACCTCTGGCCCGGCGCCGTCGGTGGCCAGGGCGGGACGGAGTCGTCGGTGACGCAGTCGGGAACCTGCACCCCGACCCGCAACGGAACGAACCCCTACGACGACTACACCCTGTCGTTCTCCGGCATCGACATGACCGGTGACCACTACCCGACACGGACCAACACCGGCGCCAGCATCGCCGCCGGGCCCTACTACGTGGCCAGCTACCGGGTCCAGATCTTCATCCCCGCCAGCGAGGTCGACGGAACCGACGGTGTCCCCGGCAACAACACCGGCTCGCTCAGCCTCTACAACCGGGTGGCCGGGTTCGATCCGGACTCGCCCGAGGGTGTCAGCAACTATGGCGACGGCCACGAGCCGGGCTACTGCGACCCGGCCCTCGCCCCCGACAACCGCCCGGCGCCGACGTGTGCCCTGATGCCCCACGGCAACGCCAGCAACGACCAGAACGGCCCGGTGACGTGGATCATTGGCCCCGGATCGTTCGCCAAGTACCTGTACGACGTCACCACCATCAACTCGTCGAGCTACACCATCCTGCCCGGCATGGGCTCCAACCATGACGGCGCGGCGACGATGCAGCCCGGCCAGGTGGTCGACGCCTACGTGGCCTGGAACAAC
>JBKEAH010000023.1:0-20738 GCA_047972065.1 Desertimonas sp.
CGTCGATCGGTGCGCCCAGCGAGCGCCACTGGGCCTCGGCGCGTAGACGAAGCCGCTCGATCTCGGCGGGGTCCTCGGCGAGATCGGCCTGCAGCTCGCGTGCCTCGGCAAGCACGACTCGATCGTCGCGGGAGGTGGCGAGCGTCACCGCCTCCGTCACCGTCCGGAGCGCCTCGGTTCGTCGACCCGCCGCGATCTCCACCCGGGCGGCGGCGAGCAGCGTGGTCGGGCGGGTCGCCTCGCCACCGAGGCTGATGGCTCGCTCGGCCAGCTCACGGGCGGCGTCGGGGTCGTCGGGAAGCACCAGCGCCGACCAGGCGGCGAGCGCCGCCACGAGCCGGTCGTGGTCCCCGACCCGATCGAGCACCTCGGCCGCCTCGCGATAGGTGGCGATCGCCAGAGCGGTGTCGCCGCGCGTCGCATAGACCCGAGCGAGGCGGGTCAGGGGATGGCCGAGCAGCCCGGGGGCGATGTCGGCCAGCAGCCGGCGGGCATCACGAAGGTCCGCCGCGGCGGCGTCGAGCTGGCCGCGTCGCGCCAGCACCGCGGCCCGCAGGCTGAGGGCCATCCCCCGCCAACGGTTGAAGCCGATCAGGTCGGCCAGGCGCAATGCGTTGTCGATCACCACCTGGGCCTCGTCGAGCTCGCCGATGTCGGACAGTCGCTTGCCGTTGATCACGTGGAGACGGGTGATCTGCAACACGTCGCCGGCCTCGGTCGCATGGGCCAGCGCCCGGGCGATGTGCGTGCCCGCCTCGTTGGCCCGACCCTCGAGGTCGGCGGCGAGCCCGAGTGCGGTGTAGGCGGTGCTGAGCGCACGGTCATCGCCCGATCGAGTCGCCGCGTCGGCGCTGCGCGTCGCGAGCTCGGCGGTCTGGTCATGGTGGCCGAGGTAGTAGTGGGTCGACGCCCAGCGGCCGAGCAGGATCGCCGCGTCGGCGGGGTCGGCATCGGTGAGATCGGCCCGTTCGTAGATCGCGAGCGCGGTGGCGAGGTCGCCGTCGAGGTGATGCACGAAGGCCGCCTCGCCGGCGATGGCGGCGGGGATCGGCCCGGTGGCCGGCATCAGGGTCTCGAACATCGCCGCCGCCCTCGGCAGGTTGCCCGACATCGCCGCCACCTCGGCGGCGAGCAACGCCAGATCGGGGGGATGACCGAGGGAATCCAGGCAGGCCTCGACGGCGGCGCGGAGTCCGGCGCCGATCATCTGGACGCCGTGGCGGTGCAGCAGCTCGGTCAGCGCGGCGGGGTCCTGCGCTCGGCGGGCACAGTCGAGCGCTTCGAACCAAGCCCGCCGACGAGCGTAGGCGCCGGCGGCGGCCACCAGCAGGGGACGCATCGCCGCCCGAGCGGCCGCTGGCGCCAGATGGTCTCGCACGATGGCCGGCACGGCGACGGCGTCGGGGACGTCGGGGTGCGGCCCGACCAGGCCGAGCCAGACCTCCGGGGTCGGCACCCCAGGCGCGAGCTCGTTGGCGGCCCCCTGCTCACTCAGCTCGTGCAGCAACTCGGGTGTCCACCACGGGAGTTGGGCGAGCGTGGTCAGCCGCTCGCGGAGCTCGTGCGGGACGGCGCGCAGCACCTCTTCGGCGACGTAGTCGGCGAGGTCGTCGTCAGTGACGTGGTCGGCGCCGCGGTCCTCGCGCAGCAGGAACATCGTCGCGATCGGCCAGCCGCGGGTGCGGCGCATGACCCCGGCGGCGTGCTGGTCGGCATCGGGTCGATGGGCGACCAGCGGGAGCACCTCGTCGAGCTCGAAGGAGAGGTCTTCGGCGCCGAGCTCGAGAAGGTCGCCGCCGACGCGCAGACGGGCCACCGGGAACGGCAGCGGGTTGCGCGACACCAGCACCACCGACAGCCCGCGAGGCGCGGCACGACACAGCGACTCGATGAAGGTCACGCTCGGCCCGTGGGTACCGACCTCGTGCAGATCGTCGATGGCGAGCACGATCGGTTCGCTGGCCCGCCCCTCGAGGTGTGAGCACAGGCTGCCGGCCAAGGCGGCGACGTGCTCGTCGGACTCGGCGTTGACCCCGAAGCTCTGCCGGGCGTAGCGACCGACCTCGCTGGAGAGGTCGGGGACGGCCAGACGAAGGCGTCGTTCGATCCCGGCGACGAGGTGCGCCAGGGACGCATCGGCCGGCGTCGCCCGATGGATCACCCAACGGTCGCCGGATGCCTGATCGAGCAGCGTCGACTTGCCGTAACCGGCGCCGGCGACGATCGTCGTGACGCGACGCGCCGGCTTAGTGAGGCGGTCGATCAACCGCTGCCGAAGTATCGAGCTGCCAAGAGTTTCCGAAGCCACCGCGTCCCTCTCGCCGGTGCCGTCGCGGGCACCCGGGTCTCGCAACGGCGCTTCAGCGTAGTGGTCACCCGTCGCCGCGGGGCACGCGGACGCCGCGGTGCCAGACCTGGCGGGCGCCGGGTGCGGTGGGGGCAAAGGCGATCGCCTGGCGGGTCGAGTCCGCCCGGATGGCGACCAGGTCGGCCGGCGCCCCGACCTCGACCGCCAACGGAAGCTGTCCGAGGGCGACCCGTGCGGCGTCGGTGACCATCGACCAGGCGTCGTCCGCTCGCAGGTGGGTGGTGGCCACCAGCAACCCGGCCGTCTCGAGCGGGCAGGCTCGGCCGAGCGGGTTGAACGGATCCTGCAGGTTGTCGGCTCCGGCGGCGACGTTGACCCCGCTGGTGCGCAGCGCCCGCACCGCGGTGACCCCTCGGGGCATCGCCTGGGGATGGTCGCGGCCCTGCAGATACAGGTTGGTCATCGGGAGCGCGACGACCGAGATGCCCGCGTCGGCCACCGCCTCGGCGATCTCGCGCTGACGAGCTTCGGGCTGCATCGCCAGCGCGACACAGTGGCTGGCCGTCACCCGGTGCGGGAACCCGGCGGCGACCGCCTCGGCGAGGTGGACCAGCCCAAGGACCGAGGGGTCGAGCGTCTCGTCGGTGTGCAGGTCGACGTCTCGGCCGTGGTCGGCGGCGATGGCCAACAGCACCTCGGTGGCCGCCCGGGTGTCACGGTCGTCCTCGAGGTGTGGGCACCCGCCGACCAGATCGGCGCCGGTGTCGAGCGCGGCCCTCAACAGGGCCCGTTGGTCGGCGCCGGCCTTCCCGGCCACCGGCCAGCCCGACAGGGCGACGATCTCGACATCGATGACGTCGGCGACGCGCCGGCGCAGCGCGACGAGGGCCTCGACGCTGGTCAGTCCGTGGTCGGTCGTGGCGTCGGCGTGCGTCCGTACCGCACCAAAGCCGTTGGCGGCCATGAGACGGGCCGCTCGCTCGGCCCGGATGACGGTCTCCTCGACGCTCAGCCGCTCACGGATCGACTGCATGGCGCGGATCGCCCCGATCAGATCCCCGGTCTCGTTGGCCACGACGTCGGCGAGGAAGGCCTTGTCGAGATGGGCGTGCGGCTCGACGGCGGCCGGGGACAGCAGGAACCCGCGGAGGTCGACAACCTCGGTGTCGGGCGCCGGCTCGCCGACGGCCGGGGCGACCGTGGCGATCCGGCCGTCGGCGAGCGTCACGTCGACCGTTGTGCCGTCGACCAACGTGGCCCCCCGGAGCACGGTGGGTCGCGGCCCCATCATCGTCGGGCGTGCCGTCATCGAGCGCACCCTAGGAGGCGGGATTACTGTCGGGACGTGCCTGATCTGAAACTGGGAGCCTTCTTCTTCGGCGGTGTCGAGATGGACGATGCCGGCGCCGGGCCACCGAACCCGATGGACCGTCGCTACGACAACGACACCTGCTGGCGAGCGACGCTCGACTACGTCGAGTCGGCCAAGACCGCCGAACGTCTCGGCTACGACTCGTTCTGGACCACCGAGCACCACTTCCAGTACGAGGGCTACGAGGTGATCCCCAACGGGATCCAGCTGTCGACGTGGATCGCCGCCCACACCGAACGGCTCCGGCTGGGCACGATGTTCAACGTGGTGCCGCAGTGGAACCCGCTGCGGCTCGCCGAGGACTTCGCCACCCTGCACAACCTGTCGGGTGGGCGCGGCATCCTCGGGGTCGGTCGCGGCACGGTGCCGCGCGAGGTGCTCCATCTCAACGACAAGGGCGTGTCGATCGGGTCGCACGACAACCCGGATCAGACCGCCGACGACGACCGCAACCGTCGCCTGTTCGAGGAATCGATGGAGATCATCCGGATGGCGCTCGCCGAGGAGAGCTTCCGCTTCGAGGGTGAGTTCTTTCGGCTCCCGGTGCCTGGCATCCCGGACCGGGGCACCACGGTGCAGGAGCTCACCCTGGTGCCACGACCGGTGTACCCCTATGAGATCTGGCAGGCCGTCACCAGCCCGCCAACCTTGCAGTACGTGCCGGTCGTCGGTCACGGGGCGGTGTTCTGGAACCAGCACCACTCGTTCATCAAGCGGTTCTGGGACACCTACGCCGAGCGCTACGCAGCCACCCACGAAGGGGTCGAGCTGGCTCCCCACGACAAGCGGATGCTGGTGATCGCGGTCCGGATCGAGGACACCTACGAGAAGGCCATCGAGACGGCCACGCCCGGTCACGACGAGTTTTGGAAGTTCCTCGGTCCCTACGGGTGGAGCCGTGGCTACATGGGCGACGACGGCAAGCCGGCCAAGCCGGGGCTGATCCCCACCCTCGACCAGTCGATCGACAACAAGACGATCCTGCTCGGCACCCCGCAAGACGTCGCCGAGGGCGTGCAGTTTTACCGTGAGCTGTTGGGCCTGGAGCACCTCACGCTGTTCCCGCACATGATCGGCGATCCCTACAAGAAGGCCGATGAGCAGATGACCCGCTTCGTGGAAGAGGTCCTCCCGCTGATCGCGTGACCGCCCGCTGCAGAACGACCGGCCCTGCCGGCGCCTACCGTGGCGGCGATGGCTGCGAACGGCGAGACCGGATCGAGGTTGCAGTGGTCCGCCGCCTGGACCGTCGACCCGGGCGACGACTTGGTGCTCAGCGCCGGGGCCGATCGCCAGGTCGTCATCGACGGCGTCGATGACGACCTGATCGAACACGTTCGCCGCTGGTGCGACGGTGAGCCCGTGGCGGCGGCGCCCGGCGGGCCACTTGGGCGCGTCGTGGACCGATTGGTCGAGCTCACGGTGTTGCAGCCGTGCTGGCCGACGACGACCGTGGTGGGCGTCGTGCCGATCGGCGTGTCGGGCTCACACGGCGAGGCGATGGTGGACCGGCTGATCGGCCATCTCGCCGAGCACGGCCGGCTCGCGCTGGCCGATTCACAAGCCCCCGATGACGCGCCGCGGTTGGTCGTGCGACTCGGCGCCGGTGCCGTCCCCGACCTCACCGCCGTCCATCTCGGTGTGGATCTCCGGTTGCATCACACCGTCGTCATCGGCCCGCTCGTAGTCCCCGGCCGCAGCGCCTGCCTGGCCTGTCTCGATCGGCGGATGGCCCGCCGCTGGCCACCGGCGGCGGTTCCGCCGACACCCGCCGTTCAACGATGGCTGCCGGCGGTCGCCGCGTTGGTCGCCATCCAGCTCGAGCGCGCCGCGGGGCACGCCAGCACGCTGGTCAACGCCACCGCGGCGTGGGATCTCGAGCACGGAACCGTCGTTCGCGAGGCGCTCTATGGCGCAACCGGATGCCGGGTCTGTGATCGCGCGCCGCGACGCGGGGCGATCGCACTTCCGTGGGCGGCCGCGCCGTGAGCGCCGCCGCCGCCGCCGGCCCGACCGCGCGCGCCGTGCCGACCCCGTTCGATGCCCCCGACGGGGCCACCACGGTCGCGACCCCGTCGTGTTGCAGCTGCTGCTGCTGTCTGGTGTCGATCTCCACCGCCACCGCGTACTCCGCAGCCTCGGCCCAGGCGATCGCCCGGCGGCACCACAACCCGGTGTGGCTGCCGCTGCTGCTCGGGCTGGCCGCGGTGCCGGCGGGAGTGGTGATGGCCGGAGCCTTCTCTGGAAACGGGGTGGCTGCGATCCTGGCCGGGTTGATGGTGGTGTCGATCCTGGTCATCGGCGCCCGGCTGGCCGCCGGGGACCGACCACGGCGCGCCATCCTGGACGGGATGGCGATCGCGCTGATCACCTTGAGCGCCTTCGTCGTCGAGCTTCCCGCCGTCATGTTCACCCTGTTCCTGATCGAGTTCGCCGCGCCCTTCGGGGTGTGGAGGGCCATCGTCGTCGCCCGGCGACTCGGCCCGCCACCCGCGCTCCCGCCGCCGTCACCACCGCCGCCGCCACCGCCGTCACCCCCACCACCAGCGGGTGCCCCCTGGTGACCGGGCTCGTCACCGACGCGTCCGGGGTGCGCCACGGCCTGGTCCGGCCGCCAACCGTCCTGCCCGCCGGTGCCGCCGAGCCTGCCGGGGTGTGGCACGCCAGCGTCGCGCGCGACGACGATCTCACGCTCAGCGCCGGTGGTGGCGCCGCGCGCGGCGTGGCCGATGCCGAGGCGGCCGCGGTCGGCGAGGCGCTCGAGCGGATGGCGGCCTCGATCGCCGTCCTTCCCCGTCGCCGCCGTGATGCGCTGCCCCCGGGGGTGGCATCGATCGGACTGCGCGAGTGCTGTCTCCACGACGCGGCGCAACGCGCCGCGCCCGGGTATCCCTACCGCGAGCTCTGGCGCGGCGAGGAGTGGCTGACCGAGGCATTCGCGCTGGTCGACAACCGGCCGATCTGGCTGCCGGCCGCCCTCGTCGGTCTCGGTGCCGAGCACGGCGCGGCTGCGACGTCGTCGGGGCTGGCGGCGGACCACTCGGTGGTCACGGCGTTGCTGCGGGCGCTCCAGGAGCTGGTCGAACGCGACGCGTTGATGACCACCTGGATGCACCAGCTCGGCGGCCGCCAGATCGCCACGCCACACCTCGTCGCGGAGCTCGCACGGTTGGGCGGCGTGGTCGAGGTGTTCGATCTCACGCCCCGGTTCAGCCCGCACCCCGTGGCGCTCGTCGCCGCCACGACGTGGCTCGCCGGACGACCCCGCCCCTCGATCGGGGTGGCCTGTCGCGCGACGTGGGATGCCGCCGTCGAGAAGGCCTTTCTGGAGTGCTGCCAGGGGATGACCTTCGTCGGTCATCGGCTGGCGCGACACCCCGACCTGGTGGGCCTGGCGGCCGAGATGGTGACCGACTTCCACCTGCACGCCGTCTTCTACGGTGCCAACCCGACGCGGTGGGACGACGTCCCGCTCCGGGCCTTCCGGCGCGGCGCCGAGCCTCCCGCCGACGCTCCCTCGGCGCGGCGCCCCCATCCCGAACAGCTGCACGAACTGGTCGTGTCGCTCGCCGCCGCGGGGATCGCCACCTCCTACCGCGAGCTGACCACGGTCGAACTCGACCCACTGGGTCTGCGGGTCGTGCGGGTCGTCGCGCCGGCCCTGACGCCGCTGCACCATGACCATCGTTGGCCGTACCTCGGCGGTCGTGCGGCCGACGTCGAGTGGCGATACCCCGACGCGGCCAGCCGCGCCGGCGATCGCCGATGGCCGTCCCCGTTCCCACATCCACTGGGATGAACCCGGTGAGTATGCGGAGGTGACCGGCGCGCTCGATGACTTCTGGTCGGCGTCGTCGCTGACCGTCGAGGACGTCGCCGCGTTCGCGGCGCGGGTCGGCCGGTACCGGCCGGCCGACGAGCACCCGCACCCGTTCATCGGGCCGGGGGCCCCGCAACCGCTGAAGCCGGTGGGCGACCGCTGGCAGCGCATGATCGCCGCCCGCCGAAGCGACCGTGCGTTCGCCGCCGCGCCGCTGGCGCATCGTGCCGTCGAACGGCTGCTCGCCAGCGTGGGTCCGACACCCGACGGGCGTCGCGCGATCCCCGAGGCCGGTGGGCTCGATGCGGTGCACGTCTACCTGGTGGCCCACCAGGTGGAGGGTCCGCTGGCCGGGAGCGTGCACCGCTACGACCATCGCCATCACGTGGTCGCCAGCGTCGGCCCGTGCCCCGACGAGGCGGAGCTCCGTCGCGTCTTCACGATCGATGACGATGCCGACACCGCCGCGGCGATCGTCGTGTTCGTCCTCGACGATCGGGAGCTGCGCCGCAAGTACGGCGACCGCGGCGGCCGCTTCGGTTGGCAGCAGGTCGGGCACGCCGCCCAGAACGTGTGTCTGCGGCTCGCCATCGATGGCTTGCGCGGGTACGTGCTGGGCGGTGGTCTGGATGGTGAGATCCTCGATCTGGTCGGGCTGGGCCACACCCGCGCCCGCTATGGGGGAGCGGTGGCGTGCGGCGTGTGACGGCGATCATGGGACGACACGGGGCCACGGTCGTCGCGATGGCCGTGGCGGCGGTCACCGTGATCGCCGGGTCGTTGCTGCCGTGGGTGCGCTCGGGGAGCCGAGATCGTCACAGCTACGACCTGTTCGCCCTGGTCGACCGGCTCGGCTTCTCGCCCGACGGACTGGTCGGGTCGGCGATCCGGCTGTGGCCGTTGGTGCCGCTGCTGACGATCGGCGCGATGGTCCTGGCGTGGTGGGGCTGGCGCCGGGTCGGCGGTGTCGTGGGCATCGGCACCGGTCTCTACGCCGGTGGGGTGGGGTGGGCGATCGCGACCGCTCCCGCGGTGATCGAGATCCGCCCCGGTGCCGCGGTCACCGCGGCCGGCGGGGCGGTGATGGTGGCGGCCTCGGCGTTGACGGTGCTGGTCAGCCCACCCGGTCGTTCGGTACCCACCCGGCCCGATCGACCAGCACCTCACGCAGGATCTCGGGCCGGTCGGTCATGATGCCCCCGACGCCGAGGTCGAGGAGTCGGTGCATCTCCGCGGCGTCGTCGATCGTCCACACGTGGACCGCCAACCCCCGTCGGTGGCAGCGGCGAACGAACGATGCGGTGACGAGGGGCAACCCGTACGAGCGCACGGG
Organism: Desertimonas sp.; assembly: GCA_047972065.1. GTDB lineage: Bacteria > Actinomycetota > Acidimicrobiia > Acidimicrobiales > Ilumatobacteraceae > JALZMG01. The sequence continues at coordinate 8,834 of JBKEAH010000023.1, forward strand.
GACCTGGACCGCGAGGGGTCCGCGCACGGCAAGCGACCCGAGCCGCAACAGTGCGATCTCGGCGGTGCCGAAGGAGGTGCACACCCGCGCTCCGAACCGGCGGCGCAGCCGACGGAGCCGTCGCGAGTCGAACGAACCGATGCACGTGCGGGCCAGACGTCCCGGCTCGGCGGCCAACACGTCGCCCAGCGGGCCGACCGCCTCGTCGCTCTTGCAGTCGACGTTGAGCCGCGCCGTGGGGAAGGCGTCGAACACGTCGTGGAGGGTGGGGATCGGCTCGACACCATCGACCCGGGCGGTGGATACCTCGGCCCACGGCAGTTCGGAGATGCGGCCTGGTCGGCCGCAGGTGCGCGACAGATCGTCGTCGTGGAACGCGACCACCACGCCATCGGTGGTCACGTGGGCGTCGGTCTCGAGGTACGTGTAGCCGAGCGAGACCGCCCGTTCGAAGGCTGGCATCGTGTTCTCGGGCGCTTCGCTGGCCCCGCCGCGGTGGGCGAACGCGATCGGGCCGGGCCAGTCGAGGTACGGGTGGCGGGCATCGGCGGCGATGGCTCGCAGTATGGTCCGCGTCGATGACGGTCCAGCGCAACTCCTCCCGGCGGGCGAACCGCACGCTGCGCTGGGGTGTGTTGGGGGCCCGGTCGCGGATCTACCGCCAACGTCTCCGCCCGGCGTTCGACCTCGCCGGTCAACGGATCATCGCCGAGGGGTCACGCCGCGACGGCGAGGCGAGCTACGCCGACGTGATCGGCAACCCGCTCGTCGACGCCGTCTACATCCCGTTGCCCAACGACGTCCACGCCGACTGGGTGATCAGGGCGCTCGAGGTCGGCAAGCATGTGCTCTGCGAGAAGCCGCTCACGCTGTCGGCCGCCCGCACCGCCGAGCTGTACGAGGCCGCCCGGCTGCACGGACGGCACCTCTCCGAGGCGTTCATGTGGCCGCATCACCCGAGGGCGCAGCGCCTGGTGGGTTTGGTCGCCGGTGGCGAGCTCGGACGGCTGGTCGCCCATCACGCCGTGTTCCAGTACGACATCGGCAAGGCCGATGACCACCGGCTCGACGAGCGCGGCGGTGGCGTGCTGTTCGATGTCGGCATCTACTGTCTCGGTCCGGCGCTGTTGATGGCCCCCGCAGCACACCGCGGGCGGGCCGTCGCCACGGCGACGCGCAACGAGGCCGGTGTCGACACCGCGACCGCTGGTTGGGTCGAGCTCGGGCCCGGGTTCGCAGCCTCGTTCGTGACCTGTGGTGAGGCGCCGGCGCGGCGCTACCAGGAGATCGTCGGGACCGACGGCGCGATCCAGATCGACAACCACGTGCCCGGCCCCGAGCGGGCGGGTGCGATCACCGTGACGCGACGCGACGGAAGTCGCGACCAGATCGATCACGGCGGCGCCAACGCCTACGAGCGGATGGTGTCGGCGTTCGTCGCCGAGGTCGGCGAGGGGCAAGCGCCGTGGTGGCCGGCGAGCCAGTCGATCCGCCTCGCCCACCTGCTCGACACGCTGCACCAGGCCACCCGCACGCCCGGCGCGTAGCGTGCGACTCGCCGCCGCACCGGACCTCTCGCACCGGCTGATCGTCAGATGGCGCGACCCGCGGCCTGCCAGTACTCGTCTTTGAGGTGGCGCTTGTAGAGCTTGCCGGTGGGGTGGCGGGGGAGCTCGGGCCGGAAGTCGACCGAGCGGGGGCACTTCACGTCGGCGAGCTGGCTGCGGCAGAAGGCGATCAGCTCCTTGGCCAGGGCGTCGGCCTCCTCGGTGTCGGCCGGCATCTCGACCGGCTGCACGACGGCCTTGACCTCCTCGCCGAAGTCGTCGTTGGGCACGCCGAACACGGCGACGTCGACGACCTTGGGATGGGTCACGAGGACGTTCTCGGCCTCCTGGGGGTAGATGTTCACCCCGCCCGAGATGATCATGTAGGCCTTGCGGTCGGTGAGGTACAAGAAGCCGTCCTCGTCGACGTAGCCGACATCGCCCAGGGTGCTCCAACCCTTGGGGTGGCGCGAGCTCTTCGTCTTCTCCGAGTCGTTGTGGTACTCGAAGGTGGCGCCGCCCTCGAAGAAGATGGTGCCGGACTCGCCCTGGGGCACTTCCTCCAACTCCTCGTCGCAGATGTGGATCGTGCAGCCGATCGGGGCGCCGACGGTGCCCGGGTGGGCCAGCCACTGTTCGCTGTTGCAGTAGACGAAGCCGTTGCCCTCGGTGCCGGCGTAGTACTCGTGGATGACCGGGCCGAACCACTCGATCATCTGGTGCTTGACGGGGACCGGGCACGGCGCGGCGGCGTGGACGACGGCCTGCAACGACGACACGTCGTAACGTGCCCTGACCTGCGCGGGGAGCTTGAGCAGCCGGACGAACATCGTCGGCACGACCTGGGTGTGGGTGATGCGGTAGCGGTCGATGGCGGCGAGGAACTCCTCGGCGTCGAAGTGCTGCATGATCACCGTCGTCGCGCCGAAGGTGTGCATCGCCATGCTGAAGCGTAACGGCGCCGCGTGGTACAGCGGAGCGGGGGACAGGTAGACGGTGTCGGGGGTGGCGCCGAAGAGCAGCTGGTTGGTGGCGGCGATCGTGTCCGGCGCCTCCTCCAACGGGATCGGCTCGAACGGCTTGGCGACACCCTTGGGGAGCCCGGTCGTACCCGAGGAGTACAGCATGTCCTGCCCCGAGACCCGCCCCTCGGCGGCGTCGGCGGACTGACCGGCCACGGCATCCTCGAACGAGCCGTAGCCGTCGATGGTGCCGTCGAGCATCAGGTAGTGCTCGACACCGGCGGCGGCGCCGTGGACCTCGGCGGCCTGTTCGGCCTTGTACATCGATGTGATGAACACCTTGGCACCACAGTCCCCGAGGATGTAGCCGAGCTCGCCGCTGGTGAGACGGGACGAACAGGCGGTGAACACGGTGCCGGCGTAGCGGCACCCCCACGCCAGCTCCAGGTAGCGAGGATGGTTCTCGAGGCAGAAGGCGACGTGGTCGCCGGGACGGACCCCGAGGCTGGTCAGGAGGTTGGCGACGCGGTTGGCGGCGGCGTCGAGCTCGGCGTAGGTCTGCACCACCCCGGTGGCGGCCATGATCACGGCGGGCTTGTCGGGAGTCGTCGCAGCGATGGCACCGGGGAACATGGCGGCGACGGTACCCGACGGTACGGTCACCTTATGGAGCCGGGAGCTGTGCCGTCGGAGCCGCTCCAGCGATTCCGCTCCGTGGTCGCCGGGGACCCGGCTGCGGTACGTCTCGATCTGGCGACCTTGGCGTTGACCGAGGTGCTGTCGGGCGCCGTCGATGCCCCCGCCGCGCTCGGTCGGCTCGACTCGATGGCGACCGGTGTCGACGACTTCGCCGGCCTGTGCCAGCGGGTGTTCGACACCGAGGGCTTTCGCGGGGCGTGCCCGCCCACCGCCGAGCCGGCGCTGTCGTTCCTCGATCGGGTGCTCGAGCGCCGGCGCGGTCTGCCGATCCTGATGGGTGTCGTACTGATCGAGGTCGGTCGCCGGGCCGGGGTGCCGGTGCTGGCGATCAACCTGCCACTGCACTTCGTGGTCGCCGACGGTCGGGCCGAGGGGGTCTTCGTCGATCCCTGTACCGGTCGGGCGATGTCGCCCGATGAGGTGCGGGTGTTTCTCGACCAGTGGTCGGGCGGCCGGGTCGCCTGGTCCGATCGGCACCTGCGAGCGGTCCCGGCCCGTCACGTCGTGATCCGTATCCTGACCAACCTGCAATCGGTGTACCAGCGTCGGCGTGACCCCGTGCGGCTGGCGCTGGTCGCGGCCATGCGGGCGTCGATCCCCGAGCTGGCCCAGGAGCAGCCGCTGGCCGTCCGTCTCGGGGCGGTCTTCAACTGAGCACCGTGCCGGGTGTCGGGTGTCACCCGACTCCGATGTGAAAGTGTTCACGAGGTTTCGGTACGGTCCGCGACGATGACCGTGACCGAAGCACCCGTGACGTCCGACGAGCAGCGCGTGATCGACCTCGTCGAGGACTTGCTGACCAAGTTCCCGCCCACCGAGACCGACGCCGTCACCTTCCTCGGCGAGCAGTTCGACCGGGGTCTGGCGTGGGTCCACTTCGACGAGGGGCTCGGCGGTCTCGGGTTGTCACCCAAGTTGCAGGCGACGATCAACCAGCGCGTGATGGCGGCCGGTGGCCCGATCTCGGCCCACCGCAACCCGATCGGCTACGGCATGTGCGGGCCGACCGTGCACGTGTGGGGCAGCCCGGAGCAGAAGCAGCGCTACCTGCGCCCGCTGTTCACCTGCGAGGAGATCTGGTGCCAGCTGTTCTCCGAGCCGGGTTCCGGCTCGGACTTCGCTGGTCTGTCGTCCAAGGGTGTGCAGGACGGCGACGAGTGGATCGTCAACGGGCAGAAGGTGTGGACGACCCTGGCGCACCTGTCGAAGTGGGGCCTGCTGGTGGTGCGAACCGACCCCGAGGCGGTCAAGCACGCCGGTCTCACGGCCTTCGTGGTCGACATGGAGGACCCGACGGTGGAGACGCTGCCGTTGCGGCAGATGACGGGGGAGGCCGAGTTCAACGAGGTGTTCTTCACCGACACCCGCGTCCCCAACCGCGAGATGCTCGGCAAGCCCGGCGACGGCTGGCGGGTCTCGTTGACCACGCTGATGAACGAGCGGGTGTCGATCGGCGGGGCGATCCCCCAGAAGGGCTCGGGTGTCATCGGGTCGCTGGTCAAGGTCTGGCAGCAACTCCCCGAGGACCGTCAGGACGACGCCACCCGCGACGAGGTGATGCAGCTGTGGATCCGCGCCGAGGTGCTGCGACTCACCAACATCCGTGCCAACCAGAACCGCAAGATGGGCGATCCGGGGCCCGAGGGTTCGATCGGCAAGATGGCGTCGGCCGACCTCAACAAGGACGTGTGGGCCAAGGTCGTCGATCTGATGGGCGCCGACGGGATGCTCTACGGCAGCTACGAGATGATCCGCCCCGACACTGCGATGGGCTCGGACACGCTGCAGAAGGCGTTCTTGCGGAGCCGTGCCAACTCGATCGAAGGCGGCACCACCGAGGTGATGAAGAACATCCTGGGTGAGCGGGTGCTCGGTCTGCCCGGCGATGTTCGCGTCGACCGTGAGGTCCCGTGGAGCCAAGTCCCACGCAACTGAACCGCCCGTCGGCGCCGCCGGGCCGCACGCTCAGCTGGTGGCCAGGCTCGCCAACACGGAGCTGGCGCTGAGGTTGCGGTCGTCCATCCGCGGGCGTTCGCACATGGTGCCGCCCAGCATCGTGGTCGCCGCGACCTCGATCCCGGCTTGCAGCTCTCGCAGGTTGCGTGGCGGCGGGAAGTACTCGTCCTCTTCGGTGACCGACACCAGCTCGACCCCGTCGGTGGGGGCGAGGTGGGCGATCACGGCCTCGACCAGTTCGTTGGGGGCCGACGCCCCGGCGGTCACCCCGACGGTGGCGGCGTCGAGGAACCCGGCGGGGATCTCGTCGGCGCCGTTGACCCGGGCGACCAACCCGCAGCCGGCCTCGCGGGCCAGCTTCTCCAGCGCCCTGGTGTTCGATGAGTTCGCCGATCCGATGACCACGACGGCATCGCAGCGGCTGGCCAGCTCCATCAGCGCCGACTGTCGGTTGGTGGTGGCGAAGCAGAGGTCGCTGCGCCCGGGGGCCCACACGTCGGGGAAGCGGCGACGAACGGCGACGGCGACGTCGCCCCAGTCACGGTGCGACAGCGTGGTCTGAGCGAGCAGCGCGACGGGCTCGGCGAAGTCGGCGAGCGCGGCCACCTCCTCGACGTTCTCGACCCGGCTGATCGCATCCGGGGCGACCGCCATCGTGCCGACCGCCTCCTCGTGGCCGTCGTGTCCGACGTAGACGATGCGGTAGCCCTTGCCGGCGCGCGTCCGCACCTCGTGGTGGACCTTGGTGACGAGCGGGCAGACGGAGTCGACGACATAGCTGCCGCGCTCGCGGGCGGCGGCGACGACCTCGGGGGCCGAGCCGTGGGCCGAGAGCATGATCGGGGTGCCGGGTGGCACCTGCGCGATGTCGTCGACGAACACGACCCCTTGGCGCTGGAAGCGCTCGACGATCACCTTGTTGTGGACGATCTCGTGGTAGCAGTACACCGGCGGTTCGAAGCTGCGGACCATCCAGGCCAACGCCTTGATCGCCATCTCCACCCCGGCACAAAAGCCGCGTGGCTCGGCGAGCAGTACCCGGTCGACCATCGGCCCCGAGGCTAACGAGCGTTGCTGCACCCGATACTCGGGTGGTGAAGCTGGCGGTCGGTATCGTGGCTCGGCCATGTCTGCCCCCGTCGTCGTGTCCGTGGCGCCGGCCTCACCGGCGGCTCACGCCGGTCTGCGCGCCGGCGACGCCGTGCTCGCGGTCAACGGGCGCGCCCCGCGCGACGTCATCGAGTGGCGGTTGTGGACCGACGAGGACGAACTCGATCTCGACGTCGAACGCGACGGCCTCGGACTCGACGTCTCGATCAGCAAGCGGGCCGGCGAACCGCTCGGGGCCGAGGTATCCAGCGCGCTGTTCGACCGGGTGCGCACGTGCGACAACCACTGCGAGTTCTGCTTCATCTATCAGCTGCCCAAGGGGCTGCGCCGCAGCCTCTACCTCAAAGACGACGACTACCGGTTGTCGTTCCTCTACGGGAACTTCACGACGCTGACCCGCTTCACCGAGGCCGACCTCGAGCGCGTGGTCACCGAGGGCCTGTCGCCGCTCCACGTCAGCATCCACACCACCGACCCGCAGCGGCGGGCCGACATGCTGCGCAACCCGCGAGGTGCGACCAGCCTGCGCTGGATGCGGGCCCTGCTCGACCACGGAATCGAGGTGCGCGGCCAGATCGTGGTGTGCCCGGGTGTCAACGACGGTGCCGTGCTCGACGACACGCTGGCCGGAGTCCTCGACGAGTACCCCGAGCTGGCCACGGTGGCGGTGGTGCCGCTGGGCATCTCCCGGTTCAATCCCGAGGCCGCCATGCGCCGCCACAGCGTCGCCGAGGCGGCCGCCGTGATCGACACCGTCGAGGACTGGCAGGAGGTCTACCGGACCGTCCTCGGTCGTCGGCTGGTCCACGCCGCCGACGAGTACTACCTGATGGCGCAGCGGCCGTTCCCGGCCGCCGAGCGCTACGACGGGTTCTCGATGCACGAGGACGGCATCGGGATGGCGAGGACGTTCGAGGCCGAGTTCCACGGCACCGCCGACACCGTCACCGGGGTGCAACGTGGGTTCTTCGCCGCCGTCGACGGTTGTGCACCACCCAATCCGACCGCCTACACCGCGCTGCGATCGTCGGCCACCGTGGCCGCGGTCAGCCTGGGTACCCGACGGGACGCCCCGGTGGGCGTGTTGTCCGGCGAGCTCGGGGCGCCCGTCATCGCTCCCTTGATCGCCGAGCTGGCTCGCCACGACGTGCGGGTGATCCCCGTGGTCAACGAGTTCTTCGGCGGCAACACGGGCGTGACCGGGTTGATGGTGGGCGAGGACCTGGCGCGCACGCTCGCCGTCGAGCCCACTGGCCATCGCTACCTGCTACCCGACGTGTGCCTGTCCGACGACGGCCGCTTCCTCGATGGGATGACGGTGGCCGACCTGCCCCGACCCGTCGAGGTGATCGCCACCGACGGCCACGCGCTGCGTGCCGCGCTGGAACTCCGTCGATCCGGGCGCGGTTCGTCCGCCCCCTCGAACGGGGGAAGCTCAGTTGCGGATTCCGCGACGAGCGTTCCCCAGATCGCTCACGACGGGGGGCGGCAGTGAGCGAGGCGACCCACGCTCTGCCGGTCGTGGTGATCGTCGGGCGCCCCAACGTCGGCAAGAGCACGCTGTTCAACCGGATCCTCGGTGAGCAGGCGGCGATCGTCGAGGACCGCCCCGGCATCACCCGTGACCGCAAGGAGCTCGAGGCCGAGTGGCTCGGCGTACCGTTCCGGGTGATCGACACCGGCGGCTGGATGCCCGGCGGCGGCGAGCTCGACGCCAAGGTCAGCCGCCAGGTGGAGACGGCGGTCACCGAGGCCGACGTCGTGCTGTTCGTCGTCGACGCCGCGGTCGGCATGACCGACGACGACGAGGCGGTGGCCGGCTGGCTGCGACGCAGCGGGGTCGAGGTGATCGTGGTCGCCAACAAGTCCGACAACGTCCGGCGCGAGGACGAGCGGTGGGAGTTCATGGCGCTCGGGCTCGGTGAGCCCTACCCGACCAGCGCCCTCCACGGCCGCCGGGCCGGCGACCTCCTCGACGTGGTGATCAGCCGGTTCCCGGTTGACGGCGACGTGGGCGACGACCTGCCAACCGACGTGCCGGTGCCGGGCGACGACATCGTCGAGGAGCCGTGGACCCCCGGCGATCCGCGTCCGCCGCGCGTCGCCATCGTCGGGCGCCCCAACGTGGGCAAGAGCACGCTGTTCAACCGTCTGGTCGGATCGGACCGCTCGGTCGTCCACGATCTGGCCGGCACCACCCGCGACGCGATCGACACGCTGGTCGAGACCGAGGACGGCCCGATCGTCTTCGTCGACACGGCGGGGATGCGCCGCCGGTCACGGATCGACGACTCGGCCGAGTACTACTCGCTGGTGCGGGCGCTGCGCGCCATCGACGACGCCGACATCGCCCTGCTGGTCGTCGATGCGACCGAAGGCGTCACCGGCCAGGACCAGCGGCTGGCCGAACGCATCGACGCCGCGGGATGCCCGATCCTGGTGCTGCTCAACAAGTGGGAGCTGATCGACGATCCCGATGACCGACTTGCCGTGCTCGGCGAGCTGTCGCGCAAGCTGGCGTTCATCGGGGATGCGCCGGTGTTGAAGATCTCGGCGCTGACCGGCAAGGGGGTGCACAAGCTGCGCCCGGTTCTCCACGACGCGATCGGGCAGTACCACCGGCGGGTACCGACCAAGGACGTCAACCGGGTGATCGCCGACGCCCAGCAGCGTCAGCCGGCCGGCGGTGGTGCCAAGGTGCTCTACGCCGTGCAGGGTGCGACCGACCCACCGACGTTCACGTTGTTCACCAACCGGGAGCTCCCGGCCCCCTACCTGCGCTACCTCGAACGATCGATTCGTGAGGCGTTCGAGTTCGGCTCGACCCCGCTCAAGCTGCGCGTCCGCAAGAAGAGCTCCTGAGGCGTCGGCGATGCCATGGTGCGATGACTGTGAGCGGTACTACGCCCCCTCGGCGATGACGCCCGAGGGCCACTGCCCGGCCTGCGACAACGACCTGTTGGCCCCCGACCCCGAGACCGGCCCCGATGATCCCGACGGGCCGGGGGGCGACGAGTCGGTGCCGTGGCACTTCAAGCTCACCGTCGTGCTGCTCGTCGCCTACCTCGGGTGGCGGCTCTGGCAGCTGATCACCGGTCAGCTCTGAGCGAGCCGGCGGGTTGGCGACCCGAAGGTCGTCTCACAGCGCGGCGAGCAGCCCCTCGGGATCCTCGACGCTGACGGTTACCTCGCGCAGTGACAACGGGATGCCCGCCGTCCAGCCCCGCTGACGCGGTTCGATGGTCAGACGGACCAGCCCGTCGGCGGCGCCGTTCACCAGCCAGCGTCCGCGCCAGCCGTGGACGCCCCGGCTGATCACCCGTCGGTCGAGCCGGGTGGCGTGCACCGTGTCACGCCGGAGGGTGGCCCGGAACCCCCATCCCATCCAGACTCGCACCGTGTCGGTGTCGATGGCAACGCCCGAGCGGTTCGGCCCAATCAGCAGGACCCTGGCCAGCAACCTCATCGGGCGGCTGTAGGAGATCGAGAAGTGCCTGGTCATGTGGGCCATGGTCGCCGCCGGCGGGCCCGGTCGCACCCCTCCCGCGGTGGAAGCGGTCTCCACCGGTCGACGGATCGCTGCGGCCGGCGCGCCGATAGGCTCCCCCCGTCCACGGGCTGTGGCGCAGCTTGGTTAGCGCGCTTGACTGGGGGTCAAGAGGTCGGGAGTTCGAATCTCCCCAGCCCGACCCTGGTAGATGACCAGAAACCCGCTCCGCAAGGGGCGGGTTTCTTCGTCATGGGAGCCCGACCGGCGTGGCCGTGCACCGGCGCGGCGTCGGCGTTCGAGCTATGGCTCTCATCGATCGGGCCGATCGATAGAACCGATCGGCTCGCCGGATGGAGATCCGCGATCCGGATCTACCCTGGCCCACGTCAACCCCCTTCTCCTTCCCCCTGGAGCGACCCGATGCCGACCGTCAACACCCAGATTCCCGAGTTCGCCACCACCGCGTTCCATCAGGGCAACTTCGTCGACGTCTCGAGCGCCGACCTGGCCGGGAAGTGGGCCGTCGTCTTCTTCTACCCAGCCGATTTCACGTTCGTCTGCCCGACCGAGCTCGGCGACCTCGCCGAGAGCTATGCCGACTTCAATCGGCTCGGGGTCGAGATCTACTCGGTGTCGACCGACACGCATTTCACCCACAAGGCGTGGCACGACGCCTCCGACACCATCGGCAAGATCCAGTACCCGATGCTCGGCGACGCCAGCGGTGCGATCACCAACGCGTTCGGTGTGATGCGCGAGGGTCAGGGCCTGGCCGACCGGGCGACGTTCCTCGTCGATCCCGACGGGGTCATCCAGTTCATGGAGATCTCCGCCGAGGGCATCGGCCGCAACGCCGTCGAGCTGCTGCGCAAGGTCAAGGCCGCCCAGTACGTCCGGTCGCACCCCGGCGAGGTCTGCCCGGCGAAGTGGGAGGAGGGCGACGAGACCCTGGCCCCGTCGCTCGACCTCGTCGGCAAGATCTGAGCGGCCGTCCGACCATGCTCGACGCCTCGCTGGCCGAGCAGCTGCGCGGGTACCTGACCAAGGTAACCCGGCCCATCGAGCTGGTCGCCAGCGTCGATGACGGGCCCAAGTCGACCGAACTGGTCGGGCTGCTCGACGAGATCGCCGAGCTGTCGGACCAGGTCAGCGTCCGTCGCGACGGTGATGACCCCCGCCGCCCATCGTTCGCCATCCGCCGTCTCGGCACCGACGTCGAGGTTCGCTTCGCCGGGATCCCGATGGGTCACGAGTTCACGTCGCTCGTGCTCGCCCTCCTGCAGGTCGGCGGGCACCCGTCGACGGCGGCCCCCGAGCTGTTGCAACGGATCCAGGACCTCGAGGGCACCCACCACTTCGAGACCTATCTCTCGCTCAGCTGCCAGAACTGCCCCGACGTGGTGCAGGCGCTCAACCTGATGAGCGTCCTCAACCCGAACATCACTCACGTCGCCATCGACGGCGCCCTGTTCCGTGACGAGACCGAGGCGCGCGGCGTGCTGTCGGTGCCGACGGTGTTCCGCAACGGCGAGCCCTTCGAGTCGGGCCGGATGACGATCGAGCAGATCGTCGATCGTCTCGACGCTGGGGCCGCCGAGCGCGCCGCCGCCGAACTCGCCGACCGCGAGCCCTTCGACGTGCTCGTCGTCGGCGGCGGGCCAGCCGGGGCATCGGCTGCGATCTATGCGGCGCGCAAGGGCATTCGCACCGGCATCGTCGCCGACCGCTTCGGCGGCCAGGTCCTCGACACCATGTCGATCGAGAACCTCATCTCCGTCCCCTACACCGAGGGCCCCAAGCTGGCCGCCGCCCTCGAGGCACACGTCCGCGAGTACGACGTCGACCTGATGGACCGTCAACAGGTGGTCGCCCTGACACCGGCCACCGACGACGGTGGCCTCGCCACCGTCGAGCTCGCCAGCGGTGCGACGCTCGAGGCTCGTGCCGTGGTGTTGGCGACCGGGGCCCGCTGGCGCCAGATGGGCGTCCCCGGCGAGACCGAGCTGCGCAACAAGGGCGTCACCTACTGCCCACACTGCGACGGACCCCTGTTCAAGGGCAAGCGGGTGGCGGTCATCGGCGGCGGTAACTCGGGCATCGAGGCCGCCATCGACCTGGCCGGGGTGGTCGCCCACGTCACC